>CAZVHF010000010.1:0-19237 GCA_964627105.1 uncultured Chitinophaga sp.
ACAGGGTCTGGAATTCGTTTGATACGGAATTCGGGCGCCCCCATAGATGTAGTTCCCTTGCCATCTAGTTTTTTCACAGAAACAGGAATCGTACACTTAGAACCACCAGAAACTTTTGCAATGAACTCACCGCCTTTTACACGCGTAAGCGTTCCGGTCGCACCTTGTAGGCTTGCCTCAATTTTATCTGGAGCAGAACCGGCAACAGAAATTGAAACGGGGTTGTCAACACCAATGTAGAAAACATTCATTTTAGTTGGAGAAACAACGGCATTCGGCTTAACGGCAGTATAGGTAAACTCTTTTTCAGAAACCTCGTCCTGACCATCGGCATTTTTAAATTTAACCGAAGCCTTCACTTTTTGTTCCCCTTCGGCAGATGGACGTGCCTTAAAAACGACAAAGCCATTTTCATCTACCTCGGTAATAACACGGCCGTTTACATTAACATCTGGAATCGAAGAAGTATTCAATGCCGCCACGAAAATCTTAGCTGTAAATTCATCACCTATTGCAACAACGTTTGCCGAAGGAACCATTTGAGCGGCAAGTTTATCAACCTTAATCGTTCTTGCCCCAATGGATTTAAACAACTCGTTTAAAACCGTTCCTTCTGCATTGCGAATTTCTGTTTGCAATTGCGTTAGGTTAACGATTTGCGCAGCAATGGGTAAATGGTAGAACTTCTCCATTTCCCAAGTTTCAACTGCAGTCCCTTTTTTGGGAGGGTCTTCGGTTTTTAAGCCTAAATTCGTTGTTTTCTTAACAGATTCAGGAAGAATACTCATCATGTTCTTTTTGAACTCGATGATTTTATTTTTAAGATCTGTTGCTTTTCCTTTCGCATTTGCCGTTCCATCGCCACACATGATGCGCGTGCAATTGTCGTATTTATCTTTGTTTTGAACGGTCGATAAGCTATCCAGTTTTTTAACAGCAGCTTCTTTAGCAACCTGATCCTCAGCTACGATTAACTCGGTTTTGAGATCGTTGATGTATTGATGAACATCATTCGCCCATTTTTTTAGCTTTTTGGAATCATCCACAGCTTTTCTTGCACGAACCGGATCATTTGCCAACTGTGCCTCAAGCGATGAGTACAATAAATTGTTGTTATTGGTGAAATTCTTATCTGTTTGAACCAAACCATTATTTACAACTACGAAAGCATCTAGGATTTCTTTTGATACGTTAAGCGCCAGAAGCGCCGTAAGCACCAAATACATCATCCCGATCATTTTCTGTCTGGGCGTTTCTTTACCACCTGCCATTTTTTTCTCTTTTAGAAATTAGATTTGTGAAAGAAACGATTAACGATTGATGTTCATTGCACTAAGCATGTTACCATAAATGGTGTTGAGCGAAGTCAAATTTGTAGTAAGCTGCGACATTTCTTCCTTGTAGCGCTTCGTGTCATTAACGGAATCCTGAAGATTGCTCATTAATTGCTCGATGCCATCATAGAATTTGGTTGTAGCTTGAGAATGTTGTTCTGCACCACGGAGTTGTAATTCATAAACAGAATTCAATTCAGACAAGTTTTTAGAAACGCGCTGTAATTGTTCGCCGTAGCTCTGACCATCAGCATTTGTAAGTGTAATGCTGTCGAGCGACTCAGACGCCTTCATATAGCGTTCTGCAAGTGTTCCAACTTGATTTGAAGCAGACTTAATGTTAGAAACATATTCATCAGTAGCAACAGAAGCATCTGTAATATCAGCCAATTTAGATGTGTTGTCTGAAAGAGCCTTGAAAGAATGTCCGAGACTTTCAATTAATTCAGGACCAATTTTAGCCTCTTCTAGCATTTTATCAAGTTGCTGCGAAACAGCATCCTTGCTATTTGATGCTTTAACTGCTTTTTTATCATGGCCATGGTTTTCATCATGCATTCCAGCAAGCTCAGGGTAAACCAATGTCCAATCCGGATCTTCATGTGGTTTTTCAAAAGCAGAAAGAAAGAAAATTGCAGCCTCTGTTAAAAGACCAACTGTAAGCATCTCGTTCGCTCCGGGCCAGTGGAGGATTTTAAAAAGTGCTCCTACGATTACAACCGCTGCACCAAGTCCATAGACCATGCCCATGATTCTTTTCCCTTTTTTCGTTGCAAGAAAATTTGCCATTGTTTTTTTGAATTAAAGTGTGTGGATGAAAAAAAAATTAGAGTTTACAAAAGAATGGAATTCAAGCATTAGTCGGTAACGTCATACTTGTCACGACCAATGTAAGAGATAACACAGCGAAAACCGATATAGCATTTGGCTGTGTCTTGGTACTCGTAGGTGCGAGTTCCGGTTTGAAGAAAATAAGAAACATCTTTCCAAGAGCCGCCACGTATTACTTTACGCTTAAGCGCAATAGGATCGCTTTCTTTTGCCTCATAACTATAATCCGGACTATTGTCGTGAGAGAAGTTATAAGCAGATTCATCGTATGCGTTCGAGGTCCACTCGGCAACATTTCCTGCCATACAGTATAAGCCATATCCGTTCGGATTGTACATGTCTGCGCGGAGTGTGGTTAAGCCACCGTCGTCGATGTAATTACCACGCAAAGGTTTGAAATTGGCAAGGAAGCACCCCACACTGTTTCGAATATAAGGACCGCCCCAAGGATAAGGACTTAAATCAAGTCCACCACGCGAAGCATATTCCCATTCTGACTCGGTTGGCAAGCGATAGTTTTGCTCGTAAGTGTTTCCGTTTTCCTCAAGATATCCATTACGAAGATTGGTTCGCCAAACACTGAATGCGCGCGCTTGTTTCCAGTTTACTCCAACTACAGGATAGTCATCATATCCGGGATGCCAGAAATACATGTTTGTGAGCGGTTCGTTGTACGAATAAGTGAAATCATGAATCCACGCAAGTGTATCGGGATAAACGTTCACACTTTCTTTAACAATGAATTTAGAACGATCTTTAAGACCTTGCGGACGATTTGCCCGTTTAGCGGCAGCTTGATAGTCAATCCACCAAAAGTCGAAGAAAAACTTTCGGGTGTCGAATTCCTTTCGGCCATAAAAACGTTCGTTTTCGGGCAAATACATAGGCTCGAGCGCTTCACGAATTTCTTCGTCTTTATCATCGTATTTTAGACGCTCATCATAGTTAAGATGCGGAACCGGGTAGTCCTGATCGAACTGATCGGTTGTAATTAACCAGGTTTCTTCATCAACTTCACCAAGCATCCGTCGCGCAATGGAGTCTCTAACCCAATCTACGAACTGGCGGTACTCGTTGTTCGTGATTTCGGTTTGATCCATATAGTAAGCAGGAAGCGAAACGGTTTTTGACTGTGCCGTAACTCCAAAAGTAACGTCCTGATCGCTTGGTCCCATGTTAAAACTTCCCATTGGAATGTAAACCATGCCATAAGGGTCTTCCTGGAACCAATTTTCCCGACCTTGAACACCGGTAAGGTATCCATTGCCGTCGTTTCCGCAGCTGCTCAGCATTACTGCAGCTCCGAGCATAAGTGCTCCGGAAATCGCATTAGCAGAAAAATTACGTGGATTTATCATAGTTTTCAGGTTTGCGTTGGATTGTATAGTTTGAAACAATCTGATGGCCTGTTTTGAGTGAGGTAAACGAAGGGCTTAGAAACCGGTTTCTGCAAGTTTTATAAATATCTTACGTTACGGTATACCTGCCGTGGTTTTTCAATTTTAATCTTGAAACAATAGTTCAACATGAACTCCAATGTACCATTATTGTAGGGATTGAGCTTTGATGTGTTTACGTCATAGGCCAACCCTAATTTCAAATCTTTCCACACATTTCCACCTAACATTACAACAACAGCGTCTTGCATACGATATGATAAACCGCCGAAGTAGCGGCTTTTATAGTGAACGTTACAGTTTACATCTAATTGTGTAGAGGCTGCATTTTTAACAAAAATTGAGGGAACCACCATTAAATCAGGGTTTGCAAGTTGCAAATTATACCCACCCATAAAATAGAGGTGCATGCGGGATTTGTATTGAACCGTTCCCATATCAAAAGTTGATTGCGGTAGGTGGTTTGCCGAAATTCCAGCATAAAACGTTGGCGAAGTATAATATGCGCCAACGCCCACATCAAAGGCGGTTGCAGATAGTTCAGAAACCGGAATGGATTGGTCTCCGCTCTGAAGTGGGTTTAACCCTTTGCCCAAAGTCTTGTTGATGATACCAACATCAAGCCCCCCGCCGAGCATACCGTCCCCTAGTGCATAATGATACGAATAAGCAAGTTTAGCTTGAACAGAATTTTCAACTCCAATCTGATCGCTCATAATAGAAAGGCCCAAGCCGCCTTTTAAAACTTTAACCGGAGCGTCTAAATTGAGGATAAATGTGCTGGGGTTGCCCTCAAAGCCCATCCACTGGTTACGACCGATTGCTGTTGCACAAATGGACCCTGTTGTACCTGCGTAACCGGCATTAACTGCCATGCGGTTAAACATATTCATACTCAACTGAGGATCTTGCTGAGAGAAGCTTTTAAGCGAGCAGAGTGCAAGGGCAGCAACGGCTATCCGTCTTTTCATTGGGCGTTTGTTTTAGTGCGTTATTCAATATAAGGTCGCTAAAATACGCAAATTAATTTCACATCCACAAGTTAAATTGTGGATAAGCGGTTAATAAAATGTCGTCAATAGGCCATAACGCGCTGAATATCAAAGCTAAAAATTAAGTTAGCTTTTGGTGGGTTCGCCACCATGTTTCAGGAAGCTCTCCCGATAGGGCCTGCTCATAATCTTCGTAATTACAAGGCACAATGTGATGTCGGTTCGATCGCCCGTGCAATTTGGCAAAGGATGGCACTTTCATCCACCACCTTCCGCTGCGAACGCTTTTAAAAAAAACAAGTTCTTCCACTTCGCTGGTAGCACCAATGGTGTAGGTTAAAAAATCTGTATCTCTTCCAAATTGTCCATCATCAATGCGCGATGAATAACCATCGGTGAGATGCCATATCAATTGTGCTAGCAATGCAGCACTGATGGTATTTATCCCCATCCCCGAGAAGCCGGAAAGTACAATGCACTTTAACTTGCCTCCATGTCCGGCATAGCGCATTAATCTGCAGGCTTCTTCTGCATAAAGTCCATTGGGATTCGAATTGTCTAATATGCCCGTATCGGATGAACGCACAGCGCCCAGATCAAAACTAACTAGCTCAGCATTTCGGAAAAACGGCTCGGTTAATTTTATTTTTTCTCGTACTTCACCAAGGCGAATTAAATCGAAATGGAAATTCTCCAATATTTTCAATGCCTCGGGGTTGCTCAGATATTGCTGGTAAGCCAACAATGAGTAATTAAACAAAAAATTTGGGGTATGCGATATTAGATGAGTTAACCAGTTTTTTTCGCCAATTAGCTCTGTCATTTCACCCAAATCAGGAGCTTCATCTACCGACAATAGATTAACCGTTTCTTCTGCTGCGCAAAATGCAGCGTATGCGTAATATGTCGACGATTGATAGGGTGTAATTAAAATCGGAACAAAACCCAAACTGCGCATTTCGAGCATTGTCTCGGGCAGATCTTCCGCCTGTCCCACAAAATGTCCGGCATCGGCTAATGCAATTGCTGGCCAATTGCTGTAAAGCGTATATAAAGCCCGCCTAATAACGGTGGTCGAATCCTCTTCTCCTTCTTCACAATATGAAAACAATAATAATCCCGGCGTTTTATTTTGGACAAAAAAATCGGCATCCCAAACTGAAATTTGTGAACCAATTTGCAGAGATTTAAAGCCTTCCGAACGAACATGTTCGATACATGAACTATCGAATTTGGAAAAAACACTCATGGACTTGGCGTATTTTTATTAAATCGCCTTTTGGGTTTTTTGTCTGATCCGGAGGCTTTTGCAGCAGTGATTATTTCGAGACAATCTTCAAGCGATAAGTTTTCCGGAGTTTTATCCTTCGGAATTTTATAGTTTTCTTTTCCTTGGCTTATATAAGGACCATAGCGGCCATTTAGAATGGAAATTACAGGGTCGGTATCAAAAACGCGAATTTTTTTTTTCGCGTTCGCATCTCGTTTTTCGAGAATAATTTCGATTCCGCGCTCACTGGTAATGCCCATCGGATCATCGGTTTTTGCTAAAGAGAAAAACTCATTGTTATGGCGAATGTAGGGCCCGAATTTTCCAATGCCCACAACCATCTCTTTCGTTTCAAATTCGCCAAGACTGCGAGGCAACTTAAACAAATCGAGCGCCTCTTCGAGTGATATACTTTCTATGCGCTGACCCTTGCGTAGATTTGCAAAACGTTTGTTCTCATCGTCGTTTTCGCCGATTTGAGCCAATGGGCCGTATCGCCCAATGCGCGCATAAACCGACTTGCCGGTTTTGGGATCCTGGCCCAACAATCTTGCCCCTGTTGCGCGATCAGACTCCTCAAGTGTCTTATCGACCGTTTTGTGAAAAGGATCATAAAACGTATTAATCATCGAGCACCAATTTGTTGCTCCCTCTGCAACCTCATCAAATTCTTTTTCAACCTTAGCGGTAAAATGAAAATCCATGATTTGCTCGAAGTTTTCTTTAAGGAAATCGTTTACAACGGCCCCAATGTCGGTTGGAAACAATTTATTTCTCTCTGCCCCCGTGTTTTCTGTTTTGATTTCGGCCGTTATGGCCTGATTTTTAAGTCGTAAAATTTCGTAATTCCGCACAACGCCTTCGCGGTCTTCCTTCACAACGTAGTTTCGCTTTTGTACTGTCGAAATGGTCGGCGCATACGTAGATGGTCTGCCAATTCCGAGTTCTTCCAGTTTTTTTACGAGTGAGGCCTCGGTGTAACGCGGAGGGGCACTGCTGAATCGTTGTGTTGCTGTTAATTCAATTAAATCGGTTGTTTGCCCTTCGGCCATGGGTGGTAGTATGGCTGAATTTTCATCCTCATCGGTATTTACATCGGCATCATCTAACGATTCGGTGTAAACGCGCAAGAACCCATCAAACAGAATAACCTCTCCCTGGGCCTCCAGAAATAGATTCGATGCCGAAGGTAAAACCTGCGCAGTTGTTTTCTCCAATGCAGCATCCGCCATTTGACTTGCAATGGTGCGCTTCCAGATTAATTCATATAGTTTTTTTTCTTGATTGTCACCTCCGGCACTTAAAGCGGCCATGTCGGTCGGCCTTATTGCTTCGTGTGCTTCTTGCGCTCCTTTGTTTTTGTTTGCAAAGGTTCGTTTTTGGTGGTATTGTGCACCATACTGAGTAGAAATCTGATTCTTTGCTGCTTCCAGCGCGGTTTCAGACAGGTTAACGCTATCGGTTCGCATGTAGGAAATCTTACCTGCTTCGTAAAGCTTTTGCGCAAGCACCATGGTTTGGCTTACTGAATACCCTAGTTTACGAGAAGCCTCTTGCTGTAAAGTGGATGTCGTAAAAGGTGCAGAAGGCGATTTTTTCGAAGGCCTCTTTTCTACTTTACCAATTTTAAATGTGGAGCCTTGGCATTCCTTGAGAAAATTTTCTGCATCCGATTTTTTTGTAAAACGCTGCGATAAGCTAGCTTTGAAACTCTGCTTTTTGCCGTTGTTCTGTATTTCAAACAACCCCACCACCCGGTAGGCCGATTCACTTTTAAATTGTTGAATTTCCCGTTCCCGTTCAACGATTAATCGAACCGTTACCGACTGAACCCTCCCGGCAGAAAGCGAGGGCTTCACCTTTTTCCAGAGCACCGGCGATAATTCATACCCCACCAAGCGGTCGAGAACGCGACGTGCCTGTTGAGCATCAACCAAATGTTGGTCAATTTTTCGAGGCGTTTCGATGGCTTTTAATATTGCCGGCTTTGTAATCTCATGAAATACAATTCGCTGCGTATTTTGCTCCGATAAGTTTAATTCGTCGAAGATATGCCATGAAATAGCCTCTCCTTCACGGTCCTCATCGGATGCGAGCCAAATCATTTCTGATTTTTGAGCCTTTGCCCTCAATTCCTCCACTAATTTTTTCTTGTCTTCAGAAACGATGTAACATGGCGCGTAGCTGTGATCAATATCAACACCCGGCACAGAGGTCTTTTTAATGTCCATACGTTTTACAAAGCAGGTTCCCGGACAGTCTTCTTTTTTACTTGGGCAGCCATCGCACAAATCACGAATATGCCCGTAGCTCGACATCACGGTAAAATCGGCACCTAGGTAACCCTCAATTGTTTTCGCTTTGGCGGGCGACTCAACGATAACCAAGTTTTTTATGGTATCGTGCGAACTGTTTTTTTTCGTACTCATTTTAAGGGGTTTTGGTGGAGTTAGGTCGGCAAAGAAAAAAAAAGAATTGCCACCCTTCCAAATTTTTCATTTCGCTTTTACTATTAATGCTATAGCATTAGAATTTTTTCAACAATCATTCGCGGTGTCATTTTGTCAGTCGCTGTCGTTTGTGTATTTTTGTCGCCCCAAATTTTACAAAGTGGATATTTTACAAAACGAAAAACAAATCGACGAGCAACGCCAAGGCGAGGTTTATGCCGATTCGACTACGAATGCGATAGGTCGAAAGTTGTTTTTGGAGAGTTACGGCTGTCAGATGAATTTCTCGGATAGCGAAATCGTTGCGTCAATTTTAAAGGCCGATGGTTTTGTTACAACAAATAATTTAGATGAGGCCGATGTGGTTTTGGTGAATACTTGCGCTATTCGCGACAATGCCGAGCAGCGTGTGCGAAATCGCCTTACAGAATTCAACCGCATCAAACGGAATAATCCCAATGCGATCATTGGTGTGCTGGGTTGTATGGCCGAACGTCTCAAGTCTAAGCTTCTCGAAGAAGAACAGCTTGTTGATATTGTAGTTGGTCCGGATGCATACCGCGACTTGCCTAATTTGCTTAAAACAGCAGAAGAGGGCCAACGCGCCATAAATGTACTTCTGTCGAAAGAAGAAACGTACGCTGATATCAGTCCGGTGCGATTGGGAGGAAACGGCATATCGGCTTGGGTTTCCATTACACGAGGGTGCGATAACATGTGTTCGTTTTGCGTGGTTCCGTTTACACGTGGACGCGAACGAAGCCGCGACCCGGAAACAATCGTTGAAGAAGCGAAGGGCTTATGGGAAAATGGTTACCGTGAAATTACGCTTCTGGGCCAAAACGTGGATTCATACCTTTGGTCGGGTGGTGGCCTGAAGAAAGAAATTTATTCGCAGGAAGAGCTCGATAAAGCGGTGAACTTTGCCCAATTGCTCGAAAAAGTTGCTTTGGCCGTTCCTCAGATGCGCATTCGTTTTTCGACATCGCATCCAAAAGACATGACCGATCAGGTGTTAGAGGTAATGGCGCGTTATGAGAACATTTGCAAATACATCCACCTGCCTGTACAATCCGGTAATTCGCGCGTTCTCGAACTGATGAACCGCCAGTATACCCGCGAATGGTATTTCGAGCGGATAGCATCCATTCGCCGTATTATTCCCGATTGCGGTATTTCGACCGATATCATTTCGGGCTTTTGCACCGAAACAGAAGAAGAGCATGCCGATACACTCAGTCTAATGGAGCATGTTCAATATGATTTTGCCTACATGTTCCGCTATTCAGAACGACCTAAAACCTTGGCTGAACGAAAATATAAAGATGATATTCCGGAGGAAACAAAACTCAGAAGGCTGAACGAAATCATTCAACTGCAAAACCGGCTTTCGCTAGAAAGTAACCAACGCGATGTGGGCAAAGTGTTTACGGTGCTTGTTGAGGGGCCATCGAAGCGCTCGCCCGAATATCTGGCCGGAAGAAATACACAGAACAAAGTCATCGTTTTCCCGAAAGAGAATTATGTTGCCGGAACATATGTGGATGTATTGGTAGAATCGTGCACCGCCGCAACGCTTTTGGGAACAGCAGTTTCAAAAACAAATCTGGAGTAAGCTGCATGAATCTCTCGGATATTAAAAACCGCTTTGGAATTATTGGTACCGCTCCGGGCTTAGATCGTGCTATCGATACGGCATGGCGTGTGGCATCAACCGACCTTACTGTATTAATTACGGGTGAAAGTGGAACCGGAAAGGAAGTTTTCTCGAAGCTAATCCACTCGTTTTCGAGCCGAAAGCACGGCTCTTTCATCGCAGTAAACTGTGGCGCAATACCCGAAGGCACGATCGATTCGGAATTGTTTGGGCACGAGAAGGGCTCATTTACAGGCGCCAACGAAGCGCGAAAAGGATATTTCGAGGTAGCCAACGGCGGAACTATTTTCTTGGATGAAGTTGCTGAACTCCCTCTTCAAACTCAAGTTCGCTTACTCCGCGTACTCGAATCGGGCGAGTTCATAAAAGTTGGGGCATCCAAGGTTTTGAAAACCGATGTGCGCATAGTTGCCGCTACGAATGTGAACATACCCGATGCGATTGCTAAAGGGAAATTTCGAGAAGACCTTTATTACCGTTTAAATACGGTGCCCATCATTATTCCCCCATTGCGCGAACGCGGGGGAGATGTGGCCCTTTTGTTCCGAAAATTTGCATCTGATTTTGCCGAAAAATACCGCATGCCGGCTATTCGCCTCGACGAATTAGCCACACAACAGTTGATAAATTATCGTTGGCCCGGAAATGTGCGCCAGTTAAAGAACGTAACCGAACAAATTTCCATCATTGAAAACGAGCGTATGATCGGTGCAGAGGCGTTGATGCGCTATCTTCCAGGGCAGCCAGGAAGCAGTTTACCGCTGGTTTCGCGACAGGATCCCACCGCCGAATTTTCGGAACGAGAAATATTATACAAGGTGTTGTTCGACATGAAGCGCGATATGGTGGAGATGAAAAAGATTCTCGCCGACATCATTCAAGGCAAGCCGGTTAGTCCAATTGCTGCCGAGGACACTCCGGTTTTTCATGCTGAAATGCCCCCAACAACTCCTGTAATTTCTGGATATGGTTTGCCTGCTGTTTATGCGCAGCCAAGCGGTTTTGTTGCCCCGGCACAACATGCGCCCATAACACACCACGAAGTGGTCGTTGAAGAGCGCCTTTCGCTGGAAGATCAGGAGCGCGATTTAATAATCAAGGCCTTGGAAAAACACCGTGGCAGAAGAAAAAATGCTTCAATAGAGCTTGGCATTTCGGAGCGAACGCTGTATCGAAAAATCAAGGAATATGGCATTAACTTATAGTTTTTTTCGCAAGTTTACGGTTCTGCTTTTCTTGTTAAGCGGATTTTTTTCGTGTAAAATCTCGATGAATGCAGGCGATGCCGGAAATGCAAAAACAATCAGCATAGCTTTTTTTCCGAACAATGCCAGTTTAGTTCAGCCAACGTTGAGTCAGTCGTTTACCGAAGATTTACGAAATTTTTTTCAGAGCCAAAGCCGCTTAGCCCTTGTGCCCCGGTCTGGCGATTTGCAGATTCAGGGCTCTATAACCGACTACCGCGTTACCCCTGTTGGAGTTTCGAACAACGCCGCCGCGTCGAACCGATTAACCATTAGCGTTCAGGTTAACTTTACCAATAAACTCGACGAAACGAAAGATTTTGAGCAAACATTCACCCGTTTTGCAGACTTTCCATCGAGCCAAAATTTAAGTTCGGTTGAGGCAGATTTAATCAAAGAGATTAATTTACAACTATCGCAGGATATTTTTAATAAAGCGTTGATTAATTGGTAACGATGCAAAGGGAAGTGTTTTTACAGCAACTGCAACAATTTTCGGGCAATATAAATCCGGAAATTGCAAATTTGACCATGCGTTTCCCGTTTTTTTATGCGGCACATTTGCTCGAATCCATTCAACTCAAAGAGACGAACCCCATAAAATTTGAATCGTCTATCCGCGCAACATCCTTGCTTTCTCCTAATCGTGAATTGCTGAAAAATCTCGTGGAAGGTCGTTTGTCTGGTGAAGTTGAACAGATAAACGTAGAGCCCCCAACACCAACAATAGTTATAGTTGATGCACCGGGAATTGTTCCCATCGAGATCAATACCGAACCTGCAGTACTTGAGCAAATCGCGGCATATCCCGAGTTGGTTAAAACAGAGCAAATCTCGGAAGAAACAAAAATAGTACGGGTTGAAGCAAACGAACGCAGGATGACATTTTCGTCGTGGCTCAAACAAATGGGCGGATCAAACCAGCATACCGAAACACCAGGTTCCGAAGAAAGCGACCGTGAAGAGCTGATTAGAAAATTTATTGAAACAGAGCCGCAAATCAGCAAACCACAAAAAGCCAGTTTTTATTCGGCAGTTGAAATGGCGCGCAAAAGCACAGAAGAGCGCGACGATATTGTTTCTGAAACACTCGCGTCTGTATACGCGCAGCAAGGCGATATTGCCCGGGCAACACGCATATATCAAAAATTGTGTTTGTTATATCCCGAAAAAAGCAGTTACTTTGCGGCCCTTATAAAAAATTTGACAACAACACATTAAAATAGCACATCATGTCAACCATTGTTTCAATTCTTATACTCATAGCTTGCGTTCTTTTAATTCTCATCGTATTGGTTCAGAATTCAAAAGGTGGCGGATTGTCTTCAACGTTTGCATCTAGCAATCAGGTAATGGGAGTGCGTAAAACAACCGATTTTCTTGAAAAAGCAACCTGGACACTCGCAACTGTTTTGGTTGTTCTGTGTCTTACTGCGACGGCAATGAAAACCCAATCGGGCGAAAGTAATATGGATACCATTTCGTCACGCAAAGCAGATGAAGGAACGACGGCACCGGCTCCAACACCCGCCCCAGCTCCAGCACCAAGTCCTGCACCCGCGCCGGCGAATCCTTAAACTGATTTAATTACTAAAGAAAGCCATTCTGCCAAAAACGGAATGGCTTTTCTGTTTTTTGGCAGAACCTGTGACATTTTGTACAACTACAAAGGCGGTCTGTCGGATGGCATAGAGTTCGCTAAGGGCGGTCAAAATTTTGTTTCACCCAAAAATTACATTTTTATGTCAGAAGTAACCATTCGTCCGCTTCATGATCGCGTGTTGGTCGAAGCAGCCGCGGCAGAAGAGAAAACAGCAGGAGGGATCATCATTCCCGACACTGCAAAAGAAAAACCGCAGCGCGGAAAAGTAGTTGCAGTAGGAACCGGAAAAAAAGACGAGCCAATGACCGTTAAGGTAGGCGATGAAGTGCTTTACGGAAAGTACGCCGGAACCGAAATTTCGCATAACAACAGAGAATACCTGATTATGCGCGAATCAGACATTTTTGCAATTCTTTAATCAATACAGTTTAGAAAATCACCATGGCAAAAGAAATCACATTCAACATTGAAGCCCGCGATCAATTAAAGCGCGGTGTAGATGCATTGGCAAATGCAGTTAAAGTTACATTGGGTCCTAAGGGAAGAAATGTAATTATCGATAAAAAATTCGGCGCTCCAACCATTACGAAGGACGGTGTTTCGGTGGCGAAAGAAATTGAACTCGTTGATCCGATTGAGAACATGGGTGCCCAGATGCTAAAAGAAGTAGCATCTAAAACAGCCGATATTGCCGGAGACGGAACAACCACTGCTACAGTTTTGGCACAGGCCATCGTAACAGCAGGATTGAAGCATGTTGCTGCCGGGGCGAATCCAATGGATTTGAAGCGCGGAATAGATAAAGCTGTAGGTGCGGTAGTTTCGAACCTACATTCTCAAAGTGCGGCAGTTGGCGACGACAATCAAAAAATTGAGCAGGTGGCTACTATTTCGGCAAACAACGACGTAACCGTTGGAAAGCTGATTGCAGAAGCAATGGGTCGTGTTAAGAAAGAAGGCGTAATTACCGTTGAAGAGGCTAAAGGAACCGAGACAACCGTGGAGGTTGTAGAAGGCATGCAGTTCGATCGCGGATACATATCGCCGTATTTCGTAACAGATGCTGAAAAGATGGAAGCTGTGCTCGAAAATCCGTATATCTTGATTTACGACAAGAAAATATCCAGCATGAAGGATTTGCTTCCGATTCTTGAGAAATCTGTTCAAACCGGTCGTCCACTCTTAATTATTGCTGAGGATGTTGATAGCGAAGCGCTGGCGACGCTTGTTGTAAATAAAATTCGCGGCTCGTTGCGTATTGTTGCAGTGAAAGCGCCTGGTTTTGGAGATCGTCGCAAGGCAATGCTTGAAGACATCGCCATCCTAACTGGCGGACAATTGATTTCTGAGGAGCGCGGGTACAAGCTCGAAAATGCCGATTTAACGTATTTAGGTCGTGCCGAAAAAGTAACCATCGACAAAGACAATACAACGCTAGTTGGTGGTTCTGGAGCAAAGGACGACATCACTGCACGTGTCAACCAAATTAAGGCGCAAATGGAATCAACCACATCAGATTACGATCGTGAAAAGTTGCAAGAACGTCTTGCAAAACTTGCCGGTGGTGTTGCTGTATTATATGTAGGTGCCGCAACTGAGGTGGAGATGAAAGAGAAGAAGGATCGTGTTGACGACGCACTTCATGCAACCCGTGCTGCGGTTGAAGAAGGCATTGTACCGGGTGGCGGAGTTGCATACATCCGTTCTATTTCGGCACTTGATGGGTTCAAAGGCGATAACGATGACGAAACCTTTGGTGTAAACATCGTAAAGCGTGCTCTTGAGGAGCCATTGCGTCAGATCGTTGCCAATGCTGGTGGCGAAGGCTCCATCGTGATTCAGAAAGTGAAAGAAGGAAAGGCCGATTTCGGATACAACGCACGCACGGAGACCTATGAGAATTTACTTGCCGCTGGCGTAATCGATCCAACGAAAGTAACGCGTGTAGCGCTTGAAAATGCAGCATCAATTGCAGGCATGCTCTTGACTACCGAATGCGTTCTTTCGGAAAAAAAGGAAGAGGGAGGCGTTCCCGCAATGCCAAACCCGGGAATGGGTGGCATGGGAGGAATGATGTAGTTCCAAAACACCAATAAAACAAAAAGCCCCCAAATCTTACTTTTGGGGGCTTTTTTGTTTCCCATATAAGTTTTCAATAGGAATTCTCATTTTAATAGAATAAATTCGATTTATTCAAAAATGAAATTCCGCACTACATATTTAATGTTATTCTGCCTTTTGGTAAATTTTGCCATTGGTCAGACCTACCACTTGGGCGGCGGATTCACTTATATGAATCACTTCATGTTTAATAAGCACATAAAGTTTGAAGGAAATGATTCAACTTACGTTTTCTCGAGTTCGTGGGGCGGCGGAATAATGGCTGCCGCATATTTTGACCCGGGAGCATATTATTTTCGTAAGCTTTATGGTGTAAAGGCCGAGTTGCAGTTTTCGCAGTCTGTTCAATCGTATAAAGTTTATCCCGGAAATGGCCTTGCCGATGCCGGTACGTACTACAAGTTCAGAACACAGGCAAATTATCTCGATGTGCCGGTAATGTTTAATTTTTGCAATTCTCATCATCAGGGTTTTACAGTTGATGTTGGGCCGCAAATCTCGTTTTTGCAGAATGTTCGGGTGAAAGCCGAAGAATCAACAGTTGGAGACCGACAAATTCCACAACTAACCAAGCAGGATTTTAAACCAGTTATTTTTTCAGGGGTTTTAGGTGCCGGATGTTTTTATAATTTTTCTGAGACGTTTGCCATGATTGGAACCTTTCGGGTAGGTTGTTCATTCGGCGATATACGCGTGCGTCGCGAAGGGGTAGAAAATTATTTGCCAACGCGTAGATTTTGGGCAGGTGCTTGTGTTATGGGCATTTACAAATTTTCTAAATACTACTCAAAGCGGAATAGGGGATATCAGTATTACAAACGTCAGCTGAGTAAACGATAAGATGATAGCCGTTGTTGCTGGCGCTAGCGGATTAACGGGCTCTTTTCTATTGGCCAGCTTAGAACAATCGGCGCAATTTGACACGGTGTATGCCTTCGTGAGAAAGCCTTTAGTTGCCAAGTACTCTAAGGTTATTGAGGTGATTTTTTCGGATGAATTTACATCTGTTGCCAATCAGATTCCGAATGAAGCTGTTTATTTTTGCTGCCTCGGTTCTACCATAAAAAAGGCGGGTAGCCGCGAGCAATTTTATTTTGTAGATGTAACGCTCGTATGTAGGTTTATAGAATTAGCCGAATCAAAATCTGCTCACGCATTTGTTTTGCAGTCTTCTGTGGGTGCGGGAAACCCAGGAAGCAATTATTATCTGTCTTGTAAAAGAGAAGCAGAAAACGCGCTATTATCCTCAAGAATCCCTTATAAATCGATTGTTCGTCCTTCACTTCTAATTGGTGCGCGTTCAGAGTTTAGGCTTGGTGAACGAATTGCCCAAATTCTTCTGCCTTTATTAAATTGGATGATGGTTGGAAGACTAAAGCGTTACCGCTCTGTTTCGGCCGAATTGGTTGCAAAGGCAATGCAGAACTTGGGTGAGCAGAGTCAGAAAAAAATTGCCATAATTGAGTCGGAGTCAATTCAGGATTTAGCTTCCGGGCGGTAAGCAATGAAGATGTTCAGATAAATTGCTCGGGCCCAGCGAAATAACAACGGAGCAAACAATACAAGTGCTAATGTATTGGCAATAAAAAATTCAAGGGCGTTGAATCCAACCAGAATATCGGCAATTAAAACAGCCACGCTCAAAGCTACTCCAAGTGCATAACTCACATACATGGCGCCTTGAAAAAAACCTGGCTCACGTTCATAGTGAAGTTCGCAAACCGGGCAATCGCTGTGCATTTTATCCCAGTTCTTAAGCTTGTAGGGATTCTTGTTGATAAATAAGGGCCCCTCCTGACATCGCGGACATTTTTGCCTCAGTATGGAATACAGTTTCGTGCCTTTAAATGCCATTTCGTTTAGTTTTTAGCAAAAGTAAAGCAGGCAACACGATTTACGAAGTGACAATTATCACTGGTCGCGTAAAATCCTGTCAAGAAGCATCTAATTTTGCAGCATTATGATAACTGTTGGGAATTTATCGGTACTGTTTGGCGGCAAGCCGCTTTTTGAGGATATATCCTTTATGATTCAGAGCCGCGACAGGGTTGGCTTAACGGGAAAGAACGGAGCGGGCAAATCAACCTTGCTAAAGATTATTGCCAAACAACAGGAACCCACAAAAGGGACGGTCTCTTTTCCCAATGGATATAGAATCGGGTATTTGCCCCAAGAAATGAAGCACAACAGTGGCACGACCATTTTCGAGGAGGCGCGGACTGCATTTGCTGAGGTTTTGAGGCTTGAGGATGAAATTGCAAAACTAAGCAGTGCCCTTGAAACGCGAACCGATTACGAATCGGATGAATACCATGGAATTATCGAGCGCCTCAACGACGCCGGGCAGCGTTTGTCTTTGCTTGGTTCGGGCTCGGTTGATGGCGAAACCGAAAAGGTGTTACTGGGCCTCGGGTTTCGTTCGGCCGATATGAACCGGCAGATGGATGAGTTTTCGGGTGGTTGGAAGATGCGTGTGGAGTTGGCGAAAATTCTGCTGCAATCGCCCGATGCGGTTTTGCTCGATGAGCCCACAAACCATCTCGATATTGAAGCTATTCAATGGCTCGAAGGCTTTCTATCGGGCTATCCTGGTGCTGTAATTTTGGTTTCGCACGACCGTGCATTTTTGGATGCGGTTACAAACAGAACCATAGAAATTACAGTCGGTAAAATTGAAGATTACAAGGCATCATACAGCAAGTATGTTGAGTTGCGAAAGGAGCGACGCGAATTGCAGATGGCGGCGTATCTCAATCAGAAGAAAATGATCGAGGATACCGAGAAATTTATAGACAGATTCCGCTATAAGGCGAGCAAGGCCGTGCAAGTGCAATCGCGCATCAAGCAGCTCGATAAAGTCGATCGCATTGAGGTTGAGGAGGAAGATAACGCAGCTATTCATTTTCGCTTTCCCCCCGCACCACGTTCTGGTAAAGTGGTTGTTACTGCCGAGGGTGTGAGTAAGAGCTTTGGCGAAAAACACGTCTTGAGTAAGCTCGATTTCATGGTTGAGCGCGGCGATAAAATTGCATTTGTTGGACGCAATGGGGAAGGAAAAACCACCTTATCGAAGATCATCACCGGAAAGCTTGAACATGATGGATCCGTTGCACTCGGGCACAATGTGCAACTTGGGTATTTTGCCCAAAACCAGGCCGATACGCTCGACCCATCGCTAACCGTAATGGAAACACTCGAGCAAGTAGCCGCTGGAACAACAACGCAGCAGATCAGAAATATTCTTGGTGCATTTCTCTTCGGGGGCGAAGCGGTTGATAAGCGCGTCAAGGTTTTATCTGGTGGCGAAAAAGGGAGATTGGCCATTGCCCGTTTGTTGATGCAGCCGGTTAATCTTTTGGTACTTGATGAGCCAACGAACCACCTCGATATGCGGTCGAAAGACATTCTGAAAGAATCGTTGAAACAATACGATGGTACGCTCATTTTGGTGTCGCACGACCGCGAATTTCTGGACGGATTGTGCAACAAGGTTTTCGAGTTTAAAAGTGGCGCCATACGTGAGTTCCCGGGCGGAATATTCGAATTCCTTCAAAGTCGTAAACTCGAAACCCTCAAACAACTGGAGCAGGATAAACAGGTGGCTCGAAAAGCAGAATTGCCCATTGTTGAGCAACGAAAACCGGTAAATCCGGAAGTTGAAAAACAGAAAAAACAGCTACAGACGAAAATTCGAAATGCAGAGGAGCGCATAGCGCAACTTGAAGCCGATCTGGAAGTAAACGAAAATGCACTTGCCGACCCTGAAACGTATGCAGATTCAGCGAAATCCTCGGATTTGCTAGCGCGGCACACGACACTCAAAAACGACCTCGACGTGGCAATGCAAAACTGGGAGTCGCTTATTATGCAATTGGATTCGCTTTAGCCATTGCCGGTTGCTTCCCATGTGCGCCCCGGAAGCGAACGGACCAGCTTTTTAAACTCGAGCGAAAGTAAGGCCGCCGAAATTATGTGGTGTTGTAAATCGACGGCATTGCAGATGTTATCGAGAGAATTCACGCCTTTGCGAATGAGTGAAAGCAAGGTGCTTTCGTTCTCATCGAGTATTATCTGCGGTGCAACCGTCGTGTTTCTTTCGAACAGCTCGGGTTCTTCCCACCCGAGATGCCATGCCAGATCGGACGCAGAAGTTAATATCGCCGCCTCGTTGTTACGAATGAGTAAATTACAGCCGCTTGAGTAGTTGTCCGAATGCCTTCCCGGCACGGCAAAAACATCGCGGTTGTAGGCATTTGCCATTTTAGCGGTAATCAATGCGCCACCTTTTGTGCCGGCTTCGACCACGATGGTGGCATCGCACAAGCCGGCGATAATTCG
>CAZVHF010000010.1:19337-24828 GCA_964627105.1 uncultured Chitinophaga sp.
CGGGTAATTTGCTCGACCAGTTCTTCGGCAACGCGAATGCCATAAGTGGTTGCATTTCGGGTGCCAACGATGGCAATGCAACGAGCCGCATTTAGGTCCATCTCTCCTTTGGTATATAAAACAAGAGGCCCATCGTCGCAGGCATTGATGCGACGCGGAAACTCTGCCTCCTCAAGGTGCAAGGCTCTGATTTTATGTTTACCTAGCTGCTCAATCTCACGTTCGGCAAACGAAAGCGATTGTTTTACCAAATCAGTCGGAAAGGCATCACGTCGAATTCGGCCCGTTCTCAACTCTTTGAAAAATTGTTGTGCAGAACCGGTTTCGCGGATTATCTTTCGGGCCGTTCGGTAACCAATTCCGGGGAGTAATGTTATGGCAATGCTGTAGTGTAACTCGGACGAATAATTCACCGCTGATGAAAATTTGTACATTGCAATTTACTAAGCCTACAACCATGCCCGCTATGATGTTTGAAACTTTCAGAAAACCATACTTTTGGATAGTTCTTCTTTACTTTTTTGCACAAAGCACATTCGCCCAAATAGAACGTTCAACCGTTTCGGGCATCGTGAAATCGAAGGAAGGAGAGGCATTACTTTCTGTGGCGGTTTATGCAAAAGGAGCAGAAACTTCGGGCGTTGTAACCAAGTTAGACGGAAATTATTCGCTCGAAGTAATGCCCGGAACACGCACAATAGTGTTTCGACAATTGGGATATTCTACGTTCGAAAAAACGATCGATATCAAACCTAACGAAAAGTTGAAACTCGATGTTGTCTTAGAATCATCCTCCACCGAGCTTGAAACCTTTGTTACAACTGCCGGAAAGTATGAACAGAACATTGAGCGCTTAACAGTAAGTGTTGAGGTTTTGCGGCCCAACATCATCGAAAACAAGAACACGACCACCATAGAAACCGCACTGCAACAGGTTCCTGGTGTTAGTATTGTGGATGCCGAACCCCAAATTCGCTCCGGTAGCGGTTACAGTTTTGGAGCCGGTAGCCGTGTAATGATTTTGGTGGACGATTTACCGCTCCTGTCTGGCGATGCAGGACGTCCAAGCTGGGGATTTATTCCGGTAGAAAACATTGAGCAAGTTGAGGTTATCAAAGGGGCGTCGTCGGTATTGTATGGATCAGCCGCCTTGAGTGGTGTGTTGAATATCCGTACGGCTTACCCACGCGAAAAACCACAAACCAAGTTCAATGTATTTTCGGGAGTTTATAACAATCCAAAGAATAAAGAGGCCATTTATTGGGGCTCGAACAATCCAACGTACAACGGAATAAATTTCTTTCATTCAAGGCAAATTGGAAATCTCGATTTGGTAATTGGTGGGAATGTGTTTAATGACAATGGCTACAAAGGAGCACAACCGGTTGATGTTACAGACACAACCTTTAACCCCCTGGCAGAGCAACGCGGTGAGTTTGAAAACCGTGCGCGGTTGAACATGAATTTGCGTTACCGCAGCAAGAAAATCGAAGGCTTGAATTTTGGCGTTAACTTTAATGCGATGTACTCTCGTTCTACTGGAACGCTTATCTGGTATAATGCAGGGCCCGGCATGTATCGTTCGTATCCGGGCTCAAACACGCTAACACTGCAGGATGTTTTCTATGTTGATCCGTTTATCAATTACTTGGGTAAAAAGGGCTTCCGACACAGTTTAAGAAATCGTTTTTTTCACTTAAACAACAACAACGATAACAACCAGGGCAACAAGAGCGATTTGGTATACAACGAATACCAAGTACAAAAGAACGTGGAAACGGGATTTGCGAAAGGTTTGTTGTTTACGGCGGGTGCTCTGCATTCATACACCTTTGGCACATCCGACTTGTACAAGGGCAATTTGAGCGATACAGTCGATTTAGAGGCAAAATCGTTTAATCGGAACATCGCTGCGTATTTGCAACTGGAGCGAACCTTCTTCGATCGACTTACCTTGAATGCGGGAGCGCGCTACGAACACTTTACCATCAGTAAGCCGCGCTTTTCTTCTAACGATAGTCTCGAAACAAGTAGCGAAGGGCGTCCGGTTTTTCGGGCCGGCATGAATATGAAACTGCACAAAGCGAGTTTTATTCGCGCCTCGTTTGGACAAGGCTATCGATTCCCGACCATGGCCGAAAAGTACATTCGCACGCAGGTTGGCCCGATTCAAATATATCCGAACGATAGTCTGCGATCAGAAAGCTCATGGAATGCCGAAGTGGGAATTAAACAAGGATTTAAAGTGGGCTCATTCAAAGGTTATCTCGATGTGGTGTATTTCGAACAGCATTTCGAAGATAATATTGAGTTCAACTTCGGACAGTTTGGCCCACTCGACCCAACAAAGCTTTTCGGACTTGGCTTCGCGTCATTAAACATCGGGAAGACCAAAGTTACCGGTTGGGATGCGTCCATTGCCGGACAGGGGAATATCGGGAAACACGGCTTCTCATTGCTTGCTGGCTATACGTATACTTTGCCTGTAGCGTTAGAACCCAACAAAGGCTATCCGGTAAAATTGATGAACACACCATTAACGTATGCAACATCTTCATCAGATTCTACCAATTATTTGCTTAAATATCGTTTTCAACATCTATTTAAAGCTGATTTAGAATGGACTTATGGCCGCTTTACTCTAGGATTTAGTGGCCGTTACAATAGTTTTATGAACAATGTCGATAAGATTTTCGAAGACCTCGATGTCTTATTGCCGCTTTTGGGCCAGCCGGCGCCCGGATTAAAAGCATACCGAGAGGCAAACAACGGAGGTGTCTGGGTTTTTGATGCACGAGCCATGTATAAGTTAAAAGAGGGCTTTTCGCTCAGTTTTATTGTAAACAATCTCTTAAACGAAGAATACGCCTTGCGACCGATGTCGATTGAACAGCCGAGAACAACTGCGGTGCAGCTAACAATTGGGTTTTAGGCTTTGGCTACCAGCGGAAAGCGGCGGCCAGGCCCAAATGCTTTTTTTGTTACACGTAACACCGGCGGCATTTGAAACCGCTTGTACTCGGCCGAGTGAACGAGCTTTAGCACGCGATTTACTAGTGATGGCTCATAACCCAGGCCACAGATTTCTTTTTCTGATTTGAACTGCTCAACGTGCGCTTCGAGGATGCTGTCGAGTATATCGTATTCGGGAAGCGAGTCGGAATCTTTTTGATCGGGCCGAAGTTCGGCGCTCGGTGCCTTTAAGATGGTATTTGTCGGAATGATTTCGCGCTCGCGGTTTATGGATTGTGCCAGTTGGTAAACCCGCGTCTTGAACACATCGCCTAAAACGGCCAAACCTCCGCACATATCGCCATACAAAGTTCCATAGCCTACGGCAGCTTCAGACTTATTGGTGGTATTGAGCAAGATATAACCGAATTTATTGCTCAGCGCCATGAGTAATATTCCACGAATTCGTGCCTGGATGTTTTCTTCGGTCAGGTTGGGTTTCGTGCCTTCGAAAAGAGGCTTCAACGTGTTCATTGTGGCCTCAACCGGATTTGCAATTGGAAGTTTTTCCCATTTTCCACCAACATTGTTGCATAGTTCAATGGCATCAGCAATGGAATGTTCAGACGAGTATTCGGAGGGCAGTAAAACAGCCAGTACGTTTTCAACGCCCAGCGCCTCGACTGCGAGTGCATACACAACAGCAGAATCAATTCCCCCGCTTAGACCAAGAATGGCCTTGGAGAATCCCATTTTGTGGAAATAATCACGAATGCCCAACACCAACGCATCGTGCAGCTGCCGCACCTCCGTTTCCGGATTATCGGTAAACAGGAGTTCGCTTTGAAAGGGTACCGCGCGCGCTGTTTTTACCCAATCGAGTTCAAAAATCTGGAAGTCTTCGCTGAAGTATTTCATCTCGGCCACGCAGTTTCCGTCTTTGTTCATTACCAGCGAACCGCCATCAAAAACGAGTTCGGTTTGTGCTCCTACCTGGTTTACATAAAAAAGCGGAATGCTGTATTTGGAAGCATTGGCGTGCAACACTTTTTTTCGCTCGGTTGCATGATTTTTTGCAAAGGGAGAGGCTGCGATGTTGATTATAAAATCCGGCTTTTCGGGATACAAGTCATCCATCGGCCCCTTGGCATAAAGCGCTGAATCATCGAGGTTCCAAAGGTCTTCGCAAATGGTAAGTGCGATCTTCTTTCCCTTGAAATGAATGCATGAGAAAATACTTCCCGGCTCGAAATAGCGAAATTCGTCGAACACGTCATAATTGGGCAGGAGCGCTTTGTTGTGAACAGAACAGATTTTGCCTTCGGCAATAAAACAGGCCGAATTGTGCAGTTTGCGACCAAACGAAGAGGGGTTTCGTGTTGGACTTCCTATAATTACTGCGATTCCAACAGAATGCTTCGCGATTTCTTGGATTGCCTGCTCACAACGGTCGATGAAGGAGTCAAATTCGAGCAAGTCGAGTGGGGGATAGCCACAAACGGCCAACTCGGGAAAAACAATTAAATCGACCATTTCGCTTTTTGCACGCGAAATGGCTTGTATTATTTTTTGGGTATTGTCCTCGAAATTGCCAATGTGAAAGTTGAGTTGTGCGAGGGCAATGTTCATATAGCGTGGACAATCAGAATAATA
The DNA here is from genome assembly GCA_964627105.1 of uncultured Chitinophaga sp. GTDB lineage: Bacteria > Bacteroidota > Bacteroidia > M30B66 > M30B66 > CAMCXT01. Next base: position 23,943 of record CAZVHF010000010.1, read on the forward strand.
CTCCGATGTTGAGTGCGATGAAGTTGAGGATGCTATTTTGCTCGACTGAGTTGAAATCATCATTTGGATGATTGCTCGTTTCCATATATTTTTTAATTCCTTTTGAACTGATAAAATTGGTTAATCCGTTGTTAAACGTAATGCTTCCCACAAGTGATGTGTTGCCGCTTAGATTGTATTCGGCGCCACCGCCAACAAGCATTGTTCCTCTAAACACACTGGTGAACGATTCTGTATCATCGAGCTTTGGGATGTTGTCGCCTGCGGCAAGCGTTTCTGTTAAGGTAAACTCTTCTTTGTATCTAAATCCTGCACTTAGACCAAAGTGCATGAAATAGCGCATGTGTCCAATTTCTTTTGTGCGTCCTTTTATCATCAAGGGCAATTCTAAGAATCTGGTTGTATATTCATGCTTCCAGCTGTAAATACTGCCGGTTTCACGTTGAGCGCTTCCCGATAGATTACCACCAATACTGTTTACATCAACTCCGGTAGAGATTAAAAACGTTTCGTTCAAAATAAACTCAAGTGTTGGCCCCCAATTGAAGCCCAGTTTAGACCCATCATTTGCGGCATCAAAATTCACAGACCCGCCTTTAAAATCGGGCTTCATCCAACAAAAGGCCGGAGCGATTTTCATTCCAAAGCGCACCTTGCGGGCTGTTTCCTGTGCATTCGAAACGAAAGGCACAATAAGAAGAATTAATACGAGTTTTTTCATGGTTCTGGAAGGATTAATGAGGGTTGAAACTTCTTTTGTTAATTTTGACCGGAATCTATGCAAATATAGAACGATGATTGGCTATCGCGCGGCGTACTTTCTTGGTCTGTTGGTGTTTTTTTTAACAGGGTTTTCAGCGTGTAATTCGGGCGAAAACAAGCCTGA
>CAZVHF010000011.1:0-21253 GCA_964627105.1 uncultured Chitinophaga sp.
GAACTACATCTATGGGGGCGCCCGAATTCCGTATCAAACGAATTCCAGACCCTGTTCCAATGCTTTTGGGCAAGCGTAATGGCGAGAACGTTTCTGTTGGAGAGTTAAAGTCTGCTGGTTATATTTCTGCTGTTTTGGAAGGTTTCGATTTCCAAGCGAATTTTTCTATCGTTTCATTTGAGTTCGGTGCCAATATAGGCGGTATGTACAAAACAGCTCAAGTAAGCGGAAATAAATTTGATTCACAAGTAACTTCACTTTTAAATCAAGTAAAACCGGGTGGGCGAATTTTCTTTAGCGATATCAAAGCTAAAGGACCTGATGGATCTACCCGTACGCTCAATGCGTCATTCAAGATTAAATAATTCGTTCTAAAAACTCTTTTTATGATACGTAATCTTTTTGTTTCAGTTTTGATGGCATTACCGGTTGTTACGACCTTTGGCCAATCTGTATTAGACGACAAGGTTCAAGATGGTGTTGTAAAAAGAGAACACATCATGAACCGCAAACCGATTCCATATGCTCCTGTTCGTGAAGCAGATGTTATGTGGAAACGAAGAATATGGCGTGTTATCGACTTACGTGAAAAAATTAACTTGCCTCTCTATTATCCTTTAAATAACGATGTTAATGGTTTACGCAGTTTAACAAATGTTATTTACAAAGCGGTAACGGAGGAAGTTTCTTTACGGGTTTACAGTTCGGCGGCTGATGATTTTTCGCAGGAAGTAACACCATCTGAGGTAAAGAAAATGACTGAGAAAAGCTATGAGAAAGTAATTCCCAGTATGTTAGACCCGTCTGTAGATACAACCATTATCATAACCGAATCTTTTTCACCCAATAGGGTTAAAAAGATACTTTTGAAGGAAGAATGGTTTTTCGACAAACAACGCTCTGTTCTCGATGTGCGTATATTAGGAATTTGTCCGCTATACGAGCAGGAAGACAAAGAAAAAGGGGATCAGCCTTTGTTTTGGGTCTACTTTCCCGAGGCGCGAAAAGAGCTTGCTAAATACGATGTCTTTAATCGACAAAATCCCCAGGAAAGAAGATCGTTTGACGATATTTTCTGGAAAAGGCAATTCAGCAGTTACATCATTCAGGAAGAAAACGTATACAACCGTGCGATTAATGAATATAAGAAAGGGATGGATGCCCTGCTCGAATCGAACAGAATAAAAGACGAAATCATTACCTTCGAACACGATCTTTGGGAGTTTTGAGGAAAGCTCCAGTTTATTGTTTAACCCTCCACGCTTACACAAAAAAACCGGAATAATCCGGTTTTTTTGTTTTTACAGATACCTCTCTCCTACATCGGTCTTAACCCGGTTAACAAGTTGTCTTATCTCTTGTTCTTGATCTTTTCGACATATTAATAGAATTCCATCCGACTCAACAACAATAAACCCATCCAGGCCATGAATAACAGCAAGCTTATCGTTGGGCATGTGAACCACGCAGTTTTGCGTAGCTGACAATATTGTTTTATTTCCAACCCGGGCATTGTTTCCTTTGTCCTTTGATGCATTTTCATACAATGAGCCCCAGGTGCCCAAATCGCTCCAACCAAATTCCGATGGAATAACAAATACGTTTTCCGCTTTTTCGATAATACCGTAATCGATAGATATGTTTGTACATTGCATGTACGCTCTATCCAAAAAGGCCGACTCCTCGCCAGAATTGTAAAGCGGCGTTCCTTCTTTAAAGATTTGATTCATTTCGGGCAAATACGATTCAAACGCGCGTATCATTGAACGAACAGAAGAAATGAACAAACCCGAATTCCAAAGGAAATCGCCAGAGGAAATAAAGGATCTAGCTAATTCCTCATTCGGTTTTTCGGTAAAGGTTTTAACCTTGCAAACCGAAGAATCAGATCCGTCACCTACAAATTGAATATAGCCATACCCTGTATCGGGCCGCGATGGTTTTATACCCAAGGTAACAATGGCATCATTAATTTCAGAGAATTGAAACCCTTTCGATACCTGCTCAAGAAATGCTTCTTCCTGGAGAATAAGGTGGTCGCTCGGCGCAACAACAATTTGCGCGTTTGGATTTGACGAATTGATTTTATGTACCGCGTAGGCAATACAGGGGGCCGTATTTCTTCGCATCGGTTCCAATAGCAAGCCCTGGGGATTCAAGTTTGGCAATTGCTCTAATACCAATTCGCGATAGGAGCGACTTGTTACAATAAGAATATTATCGGCAGGAATTATTCTCGCAAAACGATCGTAGGTTTGTTGAAGCAGGGTTTTGCCTGTACCTAGTATATCTAAAAACTGCTTGGGGCGTTGTTGTCGACTCACCGGCCAAAAACGCGTACCGGCTCCGCCGGCCATAATTACACAATACAGATTGCGGTTTTCCATTTTACTAAATGTGTTTGCGGCTATTCAACCCGCAAATTTAGCAAACTAAGTGGCGCAAATTACATTTAAACCGGCTCCACCTCGGCCAATGCATGAATGCGATATGCCTGCATTCCGGGCACCTCGTAGCAGCGGAACGTTTTCCGCTCCTTCCGACCTTTTATAAATTCACGGCCATTCATTAAGCGGAAACGCTGGTTTTCTTCAAGGTCTTCAAGAAAAATACACAATTCGGTATCGTAACGCTTCAGCGCCTTCATTAAAACCAAATCGCGCGAGCTGCTTGCCGCAGGATTAAGCATGTGCTGCTTTAAAACGCCTAATACATCAGGAGGAAACACACTGTCGTGTAAAAAAACCTGCATCAAGACCTTAAACGAATTCTTCCATTCGGGGCCGTGTGAGCTAACCGCGTTACCAAAACGCACCCACGTGTCGAAATGTGCAAGTTCGTGCACCAGCGTTATTAAAAATGCATATTTATTTAGGCTGTGATTGACCGTAATCTTATGGCCGGTCGCCTTACCTAGAACAGGTCGAAAATCGCCGTGTTTGGTGCTTCGCTCTTTTGTAATTGTTAAATGAACACCATAGCCAATTATCCAATCCACAATCCGATCAATTGCGGCTTCCGGAATATAACGCTCCAAAATAACCTTATACCTTTGGCGAATTAATACGGCCGCTTCCATTTTTGTAGGATTTGAGGCACAAAAAAACATATTTTTAGAATCTAAATTTCGTAAATCTCTATGTTATATATTAAATCTTCACTGCTCGGCGCTTGCTTGATCTTGTTTTTTCTACCCTTTGTGGAAATTAAATGCAACGAAGAAAATCTGGTAAATGCGAGCGCTATGGAACTGGCTTTTGCTCGTCCCCTCAAATTGAATACGCCCTCCATGTTAGAACAATACATTGGCGAAAGTTCCGAAATGAGTGAAGCAATGAATGCCATAAACAGCGATAAACGCAAACCCGATGTTTTACTCATAGCCTATCTTATTTGTCTTGTAGCAGGATTTGCCTTGATGTTTGCTCCAAAACCTAGGCTTCAAGTCGGCTCTACCATTGCATCACTGCTGGCTTTACTTTCGCTTATTGGTTTTTACTTCGTATACAAAAAGGGGTGGGAGGATAATGTCTCGGGCGAAATTGGGGCATTTCCCATGATTAACCTCTCGCTGCATTTCGGCTGGGCGCTTTGGCTATCGATGTTTATTTTAGTCGCAATCATTGCCATTCAAGTAATGACTTATCTATCGCATCGAAAAGACCGGCAGCTGGAGATTTACAATCCGGATGAATTCGTTAAAAATGAACCAGAAGAAGAAATTTAAACGCTATCGGAATGATCCGAATCCAACATGCGATTTGGCATAATATGCTTCTTTCAAACTGTTTACTATTATGCCTTTCTGCGTTGAGGCATGAATAAAACAATCTTCCGTAATGTGCATTCCAACATGCGAAACGCCTTTGCCGTTTATGTCGAAGAAATACAAATCTCCGGGTGCTAATTTTTTCGCTGTAACGGGTCTTGCCTCTTTATGCTGTTGTGTCGACTGGCGCGGAAGTTTTTTATTAAAAACGACTTCGTAAACCGTTAAAACGAAGCCGGAGCAATCTGTGCCTTTCAACGTATTACCGCCATATTTATAGGGCGTTCCAAGCCATTTAACTACTTCTTTATAATAGGCTAAATCAACCTGCTGCTGAATTTTGATTCCGAGCTTTTGCTCAATATCGCCCCATGGATTTTTTTCACTTTGCACCTTACGGCTGCGGCATGATTGAATTGTGCTCAGCAAAGCAATTAGCACACAAAATCTAAAAACGGAACCAGTGATAATCCAATAGGTTTTCATAATCAATGGGGTCAAACTCCGGTAAAATTTTAGCTCCATTATAGCCCTTTTCTATTCCGTCTTTATACTCTACGACTAGATCAACAAGGCCATCCTCGTCGTAGTGCTTCCAGAACCCATCGCGCTTGCCGCCAGAATACTTGCCTTCCCAAAGCAGCTTACCATCTGGTCGAAATGCCTGGTGCTTTCCCGAAGGTGTGCCTTGCGAAAAACTTCCTGTGAATGATGTCTTTCCATCAGCAAAACAATGCGTCCATTCGCCATCAAATTCGCCGGCCACAAACTTTCCTTTGATAAGCACATTACCTTGCCTAAAAAACCAATCTCCCTCGCGCTCACTATCCACAAACTCACCAAATGCCAAGGTGTCGCCATTTGAAGCATAGTCTGTAGCGTATCCGTCGAGCTTACCAAAGCGGTATTTTTCTTCTCTAAGGGTTTTGCCCGATTCATAAAACCAACGCCAATTCCCATCGGGTTTTCCGTTTTTATAATTACCAGTTTGTTCTTTTTGTCCCTCCAAAAAGAAATAATTCCACTCCCCGGTTTTGGCATCATTTACATAGCTCCCTTTCGATTTCAGTGTTCCTGAGGGATAATATTCTTCCCAGGTCCCTTGTTTACGAAACGACGAATCTACGGCACCTTTGGCCAATAGAACCCCATTGAGCCATACCTCCGAAAATGTAGCAAAACCGCTTGTATCAAACGTTAGATGCTGGCCCGTTGGTTTACCCTCGTTTGTAAATGGGCCACTTGTTCGAACTTTCCCATTTTCAAAATACCGTTTTTTTATGGGGGGCGGCGGTGCATCTTCTGGTTGATTCTGCAAAATGCCATCAATATATCGTTCTATTTTTAATAGGTTTCCTTTGCTATCGTATTGCTTCTGATAACCATTTTTCAATCCTCCGGCCCAATTTGTTTCAAGCGATATGGATTTGTTCGGATAAAGCTCTACCCATAAGCCGGTTTTTCGCTCCTGTCGATCAGTTCTGTTCACGGGAATTCGTTTTACCAAAACGCCATTGGTATAATCGAGCAGGGTTATTATTTGTCCGGTTGAATCATACTCAATGCCTCTACCCTGCTCTTTTCCTCCAATAAAAGTTATTTCTTTTTGAATTCTGCTCTTTGTGAAAAACCATTTACTCAAACCTTCTTTCTTGTCGAACGCATATTGTTCTTCGGCTATTAAATTTCCGTTTTTATCGAATATTTTAGATGTTCCGAACTTTAGTCCTGTTGCATATTCGATGCTAGATTTTAATATGCCCTCTGGAGAGTAAAAATTCCATATGCTATCTGTAACCCCGGCTGTTTTTTTTCCTTCCGATTTCAAGGCGCCATTTTCATAATAGGCTTTCCAGATACCTTGTGGTTTGCCATTCTGCATAAACCCTTCGCCCGACTTTTTACCCGATTGGTATTTTAATACCGTATAACCATTCTGCGGAATAGAATCTTGTGCTACAAGAATGTAGGAGAACATACACGAAAGCAAAAACAAACAGATGGCTTTCATTCTTTAGAAACCAAATAGTTTTTGAACATTCACTGATTCAACCTCGCCATATTTAGCTAAAATCGTTTTATCGATTAACTTCGAAGACCCCACAATAGTGAGCGCATAAAGTGTATTGGCTGTTTTTTTCTGGTGAAATTGCTCGATGTCTTTCAAACTAAGCCCTTGCAGAGATTGGTATATCGATTTGCGAAAATCATGTGTTATACCTTGCCGAGCATAAGCCAAGCTCATTCCTGCATAATTTCGCGGTGAAATGCGTTCGTTTTCTATTGTCGATAGAAGCGCCGCTTTAGATGTTTGAAACAAATTTTCAGATAGTGGCATTTTTTTGAGCAATCGGTTCATTGCAGTTATGGCCGAATCTAATTTATCGGCTTGTGTACCAATGAAGGCACCCGAAGTTTCAAATCCATCTTTGTAAACAGGGTTTCTAAAATAAGAATAGGCCGAATAAGCAAGGGCTTTTGATTCTCTGATTTCTTGAAAAATTATTGATGACATACCTCCTCCAAAATATTCATTGTATAGCGACGCTGTTGCAAAATTAGATGTGTCGATTCCGGATCCGGGTGCAATCCAACTAATATTTGCCTGTACCATATTGTAATCGGCAAAATATACTATGCTCTTTTTTGGGTATATCGGATTAAATATTTTTCGTTCAGGAATAACCATTTTAATTGGTGTGGTATGGATTTCAATTATTTGCTTTTCGACCCGATTTATTTCGGAAGGACCATAATAACTTATTGTATGTGGGTATGAAAAGAGCGAAGAAACATGCCGAAATACTATATCACTCTTTAAGGCTTTCAGTTGTTTATTTGTTAATTGGCGGGTAAGTGGATTGTCTTTACCATACAAAGCATAATTACTGAGCGCATATCTTATTTCGTCGGGATTACTGAGCATATTTTCACGCTCCATTAATTTCGAGTTAATAAATAAGCGTAAAGTTTCTTTATCAAGTTTTGGATCCAGAATCCAGTTTTCCAGTAGTTTAATCGCTGATTCAAATGAATCTTGCGGACCACTCAAATCGATGGTTGTGGTATATTCTCCAACCGCCAAGGAATAGTTACAAGCAAGCGCATAAAATAACTCCTTAATGTGTTGATTAGAATGTTTTGACGTGCCGGAGAGTTGAAACAACTCGGCTGCAAATGGAAGGTACGGATTTTCGATTCGGCCGAATTCGAAAACTAACTGATACTTAAAGAGATTGTTTGACGGATTTTTTACATAATAACCGCTAATTGCATCTCCAAGATTAAGCGATTGTATTGATTGCTTAAAGTCTATAAAACGCGGTTTTTCGCTTGCTACGCGCTGATTGTATACAGCACTTGCGAAAGCAGAGTTGTCTTTTCGGTTTACGGGAATGGGTGTAATTTCAGGCTTGTCTATTTTTTCATTTTGGAAAGAATCTTCTTTTTGCTTGTAAACCACTACAAAATCTTTCTGAAAATTTTCTCTAACAAAACGAATCAAGTCTTTTTTGGTCAGTAATCCAACGAGTGAATCGCCTCGCTGAACGCTTTTAAAATCATATTTTTTTACAAATAAATCGACCATTTTAAATGCACGCGACGTTGAATTTTCATTCATACGCTCATCTCTGGTTTTTATATTAAGGAGTGCTGCCCTAACCTGATCTTCCGAAATTTTACCTTTGCGTAACGAATCGATTTGTGCAAGTAACAAGGACGATATTTGCTGAAGTGTTTGCTCCTTTTGTGGTTCCCCGTTGAGAATCAAAACTGAATAATCTCTCAAGTTCATCGTTTCGGCAAAACCATTTAATATTTTTTGATTGTTTAATAAATTTTTATCCATCAGGCCGGTTGTGCCATTATACAGAAGCTCCGAAAGCAACTCAAGTAATTTACTTTGTAAAGGGTCTAATTTGGGTAATCTGAATGCCAAAGAAACTGATTCTTGTTCGGGACCTTTTACCGTGAAATATTCGGCAGTTGTATCTTTTTTCTCGAAACCGAATTGAGGTTCTGAAATGTTTACAGGTTTATAATTTGAAAATGCGTTATCGATTTTTTGAATTACATCATCGGGATTAAAATTACCAGCCAAACAAATTGCCATATTATTCGGCACATAATACATCTCATAAAACTTGCGTATTGCTTGTAGAGATGGATTTTTTAAGTGTTCAGACTTACCAATAGTTGTTTGCAAACCATACGTGTGGTTTTTAAAAAGAGCCTGCATCATTGTTTCATACAACTTGTCTGAATCCGAATCAAGCGACATATTTTTTTCTTCATAAACTGCTTCAAGTTCGGTATGAAACAAACGGAAAACCGGATTTCTGAAACGCTCAGCTTCAATTTTAAGCCAGGTATCAAATTGATTTGAAGGAATATCATTGATGTAAACTGTTTCATCAAATGAGGTATATGCATTGGTTCCCTTTGCACCAATGAACTGCATCATTTTATCGTATTCGTTGGCAATGGCAATATTTGCTGCTTCTGATGAAATAGAATCTATACTTCGGTAAAGTTGCTTCCTTAATTTTTCATCTGTTGATTTATTATATTTCTCATACAAACTTTCAATCTGTTTTATATATACCTGTTCTTTCTCATAGGATATCGTTCCATATTGATCGGTTCCTTTAAACAACATATGTTCGAGGTAATGTGCTAAACCGGTATTATTCTTCGGATCATATTTACTTCCGGCTGCGATGGCAATACAGGTATAAATGCGAGGTTCGCTAGTATTTACAGAAGTTAACACTGTAAGACCATTTTTTAAGACATACTTACGAATACCCATTGGATCGTTTGGATAACTCTCATAGGTATACTTCGCTGTTTCTAAATTTTGTGTTTTCAGTGTTAACACAGAAAAAAAGACGGCTATAAAAAGAAATATTGATTGTTTCATTTGTATACAGGATCAAAGATTAACAGAAAGCTCGAGCATGCGTTGAATGGATCGCTCTGCTTTTAAGCGAATAGATTCAGGCAGCATTATTTCGGGTGTTTCGTTTAGTAAACAATCATGAAGTTTTTGAAGCGTGTTCTTTTTCATGTGTGGACAATCGTTACAGGCACAATTGTTCATAGGGGGAGCAGGAATAAAACGTTTCTCGGGCGAATTCTTAATCATCTGATGTAAAATTCCGCTTTCAGTTCCCACAATGAATTCTTGTTTTGCTGATGATTTTGTGTAATTCAACAAGGCTGTAGTAGAACCAATAAATGATGCATTGCTTAGAACTGCTTCGGTACACTCAGGATGGGCAATAAATTCTGCGTTCGGATTTTCTGCGATCAGCGCTTCAATTTTGGATAGCGAAAACTGCTCATGTACCATACAAGCGCCATCCCACACTACCATATCGCGTCCTGTTTTATTGCTCACGTATCGACCTAAATTCTTGTCGGGCGCGAAAATAATCTTGGTTTCGATTGGTATACTATTCACAATGTGTACAGCATTCGAGGAAGTACAAATAATATCAGACTCTGCCTTCACTTCGGCTGTGCAATTGATGTATGAAATAACGATATGCTCCGGATGTTGTTTTTTAAACGCAATAAAATCTTCGGTTTTACAATCATCGGCCAATGAGCAACCGGCTTCAAGATCGGGTAAGAGAACTTTTTTACCAGGCGAAATAATCTTAGCAGTTTCTGCCATGAAATGCACTCCGGCAAAAACAATGATATCGGCATCTGTTTTGGCAGCAGCTTGAGAAAGGCCCAGACTATCGCCAATGTAATCTGCACAATCTTGTATTCCATTATCCTGGTAATAATGCGCAAGAATTATCGCATTCTTTTCTTTTTTGAGCCGATCAATGGATAGAAGAAGATCGGAGCGCGAATTTTTAGAAATGAACATCTCTTTACTAAGTATAAAACAAAGGTATTTTAAAGTTTAAATAAAGATTAGGTTTTAATATAGCTGTTAGTTCTGTTTAGAATTTTTTGATGAGTCATTAGGATTGTAACGCATCAGGTGTTTATTCACATCCTATTCAAAAGTTTTCACGGTATTAAATAATTGAAATTCAATTCAAGTAATAGTATATTCACATTTGGTTAATATCTGAATCTGCTCAAAAAATGTTTGTTCGATTATATTCAGTTTTGTGCAAGAATTGTTATTTATTCTATGATTTTAATCAGCATTTTTCGCTTGACAAACAAAAAAACACTGTGTATGAGAAAAAAAATGAATGATGGTAAATATTCTTATTCGTTTTTAATCACAGGTAATTAACACCGATTAACAAAATAACTGTTAATTCTGTTTGATTTTCCCGAACAAAACCGCGTATTCAGTATTTTAGCCTCTAATTTAATCCAAAATCAATGAAGATTTGTATAGGTTCTGATCATGCCGGTTTTGTACTCAAGGAGCAGTTAAAAATTTACCTAACTCAAATGAATGTGGAAGTAATTGATGTGGGTACGTTTTCGGAAGAGAGTATGGATTATCCCGACATTGCCCATCCGGTTTCGGATTCCATCTTAGATGGTAAAGCTGATTTTGGAATATTGCTTTGCGGTAGCGCTAATGGAGTCGCGATTTCGGCAAACAAGCATGCCGGTATTCGTGCAGCTTTGTGTTGGTTACCAGAAATAGCCGTTTTAGCTCGAGCACACAACAATGCAAATGTTTTGTGTTTGCCTGCACGTTTTATAAGTTTAGAAACAGCTAAGCAAATTGTGGATGACTTTTTAAAAACGAGTTTTGAAGGTGGTCGTCACGAAAAACGCGTTGCTAAAATTAACTGCTAACAAGTGCGTTTCTTATTATATCAAATACTTTAGATGAACTCAGAAAACAGTGTCGTAAATGAATTGATTGGTAAGCTTGAACAGTTTATTCGCAAGTACTACCAGAATAATCTTTTGCGCGGTATTCTTTACAGCACGGGACTGCTTGCATTGTTTTTTCTTCTTATTTCCATAATTGAATATGTGGGTGAGCATGGCACAGTGCTTCGTGCAATTTTATTTTATTCGTACCTCACTCTCGCAGGTTTTGTGCTCGTAAAGTATATAGTAAAACCAATACTCGGGCTATTACGCATAGGTAAATCACTCACGCACGAGCATGCTGCTGAGCTTATCGGTCAGCATTTTAATGAGGTTAAAGATAAACTTATCAATACACTGCAATTGCAACGTCAGTTAGACGATACAACAGGAAATAAAGAGCTATTACTTGCGGGTATCGATCAGAAGATTACCGAACTAAAACCGGTTCCATTTTCGCGAGCAATTGATTTTGGAAAAAACAAACGATACATTCCGATCGCACTCATCCCCTTGTTGTTTATTTTGGGTGTTTTGGTAATCAAGCCGGCTGTCTTAACTGAGAGCACCAAGCGTATCATTTCATACGATAAAACTTTTGAGCCCGTAGCTCCTTTTCAGTTCATACTGGTGAATTCTAAACTGGAAGTTGCTTCTATGCAGGATTTTAAACTCGATGTACGCACGCGAGGAGAAGAACTCCCACGTGAATTGTATATAGATATTGAAGGAAATAAATTTAAGTGTCAAAATACCGATAAAACAAGTTTTAACTATCTCTTTAGGAACGTTAAAGAGGATGTACGATTTCGATTGTATGCCGATGGTTTCTTTTCGAAGGAGTATACTTTAAGGAGCCTACCTTCTCCCCTATTGGTTCAATTCAATGTAATGCTTGATTATCCTTCATACACCGGTAAAAAGGATGAGCAATTGGCTAACATCGGCGATTTATCGATTCCGGCCGGAACAGAGGTAAAATGGATTTTTAAAACAGAAGAGACTTCCAATCTAAGTTTAAAATTTCAGCAAGGCCTGGTAAATGCCCAAAAGAACTCGGAAACAGACTTTATCTTTTCAAAGCGTTTTTTGCAAGATGATCGTTACAGTATTGAAATGAAAAACGATTTCATGCGTAATTCGAATGCTGTTGAGTATTCGGTTTCGGTTAAACCGGATGCCTATCCGCTAATAGAAGTAGATTCTAAGGCAGATTCGATTTTGGGTTCAGACTTCGTATTTAAGGGCAAAATAGAGGACGATTATGGCTTAACAGAGTTAAAGTTTAATGTGTTGATTCCGGGTCAGGGAAACAAACCAACATCGATGGATGTGCCTTTTAATAAAAGTTATACGAGCACTTACTTCATGTGGAGCAGCTCATTTAATGCTATTCAGCTGGAACCCGGTCAGGAAATAGAATATTGGTTCGAAGTATGGGATAATGATGCAGTGCATGGAAGAAAATCGACAAAATCTCAAAAGGGGGTTTACCGCAAACCAACGTTGGAAGAATTACAAGAAAAATCGCGTGAACAGCAATCGGCAATTAAAGCCGACCTAAAATCTACAATGGATGAAGCCAAAAAGCTGCAAAAGGAGCTCGAGGAATTAACAAACCGCATGCTTGAGAAAAAGGAACTAACATGGCAAGACAAAAACAAAGCAAAAGAGCTTATTGAGCGACAAAAGCAACTTCAGGAACAACTCGGTGAAATACAAAAAGACACCAAGGAAAATAACAAACGCAATAAGGAATTCAACAAAGACGAGGAAATAATAAAAAAGCAAGAGCAAATCGAAAAGTTGATGAATGAACTGCTGAGTCCTGAAATGAAGGAACAATTGCGCCAGCTCGAAGAAATGCTGAAAACACTCGATAAAGACAAGTTGAAGGAAGAAATGGAGAAGCTTCAGCAGGATAATAAGGATATCGAAAAAGAGCTCGACCGCAGCCTTGAGTTGTTAAAGCAGCTTGAAGTTGAGCAGCGCATGAAGGATGCAATCGACAAATTGGATGCACTGCAAAAGGAACAGGAAAAACTCGCTGAAAAGACCGAGAAAAATCAAACAGGAACAGATGAACTGAAAGCGAAGCAGGACTCTTTGAATAAAGAATTCAACAAACTAAGCGAAGAGCTCGACCAGGTTGAAAAGAAAAATCAGGAATTGGAAAATCCGATGCCGTTGGATGCAACAGAACAGATGGAGCAGGAGATTAAGCAGGAGATGCAACAAAGCTCTCAGGATTTGAATAGCAAGAAAAACGGTAAGGCATCGAAGTCGCAAAAGAACGCAAGTTCAAAAATGCAAGAGATGAAAGACAAGATGCAGCAGAGCATGAACGAGGCATCTGAGCAAAGTTTAGAAGAAGATGTTGCTAAAATCCGCGAAATTCTCGAGAATCTGTTACAGCTATCGTTCGACCAAGAAGCCTTGATGAAACAGTTGCAGCGTACACCGACATCCAATCCGTTGTATGTTAAAATTACGGCCGATCAAAAGAAGATTAAAGACAATGCGGAGGCTATAGAAGATTCACTATTTGCGCTGAGTAAGCGTGTTGAGGAAATAAGTTCTTTTGTAAACAAAGAAATCGGCCAGATTAATTTTGCACTCGACAAGTCGATAGAATACCTTGCCGAACGCCAATCCGCCCAGGCATCCTCAAGGCAGCAATTTGCAATGACGTCGATTAATAATCTTGCACTGATGTTATCGGAAGTATCGGACCAGATGCAGCAGCAGCTTGCTCAGCAACAACAGCAACAACAGCAAGGGAATGGCCAATGTAAAAAACCAGGAAACAAAAAGAAGCCGGGCAATGGTAAGCCATCGGCTGGCGCTATGCGTCAGCTGCAGCAGCAGTTGAATGAGCAAATGGAGAAGATGAAATCGGAGATGGGCAAACCGGGCAAAGGGAAAGATGGAAAAAGCGGAAGTCAGCAATTGGCAAAAATGGCCGCACAACAAGAGATGCTACGAAATGAAATGCAGAAAATGCTCAACGAAATGATTAAGGAAGGCGACAATGGAAATGCGGGCAATCTGAGGAAGATGATTGAGCAGATGGAGAAAACAGAGACCGATTTGGTTAATAAAAACATAACATCGGAAACAATGCGAAGGCAGCAGGAAATTATGACACGCCTGCTCGAAGCTGAGAAAGCAGAGCGCGAACGCGACCAGGACGATAAACGAGAGAGTAACGAAAATAAAAATGAATTTAATCGTAACCTTTTGGAATTTCAGCAGTATATGCAGCAGAAAAATGCAGAAAACGAGCTTTTAAAAACAAGTTCACCCGAATTGAAACCGTTTTATAAAAATCTCGTAGAGCAGTATTTCAAAACCAATTAATTTTTTACTTTCACAATCATGATGATAACACAAACGAAACAAGTAAGCTTTCCCTCTTTGAAAGAGAACATTGCACTGGCCGGTAAGTATATTGATGAAATATGCGAGTTTTATAACATTGGCGATGAAAATTATGGTAACATTCTCGTTGCTGTTACAGAGGCCGTTTCGAATGCGATTTATCATGGCAACCGTTTAAACCCCGAAAAACAGGTTCGTTTTTATTACGAAACAAAAGACCATAATCTTTGCTTTGTAATTGAAGATGAGGGGCGTGGATATAATCCGGAGGCCCTTCCAGACCCAACAGATCCGCAGAATCTGGAAAACCCTAACGGAAGAGGTGTTTTTCTCATGCGGAAATTAACAGACGATATAAAGTTTGAAAACGACGGACGACGCGTTGAGTTGTACTTCAGAATAGCCAATCAGTAAGTTGATCTCGTTTTCGACGAACGAAATAAAGTTTCGATTAAAGAACAAAGCTCAAGTCAGAGAATGGCTTGAGCTTTTTACGCATCAAGCTGGGTTCACAATTGATAATCTTTCAATCGTATTCTGTTCAGATGAATTTCTTCTTGAAATGAATCGCACGTATTTGAACCACGACTATTTTACAGACATTATATCCTTCGATTACTCAAACAAAGAGCGTCTATCGGGAGAATTATTTATAAGCATTGACCGTATAAAAGAAAATGCTCACGAACGAAATCTTCTGTTCAATGACGAGATCTTAAGAGTTATCGCGCATGGTGTTTTGCATCTTATGGGCTATAAAGACAAAACAAAAAAAGAGGCATTAAGCATGCGCCAGGCCGAAGATGCGGCCCTATTTATTTATTACAAACAGGATGACCAAAATCTTAATTAATTTTGCGTCCGGTTCCACGTGGAACAAAAGCCAATGGAAAACAGATATGATGTAATTGTTGTTGGTGCGGGCCATGCGGGATGCGAGGCCGCTGCTGCCGCTGCAAATTTGGGCTCAAGCGTATTGTTGATTACCATGAATATGATGACCATTGGTCAGATGTCATGCAACCCCGCAATGGGCGGAATCGGAAAGGGGCAGATCGTACGCGAAATTGATGCTTTGGGTGGTTATTCTGGCGTTGTGTCCGATCGCTCGGCGATTCAGTTCAAGATGCTCAATCGCTCCAAAGGCCCGGCCATGTGGAGTCCTCGCGCACAGAACGATCGCATGCGCTTTGCTGAGGAGTGGAGGCTTATTTTGGAATCTTTGCCGAATGTTGATTTTTATCAAGATACGGTCATCGAATTACTTATCGAAAATAACGCGGTTTGTGGCGTAGTAACCGGAACACACCAGCGCATATATTCAAAAGCCGTTGTTCTCACGAATGGTACGTTTCTAAATGGCCTCATTCACATCGGCGAACAAAATATGGCAGGAGGAAGAGCTGCTGAGCGAAACGCTACCGGAATTACCGAGCAATTGCGAAGCTTTGGTTTAGTATCGGGCAGGATGAAAACAGGAACACCCCCCAGGTTGGATGGAAGGACTATAGATTATTCGGTTATGGAAATTCAACCCGGCGATGATGAGCCAGGACGGTTTTCGTTTACCGACTCTCCGAAGCTAAGCAAACAACTGCCTTGTTGGATGACGTATACCAATGAGCGCGTCCATGATATATTACGTACAGGCTTTGATAAAAGTCCGATGTTCAGTGGCCGAATTCAGGGAATTGGTCCGCGCTATTGCCCTTCGATTGAAGACAAAATTGATCGTTTTGCAGACAAAGAAAGGCATCAATTGTTTATAGAGCCCGAAGGCTGGAACACATGTGAAGTTTACATAAATGGGTTCTCTACATCATTGCCGTACGACGTTCAGTATGATTCCATTCGATCTGTTGCCGGGTTAGAAAATGTAAAGATGTTTAGGCCCGGCTATGCTATAGAATACGACTATTTTCCTCCCCAGCAATTATCGCTTACGTTAGAATCTAAAGCTATTGAGAACTTGTTTCTAGCCGGGCAGATTAACGGAACTACCGGTTACGAGGAAGCGGCCTGTCAAGGTTTGATGGCGGGAATTAATGCGCATCGTAAGATTCGTAATCTTGATGCATTTGTTCTACGGCGATCGGATGCCTATATAGGCGTATTGCTGGATGATTTAGTTACAAAGGGAACAGAAGAGCCATACCGGATGTTTACCTCAAGAGCAGAGTATCGAATTTTGCTACGTCAAGACAATGCCGATGAGCGCCTAACGCCTAAGGGTTATGATTTAGGCTTAATTGATGGTAAGAGGCTGGAACAAACGTTAAAGAAATACGCCCGGGTTGATGAAGCAAATCGCTTCCTGATAAACGAAAGTGCTATTCCCGACGAAATTAATCAGGTATTATTAGACTCTGGAACTTCGCCCATAACGCAGAAAGTTAAATACCATGGAATTGTATCCAGGCCTCAAGTCGATTTAATTACGATGGTTGAACGCGTTCCAAGTTTGGCAAAGTCAATATTGGAAGAAAGAGAGTTGAGCATTGATGAGGTATCGCTAGCAGAGATTCGAATTAAGTACGATGGATATATTCGGAAGGAGCATGAAATCGCCGAGAAACTTAAGCGGCTCGAGCACATTGAGCTTCATGCAGATTTCGATTACAGCCGGTTATCGGCTCTGTCAACTGAGGCGCGTCAAAAACTTAGTAGTATAAAACCCTCCAATATTGGTCAGGCATCAAGAATTAGTGGCGTTTCTCCTTCCGACATTTCCGTTTTAATGGTGTATCTTGGCCGCTGATTGTTTCACGTGAAACCATGACTGAAATTACGCATTGCCCAATTTGTGATTCAACTAATTTTTCACAGTATTTAAATGCCGTGGATTATACGGTAAGCAAGGAGACGTTCTCGATAATGAAATGTGGAGGTTGCGACTTTCTTTTTACAAGTCCAAGGCCCGAGCTTTCTGTTTTAGGAAGCTATTATCAGTCGGAAGATTATATTTCGCACAGCGACACTTCAAAGGGGCTTATCAGTAAGTTGTATAAAATTGCAAGGGGCTTTACGCTCGAAAGAAAATATCGTCTGGTTTCTTCCTTCAGCAATGGAAAAAGGCTTCTCGATGTTGGATGCGGAACAGGCGCGTTCTTAAATCATGCAAAATCGAAAGGCCTAGATGTTATTGGCATTGAGCCCGATCAAGGCGCAAGCGACTTCGCAAAGAAAAATTATGGGCTCTCTGTGTTCGATGAGAGCAAGCTGGATGAATTTGAGGCGGCATCATTTGGTGCCATTACCTTGTGGCATGTGCTTGAGCATGTGCCAAACCTTAACGAACGACTCTTACAACTGAAACGTTTGTTGCATCCCGAAGGCCGCTTGTTTATTGCCGTGCCCAATCCCGATAGTTTTGACGCAAAACACTATCAGGAACACTGGGCGGCATATGATGTTCCACGTCACCTTTGGCATTTTACGCCTAAAACAATGCGCAAATTAATCGATAAAAATGGTCTTCAGCTACATAATGTTTTGCCCATGAAACTCGATGCTTTTTATATTTCCTTGCTGAGCGAGCGCTACAAAAATGGCAGCGAACGGTATCTCCCTGCTTTTTGGAGTGGATTAAAATCAAATCTTAATGCAGGAAAGGACGCGTGGTCGAGCCAGATTTATGTAATTGGGAAATAATTCATAGATCATTGTTTAGCATTCCATAACTTAAAGCGCACCGATTTCGTAAATACGGTAGCGATCGCGATTCCATTTATTGCCTCGTAAGTATTTATTATTCTGTAAATCGGATAGTGAATCGTAGATGTTATTAAACTTCCGTTTTGTGGGCCATTCGGTATGTTCTCCCCAAACTAAAATAAGGCCCTTTTGGCCGTTTTTAACCTGCGACTTGAGTTGGTCGTCATTGGAGTAAAATCGTAGTACCGCCCCTTGTTTCCGAAAGAATCTGAATTCGTAATAATGCGCCATAACGTAACCAATATCGTACGGGCAATAAACCAATTGGGGCCCTTTTTTATCGATGTAGTTCGAAATGGACCGAAAGGCATCTACGTCTGGCGACGCATAGGTCGTGCTACACGCCAGTGATTTTAAGGCCGAAATACCGACTATGGCAGTCAATGCAGTGAATTTAAATTGTGTTAAAAACAAATCCTTGCCTTTTTTTAGTAAATCGCTAGGTAGCGCCGATGCGAGTAAAAGCGGTGTAAGGTAAATGGCAGGAAACAGAAACCGCATCTCCTTGTGATCGAGCAAGTTGTGAACCAAAACAAAGGAGATAAACATCCAGGCAATGGGATCTTTGCGCCGTCGGATTAAGGCGAAAACCAGCAGGAACAAAAATGGCGTGCCAAGCGAAAGGCCAAGCCAGTTTAGGCTAAGCGGTAGAAAATCGTACCAGGGATTACTTCCAAACATGGAGTCTGTTTTAAACAACACCTCATTGAAGTAATTTAATGGAGGAAAGCACCACGAGTTATAAAGCCAGTGATCTATAAAAGCAGCAAAGACCAGAATCAAGCATCCGCCGAAGAGCAAAAAAAGAAACGGCTTTAATGCGAGTCGTTTGTAAAAAATTAGCCAACCAATTAAACCCAGTGCGGCGAACCCGATTTGAAAGCGAAATTCAAAGGCAAGACCCCAGCAAATGCCAGATAATAACCAATCGATTGAGGAATAATTTCTTTTTTCAAGGCCTTTTCTAAATGCAAAATAAATCGCTAAAAGCAAGAAAATGCCCGAATAGTTTTCTGACGAAAAGCGTGCATGCAGGTAGGGGAAAAACCAACCCAGTCCGAGCAAAAAGGCGAGCATCACCCTTTGATTGTTTTGCAATCCAAATACGTTCGACAAGCGATGCACCAGAATGAGCGAAACAAAGCCAAGTAACAGTGAAAGAGCCCGTAAACAATCGCTTACAAGAAAAGCATCAAACTCTCCGGTTATCATACGCAAAGTATTCGCAATGCCGAAAACTATAAACGGCTGCAAACCGGGGCGCATTTGTGCGGTGTATTCCCAGGCAAGACTTTCAAAGGTGCAGAGGTTAAGTTTGTAGGCCGCAAATTCCATTATCTGGAAGTGCTCGTCGCCATGCTGATAGCCTGTAGCATAGAAAAACGCCAAAACATGCATGCAAAGCCCCCAAAGCAGGAACACGCGTTCGGCGGGTTTAAGTTGACTAAGCCAGCGTTTCATCGAATAAATGCTTTTTGAATGTCTTCTTCGTTGAATCCAACCAAAAGCATATTGTTGCTTTCAATAACTGGACGCTTTATCGCAGAAGGATTTTCCAGCAAGAAACGTATTGCAGCATCCTGATGCACAATATTTTTTTGCGTATCAAGACTTTGTTTTTTCCAAGTTAAACCCGATTTATTCAATATTTTTTCCCAGCCGACTTTTTCCGACCATCGCTTCAGGTCTTCGATTTGTGCGCCATCTTTCTTGTAGTCGTGAAATGAGTAGGCTAATTTATTTTCTTCAAACCAAGCAAATGCCTTTTGCATGGTATTGCAATTTTTAATCCCGTAGACTTTTATCATAAAAGCGAAAATAAAAAAACCCGCCTTGTGAAAGACGGGTTTAATATGCGTATGAAATTAAGAGTTATTTGAATGCATTCTCGCCTGTAATATCCATTCCGGTAATTAATAAATGGATGTCGTGCGTGCCTTCGTAAGTAACAACCGATTCAAGGTTCATCATGTGGCGCATAATCGGATATTCGCCCGTAATGCCCATTCCGCCATGAATCTGTCGTGCTTCGCGTGCAATTTCAAGGGCCATGTTCACGTTGTTGCGTTTCGCCATTGAAATTTGTGCCGGCGTTGCTCGGTCTTCATTACGCAATACACCAAGGCGCCAGGTGAGTAATTGTGCCTTGGTAATTTCGGTAATCATCTCTGCCAGCTTTTTTTGTTGAAGCTGAAATGCTGCGATAGGCTTACCAAACTGGATGCGCTCTTTTGAATAACGAAGTGCCGAATCGTAACAGTCCATTGCAGCCCCAATAACACCCCAGGCAATTCCGTAACGTGCCGAATTCAAGCAGCCAAGCGGGCCTTTCAATCCCTCAACATTTGGAAGCAGATTTTCTTTTGGGACGCGCACGTTGTCGAACACCAATTCGCCGGTTGCCGATGCGCGAAGCGACCATTTGTCGTGTGTTTCGGGTGTTGTAAAGCCTTCCATACCACGTTCCACAATAATTCCGCGGATTTTGCCCTCATCATTCTTTGCCCAAACCACAGCGATATCGGCAAATGGAGCATTCGAAATCCACATTTTCGCTCCGTTTAGCAAGTAATGATCACCTTTATCTTTGATGTTAGTAATCATGCTACCGGGGTCGGATCCCGAATCGGGTTCTGTTAATCCGAAGCACCCCATCATTTCGCCGGTTGCTAGTTTGGGCAAGTATTTCATGCGTTGCTCTTCTGAACCGTACTTGTAAATCGGATACATCACCAGAGAGCTTTGAACAGATGCCGTAGAGCGAATACCACTATCGCCGCGCTCAATTTCCTGCATAATAAGCCCGTAGCTTATTTGGTCGAGCCCTTGTCCGCCATATTTTGTTGGAATATATGGGCCAAACGCACCGATTTCTGCAAGTCCCTTGATTAGGTGTTTCGGAAACGCTGCCCGTTGTGCGTGGTCTTCAATAATTGGACTCACCTCTTGTTTCACCCAGGCTCGAACGGTGTCGCGAATGAGTTTGTGTTCGTCCGTTAGTAAATCGTCCAATTGATAATAGTCGTGTCCCTGAAAACGGTCTTTGCTCATGGTGATAAGTTTTTAACGCGGCAAAAATAGCCAATCGGAATTAGAAACAGCGTTTTGGCTCGAATGTTTCCGAAATATTGAAAGGGAGGCTGATTCGAAATTAATTTGAAAGAATTGTGATTACTTTTGGAAAAACAATTCGAAATGAGCGCCAAGAAAGTTAGAAGCACGAAAGCCCCTAAAAAACCCGCTGTTCGCAGGATGGTTACCCGAAAAGTTACGTCGATTGGTTTGGACCAGGCACAAAGTGCAGAGCTAGCCGATAAACTAAATGATTTGCTTTCAAACTATCAGGTTTTTTACATGAATGTCCGGGGTTTTCATTGGAACATCAAAGGAGAGAAGTTTTTTGAGCTTCATTTAAAGTTTGAGGAATTGTATACCGATCTTCAGTTGAAAATTGATGAAATTGCCGAAAGAATCCTCACGCTTGGTCAAACACCTGTACACAGCTATGATGACTATCTCTCTGCTTCGGTAATTCGTCCGGCCAAAGGAATTGCAGATGGTAAAAAGGCGGTGCTTTCG
>CAZVHF010000011.1:21353-24540 GCA_964627105.1 uncultured Chitinophaga sp.
ATGAAGTAATTAATTTTTGCGCAAACAATTATCTTGGGCTTTCTTCTCACCCTTCGGTAGTAAAAGCCGCGCACGAAACGCTCGATACTCGTGGTTTTGGAATGAGTTCGGTGCGCTTTATCTGTGGAACCCAAGACATCCATAAAACACTCGAACGAAAAATTTCCGAGTTTTTAGGAACCGAAGACACGATACTTTATGCCGCCGCATTTGATGCCAACGGGGGTGTTTTTGAGCCGCTCTTGGGAGCCGAAGACGCGATCATCTCAGATTCGCTGAATCACGCCTCGATTATTGATGGTGTGCGCCTGTGCAAGGCTGTTCGTTACCGCTACGAGAACAACAACATGGATGAGTTGGAGTCGCGATTAAAAGAGTCGCAGGCACAGCGCTTCCGCCTGATTGTTACCGATGGTGTGTTTTCGATGGATGGTTACATTGCGCAACTGGATAAAATTGTTGCTTTAGCCGAGAAATACAATGCGATGGTGATGGTCGACGAATGTCACGCGTCGGGATTTATTGGAAAAACAGGTCGTGGTACGCACGAACATTGCGGCGTGATGGGGAAAATTGACATCATAACCGGAACCCTTGGAAAGGCCTTGGGTGGAGCTATGGGTGGATTTACCTCGGGTAGAAAAGAAATCATCGAATTATTGCGCCAACGTTCGCGTCCGTATTTGTTCTCAAATTCACTGGCTCCATCGATTGTTGGTGCCGGTATTGCTGTTTTGGACCTGTTGAGTACCACCACAGAATTGCGCGATAAGCTCATGGAAAATACCGCGTATTTCAGAGCAAAAATCAAAGAGGCCGGATTTGATATCAAAGAAGGAATTCATCCTATTTGTCCGATTATGTTGTATGATGCGCGCTTGAGTCAAGTATTTGCAGAGAAGCTTCTTGCAGAGGGAATTTATGTTATTGGGTTTTACTACCCTGTTGTTCCTAAAGATCAGGCAAGGATTCGGGTTCAGATTTCGGCCGCGCATGAACGCGAACACCTCGATAAGGCGATTGCTGCGTTTACCAAAATTGGAAAAGAGCTGGGAGTAATAAAATAATCACTCTTCTGCATGAAAAACGCACTCATTTTGACGGGCTGCTTTCTTGGTTTCGCCTTGCAAGCTCAAGAAAAACAAGACAAAACAGAGTTTAAAAAAACATATTGGGCGTCTGTATCGGAGTTAATTTTCTCTGCCGCCGATTTGGGCAACGTTCGCCTTTATGAAGATGGTGTTAATTATGTTCAGGAGCCCGAAGCAAATCTTGCGAACCCCATTCCTCGGTTTTCGGCGTTTTTTCATGCTGCGCAACAGTATCACGTAAACTTTGCGCGTTTTGCTGGTATATACACCGGATTGGGTATTCGCAATATTGGGATGATAAACAATTTAAACGACACCCTGCGAATCAAGCAGCGCGCGTATGGAATATCGATTCCGCTAGCTCTAAAATTAGGAAACATGGAGAATCGGAGTTATTTATCGCTCGGCGCAGAGGCAGAATATATGTTTCACTACAAGCAGAAAGTGTTTGTTGGAGAGGGTAGGGGAGATAAAGACAACAAGACATCGGCTTGGTTTTCGAATCGCGTCAATGCCTTTAACCCGGGTGTTTTTGTCGAGTATAATTTTGGAAAAAGCGGTTATTTCAGATTAAAGTATTATTTGAACGACTTTCTGAATTCCTCAAAGCGACAGGATTTCAAAGTAGGCGGCAAGGCAATGTATTTTACATCTGAGCGCAGCATCTTGTTTTCGCTCACATTTGGCAAGGTGGTGGCCGGCAAAAAGAGAAGAACTACAACTAAAAAGAAGGCGGTTAATTAATTCATCTCTGGCTCGATAAACACCAATTTGTGTTTGCCGATTATGAACGATTCCATCGTCGCGTTATTACTTTTAGGGCGTCGTTGGTATTATGCGAGAAGGAATATTATTAGTATCGATAACAGTCTAGTGGTTAACAACAAGCTTTCTGCTAACAATACCTTCCTCGGTGATCATATTTATCAGATAAATACCCTCTGATAAATCGGCGGTGGCAATGCTAAAGCTTACCTTATCGGCGTTCTCGAAGTTAAAGTGATTAATGGTTTGCCCAATAGCATTTGTCAAAACCACCTGCGCATCCATTGATTCAACCAGGTCAAATTGCACCTGAACAGACGTGCTTGCCGGGTTGGGGAATAATGCAAATTGATTTTTACGATCGTAGTTTTTTAAGCCGGTAACGTCAAAGTCCCAGCACTCTCCTCCAATCTGAGTAATTGTTTGGGTGCCAAATGCACTAACAATATCATCTATCTGCTCAATACAAATTTGATCAGATTCAAGTTCATAGTAGTGAACCCTCAAAATGGTTGTTGGTTCATAGTATTTACGAATCATCGAATCTTGATAGGAAATAGCAATTACCTTATTGTCGCCCAGAAGAAATTCGGGGTTTATAGGATACTCGGTATTGTCTGCAAGATTCTCAACATTCCATATTTTAATTCCAGAGATACTAAACTCTAATGCGTTTACGCGGGTGTTCGGATTCAAAATGCCCACATCAACAAACTTTTCAGCAAAATCAACATTGGTAATTTGAAGCGTAACGGTGTCGGCTGGATTCAAAGACCCACCCGGGAAATTACAGTGATTGTGGGGTGCATTTCCTGTGTGTTGGTGGTATTGGCCAAAGTTTACACAACTTGAGAGCAATGCGGCATCATACACAGAAATTCTTCCATCGACGTTAATGTCGTTACAGGCACTGGCAACAATATCGTTACCAAGAATTCCCTCCACGTAGTTCTGGGCGTCATTCATGTCCTGAAAACCATTGTCGTTGATGTCGCCCATTTGGCGAGTTCCTCCGCAGTTTCCCTCGCAATCGAGCTGTGCAGCCCCGAAAACCTCGCCCGAACAATCTGTGTATGGCGGGCAATCGTTTATTACCTGAATGGTTCGGTTGCCTAATGAATCACGTCCGAGACGAATACAAACCTGTGCCCAGTTGTTTACATGCGAAAGTTCTATGCGACCCAAGGCGTCCGGAGAATTATCCCAATTCACACGAACTACCATGGTGTAGCGCCCGGTGTCGATGTCGGTAATGTCCATCCACTGACAATCGAGGCCGCTTCCATAAATATCGCCACATTGCTTTGAAATTCCCATATTCGAACAACCAA
>CAZVHF010000012.1:0-13140 GCA_964627105.1 uncultured Chitinophaga sp.
TGATTCCACAAGCTCCCAACAACAACCAGATTACATGGAATGCATTCGAAGGCTATTGTCGCAATTTGCTAAACCAAGGAAATGAATTATACATTATTTCAGGAGGATATGGTTCGGGCGGATCAGGGAGTAATGGAGGCGTAACTACCACTATCGCCGGCGGTGCCATTACAGTGCCATCCAATGTTTGGAAAGCAGTATTGGTTTTGCCCATTGGATCTAATGATTTAAGTCGAATTTCGACAACAACTAGAGTTATCGCGATCGATGTCCCCAATACGCAAACTGCAAGTTCACAACCATGGCAAAACTATAGAACCAGCATTGATGCTATTGAAGCGCAAACTGGTTTAAATCTATTTAATCTCGTAAACGAAAGCATTCAGAGTTCATTGGAAGCACAAGTTGATGCCGTTGTGGTTCAATAAGATTAAATTCACAATAAAGAATTTTCAAGCGAAATGCTACGAATTTCTCAAACAGGGTAATGCGTTCGTTCTGCAAGCAAACTTCTTTACGATTACAAAACTCTTTACGATAAAAAGATTCGAATTACAATTTGATTTTATACGCATTGATTGCAAATACCATAGGAATCTTATCGCCAAGATGTTCGATTCTGAATTTTCCGGGAACAACTTCAATAGTTTTACGAAAACAATTGTAGGGCGAATAATCGAACTCATCAAGCCCACGTAATTCAAGTCCATTTTGAATCAAACTATTTACTACTTCGGCTATTCCATGATTCCACATTACATATGACTGCGTAATACCAGCATTCATATCAGCATAGGTGCCTGTTTCTGTTTCTAGAATTGCCCCTGAGTTAAAATATCGATAGCCTATTTTCTCAAAATTATCATCAAACATCCACACTACCGGATGAAATTCTACAAATACGAATTGTCCCCCTGGTTTAAGATATCGAGAAACCAAGTGGGCCCATTTATCTAAATCGGGCAACCATCCAATTGTACCATAACTTGTAAATACAATGTCAAATTGCTCATCCAAGTAATTAGGTAATTGATAAATATCGCAACAAATGAATTTAGTTTGTGTGTTTGTATTGGTTTCAATTGCAATGCGTTTAGCAGTTTCAATTGCCTTATCCGATAAATCTACTCCGGTAACGTGAGCACCTAATCTGGCGAGCGAAATTGTGTCTTGCCCAAAATGGCACTGCAAATGTAAAATTGATTTGCCGACGACATCACCTAACAGATTCAACTCAATTTCATTCAATGAAGAATTTCCACTTAGAAAATCTTTCATATTATAAAACTGAGAATTTAAGTGTACATCTACTCTATTGTTCCAAGATTGCCGGTTAATTTCGATATAATTTTGCGCTGAATTCAATTGGAGCAAATTAGTTCGAATTGAACGGTCTAAAATATAGCCGTTTGATAGTCAGAATGGCTTGTTTTCCAGGCTCGGTACATTCCAGCAGAATTGAACGGCAAACAGATATTCCCAAAACGATCTACCGCAATTAATCCGCCTTCCCCGCCGCGTTCCACCAATTTAGAGTTAACCACGCGAATACAAGCTTCTTCGAGACTCAAACCGCCATATTCCATTAAACACGAAACATCGTAGGCTACAACCGAACGGATGAAATATTCGCCATGACCGGTACAGCTCACTGCACAGGTTGTATTGTTTGCATATGTTCCTGCACCAATTATCGGTGTATCGCCAATACGCCCAAAACGTTTATTGGTCATTCCGCCTGTAGACGTTGCAGCAGCAAGGTTTCCATGCGCATCCAAGGCAACGGCACCAACTGTTCCAAATTTCTTTTCGTTTGGGTCGCCCGATACAGAATGATCTAAAAATGTACGCTCTTCGTGTATTACCTGCATAAGCTGGTTAAACCGAAATTCGGTAAAGAAATAATCTGCCGGTTTCGTTTCAAATCCCAACGACGCGGCAAAATCGAGCGCTCCCTTTCCTGCGAGCAATACATGATTTGATTTCTCCATCACGGCACGCGCCAACTGAATCGGATTGGCAATACCACTTATACCTGCTACGGCTCCGGCAGCAAGTGTTTTTCCATCCATTATCGAAGCATCGAGCTCGTGTGTTTTCGAATGAGTGAATACCGCTCCACGACCAGCATTGAATAAAGGACAATCTTCGAGCGAACGTACTGCAAACTCAACCGCAGTTAAGGCATCGCCACCGGCACGCAATATATCATCTCCAATGCGCAAAGCAACACGAAGTGCTTCGGAGTATGCAGCCTCCTTCTCTGGCGTCATGGCCGAACGATCGAGTGTTCCGGCGCCACCATGAATTGCCAGTGCGGTTTTAGGCATATCGCTCACGCTACTTCCTGTATCGTGATTTTTTGAATGATGTCGCCTTGACGGATTTTATCTACGATGTCGACATTCTCGACCACCTTGCCAAAAACCGTATGGCGACGATCCAAGTGCTGAGTGTTTGAACGATTGTGGCAAATGAAAAATTGAGAGCCCCCTGTATTTGGTCCGGCATGCGCCATCGAAAGCACTCCACGGTCGTGGTATTGATTTTCGCCTGTTAGTTCGCACTTGATGGTGTAGCCCGGACCGCCCGTACCGGTTCCGTTCGGACAGCCCCCTTGAACAACGAAATCGGGTATTACACGGTGGAATTTTAATCCATCGTAATAACCGCTTTGCGCAAGGCGAACAAAATTATCGACTGTACCGGGCGCATCCTTCTCAAAAAATTCGACTAACATATCGCCGTATTGGGTAGAAATAACTGCTTTTTTCATGGTTAAAATTGAGTGCGTAAAAGTATCGAAATTTTGGCAAGGACTTTGAAAAAGCATACTAAAATTGAACAGCCATGAAAACTTTATCTACCTTGGGAATGCTGCTTCTGGTAGTCGCAGGTTCCGCTCAGTATGTAGTCGTTCAGCAATCAGTAACTACGACCACTACAACAACTTATTCCGGCAATGTTCAACCAAATATTTTCCAGCCGAACAGTTTGCCATTTAACACAGTATCGTACAACACGATTCCTCCTGGCTATTATACCGATGCATGGGGAAATTACATGCCGGTTTACGAACAAAATCACCCCTCCATGTGTCAGCCGGTAAATCAGGCTCAACTTCAACCCTTAGTTCGACCCGTATTTACCAATGCAACTGAATTCGGTTTTATGCTGCAGGAAATTTCTCGTCAAAACTTTGATTCAAACAGATTACAGGTTGCCAAACAAGTAATTAGCACCAATCAATTGACCTCGGCACAAATTACAGACATCATGCGCCTTTTTTCGTTTGAAAGCAGCCGACTCGAAATTGCAAAATTTGCTTTTCGATATGTTGTGGATCCACAACGCTACTTTATGGTAAACAATGCCTTTAGCTTTAGCAGCAGCGTCGACGAATTAAATCGATTTATCGGACAAATTTGGTAATTCACTAATTAAATTATATATAACAGTCCTCGTCTTTAGATAAAGTCGGGGGCTTTTCTTTTAATAAACCCGCGAAATGGTTCCCTCGCCATAACTGGCTTTCTCAATATCCTCGGCTTCACCGGAATACAATAAGCTTCCTCCGGCCCACGTAATTAGTTTAAGCGATTCGGAAGCATACACAAAACTATCCATTTCACTCCAACTTTCGGCCTCAACTCTACGTGCCTTCAGATTTAAAAAATTAGCACTAACACGATCTCCGGGTTTGTAAATCAACAATCCGGTTCTGCCTCCAACAACAATTTCAGAGGCACCTTTTGATTGATTTATTTCTAACAATTTATTCGAAAGTGTCAAATCTAATTTTCCCGAATTGTTTTGCATTCGAATAGAAAGCGTATCAGCTCGTAATGAATCTTTATTCGTTACGTTAATTGTACCCTTAAGATCTAATTGGTTTAATTTATTGTAATGTAATTCAAGGTTAACGGGAATTTTATACGAACGTACCCAATTGCAGGTATTGGTGTTTTCAATAGTCAATTTCCTGAATTCTACACTAGTTTTGATTTGTTCCAATAGCTTAGATCCGGCTTCGATTTTTATAAAATTAACCGAGTCCTCGACCAGAACCAGATTGAAATTTCCGAGTACTATTACATCCGTAAAATAATCGAGTACTCGTTTTTCGTCAACTACTTTACCTGTAGATGTAAAACAATCGTTCATTTGCTCTTTTGAGCATGATATACACATCAAACTTATTGAATAAATAATGAAGATGGCGTATTTCATGGTTTAAACTGATATACAAGACCTAATTCGGCATGGTCGTTTGTTAAATTGTGGAATTTCAAACTTATTTGTGCGGCAAGCGATCTGTTAAAATGAAATTTCCAGCCTATTCGTTGATATAAAAAACCATCACTTTTTATCGGATTAATAGCGTAAACTCCCTGTTGAAGAGGGATGCTCATGCGTCCCAACATCAATTCATACGCGAGTAAAAAGCCCAAACGAAAATTGGAACTGCCATCTGAACGTACACCTAATGTTTGATCGTAAAACACATCTACGCCACCTCCATACGAACCCTTAATCGAATAACGACGTAGCGCATTTAAGCCTAACACAGCAGCCGTATATTTTTCGCTTAAAAAATTGATTGCTTCTTTTCGCCAAATGCCAGACCAGGCTACAAACCGCCAACCTTTATCGAGAATTGGAAACGAATAATGATTCACCGCTACTGGACGTCCTGTATTTATTGTTAAGCCAGAATTCAAGGCGAAAAGACAAAACGATGTTGCAGGTTCTGTAAATGAACCATTGCTGTAGTATGTTATGGAAAGTCCCGTGAGTAAATGCAGTTTTTTATCGATTTTCCAGTTCGCCTGAAGCATTACATCATTCACCAAATTCAAATTGCTTCCTGTAAGCGTATTGCTTCGGTTGAATTCGAGATCGAATTTACGCGAGACGTACGAAATACCAGTTGCAAGTCGAATATGGACATCTACAAAGCTATTTTTCTTTAAGGGCAATCCGATATAAGGCATCAAACTATACGCCCTACCTATTTTCGACCCACCCAGAAACATATAATTGAGTGCAAAACCTGAATACGGGTATTTGAAATATTTCTCCCATTCCTTAACACCCGAAAAGTTGTATCGGTAATTAAATTCCAGCCCGCGGGAATGCGATTCGATGAGGTATTTTTGCGAATTAGCCGGTGGTACGACAAATCCAAACATCCCTCGCAATCCATATCCACCAGGAAAAACCGAGTATTGTCCTTCGACGCTAAGGTGTACTAATGTTAAAACAATAACAATTCCCAATCGCACGCCTTAAAGATAGGGCGATTCAGATTAAATGCACCACAAGGCTATTGTTTTAATCAAATTTCCTTTCTTTGAGATATGCTCCGAAATATCTGTTTAATCCTACTTTTTATTGGTAATTATTTAGTTATTGCTGCACAAGATTTTCTGCCTACGGTGCCATTTTGGAAGGGCGACAGCGAAAAACTGCTATGCAGTCCTAAGGATGCCGATGCACTACCTTTTGAACAATCGAGCGGTAAAGAAAGCTCCGGATTCGACGCCTGCGTGGCTTGGTTTGCGAAAACCGCCGAAAATTGCAGGTTTATTCATTGTGACACGCTTGGTTTCACTGCTTCCGGGAATTACATACCGCTGTATTATTTCAGCACCGAATGGCCCATAAGTAAAACGAAACCGCTTATCTTGTTTCAAGGAGGAATTCACTCGGGCGAAATAGACGGATTGGATGCCGGCATGCTACTTTTCCGCGATTTGGCTCTGGGTAAATTAAAAGCGCTTGAACAAAAAGTGAATCTTGCATTTATTCCGGTATTAAACCGCGATGGATTGTTGCGCAGCTCAACAACAAATCGCATTAATCAGCGCGGCCCGCTTACACAGGGCTGGAGATCGAACTCGCTCAATCAAAACCTCAACCGCGATTATTCCAAACTAGATGCGCCCGAAACAAAAGCAATCGCCGAACTAATCAACCGCTTAAATCCAACGCTTTACCTCGATATTCATGTAACCGATGGGGCCGATTACCAATACGATATTACCTATGGTTTTATTGGTGAACACGGATATTCACCTGAAATTTCGCGCTGGATGGAATCGAACCTGCGTCCTTTTGCCGACCAAGAACTCAAAAAGGCAGGGCATATTCCGGGCGATTTGGTTTTTCTGAAAAACGAAGAAAGACCCGAAGATGGTAACATGCAATACATGTTCGGACCACGCTTTTCGCATGCCTACGCAGATGTGCGTCACACACCAGGCATACTTGTCGAAAACCACTCATTAAAACCATTTCGTCAGCGTGTTTTGGGCACACGTATTCTTTTGGAAGCGTTAATGAGATTGCTTGCAAATAGAGGAGATTTACTTCAGAAAGCAATAGAGAGCGATCGAAAGCGAACTACAGACATATGTACGTTAACGTGGCAAGAGCCTGAAATTACCGATACGGTTGAATTCCTTGCTTTTCGCAGTGAGAAAATATACAATGAAGCTGCAGGAGCTTCCATTATAACCTGGAATGCTAAACCATACACATGCCGAATTCCTTTATGGACTGCACAAAAACCAAAGCTGCAACGCAAGAAACCCAGGTGGTTCATGGTGCCTGCAAACAGAATTGAAATAATTGAACGCTTGAGGGCACATGGCATCCAATGTACTACCCTACGCTCCGACACACTTATTACAGCTTCATTTTTCAAATTTGATGAAATAACGGTTTCGGGCAAATTGCCGAGTCAGGGACGCATGCGCATGCAAGGTTCTGCGCAAATTGTGAAAATGCAACGAACGTTTCAGAGAGGAAGTGTGCTGATTGATATGAACCAAATGCTTAGCGATTTATGTATGCTGTTGCTCGACCCCGATTCGCCCGACTCCTTTTTTCAGTGGGGCATGTTTGCCGATATTGCTGAACGAACAGAGTACTTCGAGTCGTATGCAATGGCAGGGCTTGCGGAGGAAATGATGCGTAATAATGCTGCTTTGAAACAAGCATTCGAAAAGCGCTGCAGCGAGGATGAGAAATTCAGAAACGACCCCGATGCACGGCTACGTTGGTGGTATGAACGAAGCGCTTATGCCGACGAGAACTATTTAGTGTACCCCATCGCATTTGAACCATGACCGATACGAACAGATTAGGTGAACTCGAAAAATTAATCGCTGCCGAAGGCCTGGCAGTGGAGTTGTTCGATGAAATTGATCGAAGAAATTTAATCCAACCTGGCATTACTGAAATGCAGCTCAATCGTGCCATTTTTGAATTGGCATTTGAGTTACAGGGAATCCGTACGTTTTGGCATAAACGCATTGTGCGTGCCGGAAAAAACACGCTACTACCCTATGCCGAAAATCCGCCCGACCTTGTGTTACGGGAAAACGAAATCCTGTTTCTCGATTTCGGACCGGTGTATGAAAATTGGGAAGCCGATTTGGGAAGAACCTATGTTCTGGGTAATGATTCCAAAATGCTTCAACTCAAAAACGACACTGAAAGCCTATGGCATGAAGGTGTAAAGTACTTCCAGAACCATTACGAAACCTTAACCGGTGCCGATTTTTATTCGTACACCTGCAAATTAGCGAATACCATTGGCAGAGAATTCGGCAATATTCACTGTGGTCATTTAATTGGAAATTTTCCGCATGAAAAATTAAGTGGAGAAGACAAACGAAATTACCTACACCCCGCCAATTTTGATCGGGTCAACTTACCCGATTTATCGGGTCGACGCCGATTCTGGATTTATGAAATGCATCTGGTTGACAAAGATTACGAAATAGGTGCCTTTGTTGAGGGCATTATACCTTGCTAAATCAAAAACGCTGTTGCATTAAACCCTGTTGCAAAGGCCGGTAAAGTTGCAATACTTGCATCTGTCGGGTTCTGTAGTCTGTTCAAAAGCCAGTTCTTCATCAAACATCCTTTCGATTAGATTGGTGAACCTCGATTTGATTAGTTCGTAGGCATCCTCCTCGCCAGGCTGGTTTACAAAAAGAATGTTTTTTGACGGACTTTTAAGTGGTACAATGCCCGATAGAATGGTATTGTCGGGATACTTGTCTGAATAAAGTAATTGATAAAAAAACAACTGCATGGCCTTCTCCAGTTTTGGATTGATAAAGACATCATCGAGTTCCTTATATTTCAAATCGTCTTTATCAACACTTCCGGTTTTATAATCAAGAATTCGGATGTTTTGATTGTTGACATCTATTCGATCGGCAACACCAAAAAGTTTTACCTGAAATTCGTCGTGATTTGTTTGAATGGTTAATACTGTATCTAAACTTACTTCAAGCGATTTAATGGTGGTTAATATGCCCTGTTGTTTTTCTTCTTTTATACAATTTAATTCCCAGTTGAGATAGCGCAATAATATGTTGCGCGCTGTTTCATGCGCCAAAACATATTTCCCCTGATTTATAGCTTCGGAGCCGTAAGTGTTGCAGAATTGAATAGTTAATTCTTCAGGCATCAATTGACGCATCTGAGCAATGTCTTTTTCCTTCAGAATTTGGCCTATAAAAGGTTTATAGAGATTCTGTAGAACAGCATGGCAAATTGTCCCTATTTCGTTCGCTTCCACATCTTCTTCGCGGTCTTCTTCAACAACAACATTCGAGAAATAACTCAAGTAGAAACTTAATTCGCAGTTGATAAATTTCTTAAGAGCAGAAGCCGATAAACCTTTAGGATTAGCAGGATGATAGCGCTCACGCATGCGCTTTAGCAGATCGGGACTTTTCTCGATACGCACCGAACCGTTGAAATGCTTGGGCAATTCGGGGACTCGAATAGCATGACTATGTTTCGCGTTTTTTAATTCCTGCTCTAACTGTGTAATAAAACGCGATTGCTCACCTTTTCCAAACTCATCGCTTTCGGTATTGTAAATAAGCCAAACCCGTTCGGCACCCTGAATCATCCTGTAAAAATGATATGCGAAAAGGGCATCGCGGTCGCGGTAAGTAGGTAATTTAAATCCGAGTGCTATGTCGAATGGAATAAAACTGCGATGCGAACGCGTTGCGGGTAAAATGCCTTCGTTCACAGAGAGAACAATTAAATTCTTAAACTCAACATTGCGTGTCTCGAGCAGGCCCATCAATTGAAGACCTTTTAGCGGCTCGCCATAAAATGATAGCGAAATCTGCCTGATCAACAGAGAAAATACGCGTTGCAGCGAATCAAGATTTAAAATGCCGGGATAGCGTGAATTGTAAATCTCAATTTGATTGAGTAATAATTTTGTTTGACTCAAGGCATCTGCCGAATAGTCTCGTTCGACTTCATTTCGAGCACTTTCATTAAATACGGCTTGCGAAAATCGGATTAGGCAAGTTATCGCCTCTGAAACGCTCTGATTCCATGGCTTGAACAAAAAACCAAGCTTTTCGATTAATAACACGCTATCTTCCCAACCTAAAATGTTTATGTATTTGTAGGAGGATGCATTTATTTTTTTAATATACGTCTTGCAGTAATCATCACCCAAAATTTGCCTGATGTTGGATTGCCGAAAGAGCTTCAGCAAATCTTTAAAATAAAACACCGGTTTATGGCTATCGTCTTTACTGCGACACCTGCGTTGCAGTTCAAAAACGGTGGTATATAAGCCCATAACCGGCAGCTGCTGCAGTGGATATGACATTGTTACGTTAACCGCCGGTACGGCTTGCGGCAACAATTCCAACATCGGAAGCATTAGGCGTTCATCGCCCAAAACAACTGCAGTATCCTCGAAGGCACATCCTTCATTTGCCAGTTCGGCTAACAAGGCGCCGGCCTCAATTGCCTGACCCAAATTTTTGGAAGCACCAATAATTTCGAATTTCTGATCAGGTCGATCGAGTCTCGAAGGCATGTTTTTAAACGTATGAGCAGCCCAATCACTTTTGTAATTCCTAAAAAAATGGCCCGCCTCGTTCAATTCGTCTTCGACATAGTAGGTATCAACATCCCAGAGAACTTCGGCTCTACCGGTTTTTTCCAGAAATTTGATAATTCGTTGTTCTGCACCATTCAAGGCACTAAATCCACAAAACAGAACCTTATTCCATTCTAGTTCTGTTCCTATCGTTTCAATCGAATCTGCAAATGCACGATAAGCCATGCCGGTGGTGAGCATTTTCTTATCTCTTAAATGTTGCCGAAATAACCTATACCACGTACCCATCATCGACCAAAAATGAAGATAAGCCGCTTGAATAGGTGTAATAGTATTATTATCGGGCGACCATCGCTGCAATGCATATGCTTCGCTCACAAGCGCATACAAATCTTTCGCATCGACCATATACAAATCGACTTCCTCAAAATCATGCAATAGCTGAGGAGCCCAGGTTAGAAATACATCAAACGGGTCAGATTTTTCGGCTTCGGTAGCTTGATATATCCCGTAAAATTCAAACAAAGCCGAAATCTGGTTTATCGGACTCGTCTGCATTTGATTGGCCACGAACTCCTCGGCCGAGAATATCTCGGGCATCCATTGGTTCTTGGGCTGTAATTCGAGCAATTCTTTTCTAAAAAAAAGTGCTGCACGGCGATTTGGGAATACCAAGGCAATTGACTCACCATCATTGCTTAATTCGATATAGCGCCGGGCAACCTGATTTAAAAAGGAGTTTGATGGCATGCGGTAAATTTAGCTTTTAAAATAAAGTACTTTGTTGAGAAGATAGACCTGATATTTTTTCAATTAACCGAACGTCATCATTGCCGGCTTTATTCACACGCGACGAAACGGGCCAACACTCCATTTCTTTTGCAGGATATGGTTGTAGAAACTGTGCTAGACGGTCGGGATTACTCTCACTTAACCAGCTCCGTGCTTTTTCGGCATCAAAAATAACGGGCATGCGATTGTGTATCGGACTAACCATTGCATTGGCATTTGTTGTAATAATGGCAAGCATGGTTGTTCCATCTTCTTCATTGTATTCCCAAACGCCTGCAAAAAATACAATATCCTGATTGGTGCAATGAAAGTAATATGGCTGTTTGCCCGACAACTCGGATTTCCATTCATAAAATCCTGTAGCAGGAACTATGCATCTTCGTTTCCGCATATAGGCCGAAAATGAAGGCTTCGTACGTAGAGTGTCGTCGCGGAGATTCACTAAAAACAGCGGCTTTTCGTTTAACTTACTCCAACCGGGTGTTAAGCCCCATCTTAAGGCGTCGATGCAATCGGGATTTTCATCTAAAACTGCCAAAACCGTTTGTCCGGGTGAAATATTGTATGACACTTTAAAGGCAACACCCGGCTTGAGGTTTGCGCGCAGTTGTTTCTCTAAATCAACAGGTTTTCCAGCAAGAGTATAACGACCGCACATGTATTCTTTACTGTTTGTTTTTTATGAATTAAGGCTTTCAAATTAGCATAATTTTTGCTGAAATTGCGCCTTGTTTTAGAATTCTTATTTACACGCAACATATGAGTAAAAATGTTTTTCTTTTTCTGTTCGTTTTCACCGCAGTAACATTTCGGACTTTAGCCGGGGGCTACGAAATTAAAGTAACAGTAAAAGGCCTGAGCGATTCGACCTGCCAGCTGGCCTATTATTTCGGCGACAAGCAGTACATTAAAGACTCGGCCAAAGCCGATACGAAAGGGAATTTGATTTTTAAAGGACCGGAAGATTTGCCCGGCGGCATTTACATGGTTGTTTTACCGGGTAAAAAATATTTTGAAATGATTGTCGACAAAGAGCAACGGTTTAGCCTTGAAAGTGATGCGGCCGATTTGGTTGCCAACATGAAGGTGAAAGGCTCTAAAGACAATGAGATTTTTTATGACTATTTACGTTGGATTTCGATTCGCGGTAAGCAGGCCGAGGAGTTAAAAAAAGAATTGGAGGCCAATAAGACGAATCCAACAAAATCGAAAGAAATCAAAGACAAGCAGGCAGGTATTGATGCTGAAGTAAAGCAATACAAAAACGACGTTTTGGCCAAACATCCTACGATGCTGCTTTCGGCCATATTTAAGGCATCAACAGACCCCGAAGTTCCTGAACCGCCCAAAAACCCTGATGGAAGTATCGATTCGCTTTTTCGCTACCGATACTTTCGTGCGCATTATTTCGATAATATAAACATGAAAGACGACAGGTTACTGCGAACACCTGTTTTTGCACCTAAAATTAAGCAGTTTGTAGAGCGTATTCTTCCCCAGCATCCCGATTCGATATGTGCAGGCGCAAAGAAAATGATTGACCTCACCGATGAAAAGAGTGAAATCTTCAAATACCTGGTTTTTTACATCACCAATACTTACGAGAAATCAAATATTATGGGCATGGATGCTGTATTTGTGTGCATGGCCGAACAGTATTACCTAAGCGGCAAAGCGTTTTGGGTCGATTCTGCACAAACCGAGAAAATTAGAGAACGTGTAAATGCACTTAAGCCTTGCCTTATTGGGAAGCAGGCGTACAATATGCGCATGTACAAGCCCGATTTTCAGCAGGTGTCGCTTAACGAAGTCAAGAACAAATACACCATAATTTATTTTTGGGATCCCAGCTGCGGGCATTGCCAGAAGGTAACGCCTAAACTAAGCGAATTCTATAAAACCAATAAGGAGAAGTTCGATGTGGAGGTTTTTGGTGTGTACATCGAGACGGATACAACCGAGTGGTTTAAGTATATCAAAGAAAAGGAATTGACCTGGCTGAATGTAGCCGATCTTACGCTGAAAACCAATTTCAGAGCCTATTATGACATTTATTCAACACCGGTGATTTATGTCCTCGACCGAAATAAAAAAATCATTGCGAAGCGCATCGATGTTGAGAACCTTGTCGATTTTCTAACCAATTATTCCAAACAAAATCCGTAAGTGCAACTCAACGTTTTAGGAGGCCATCTTGATGCGTGCTGTATGCAGCCTAAAACCGGCTACTACCGCGATGGGTATTGCAATACCGGCATCGATGACCGAGGCGTACATACGGTTTGTGTAGAAGTGAATGCGTTGTTTCTAATGTATTCGAAACAAGTTGGAAATGATCTTAGCACACCATTTCCTGCATACGATTTTCCGGGCTTAAAACCTGGAGACCGCTGGTGTTTATGTGCTGAACGATGGCTTCAGGCGTATAAGGATGGTATGGCACCACC
>CAZVHF010000012.1:13240-24241 GCA_964627105.1 uncultured Chitinophaga sp.
GTGAAGCGAAGTTTCGAAAATGAATTATCGGCTGTTACGGCAAAGAGTCCGAAACGGAATAATTGCTGTCGAATGCGAACCGGTCGCATTAATCCAACAAAAAATTCGCTGTGCGCAAACTGCTTTTCAGGAATCATCAAAAAGCCCGCACCGGCTGCTTCGGCCAATTTCAACCTGTTAATCAACGGAATTTTGTTCAAGAGTAATCCGTTGAAATGGTGCACAAAATTACCGCG
The DNA here is from genome assembly GCA_964627105.1 of uncultured Chitinophaga sp. Classification (GTDB taxonomy): domain Bacteria; phylum Bacteroidota; class Bacteroidia; order M30B66; family M30B66; genus CAMCXT01. Next base: position 13,477 of record CAZVHF010000012.1, read on the forward strand.
AATGAACGCATTTGCTGTTGAGAGGGTTGGCCCCAGCAATTGAAACGAACGCGTTGGATCAGAAAAGAAAAAAACATCTGAACCTCTAAAATAACGGTGCTCTAAAATGCGCAAACTCTTTTGGTTTACAAACGAGCCGCACAATACACTCCACTCTCCGGAACCCAAACGAGCAGGCTCAAAATCGTCGCGAATACCAAACTCCAGGTAATCGAAATTGACTTCGCTACCAAATAATCCACTAATACCTTTACGATACACAAAAGACAATTCGGGCCATTTACTTCCCAGAATAATTTTCTTGTTGCGTTTGATGATGTATTTCTGCCTAAAACGGTATTTGGCATCCAACCTGATTTCGGTTTTGATATAGCGCTCAAAATCAATGGGCTTGTTTACATCACCAAAAACAGTTTGCGACCATAAATCTTGTTTAAGATTAGAGATGGGTTTCTGATCCGAATAATCGAGCGTTACTTCTGCGAACAAACCATTGGTTACTTCCATGCGTTGCGCCACGCTAATAGTTTGCGCTCGCACAAAATTGCTGCGACTAAACACCGAACCTAGAGAGGCGAATGTGTTTATCATATCGTAAAAATCGCCGACTCGGATAAACGTTCGCACAAACTTCTTGGGAATGTAGGTGTATCCCACGCCCAACTTCCCTTTCACATCTTTATTGGCAAAGCCGTAGTCGATATCGCCCTCGAGCTCAAGAATGCGTGCATTGAAAAAATCTTTCGTAAAACTTCCTCCCAGCCTATGTCGATAACCGCCTATACCGAAGAAAACCATTTGCGCAAGCAGCGGATTGATATAGAAACTATAATTTTTCTCGCGGTTTCTGTAACCGATGCCACTTAAAGTAACATCCCAAAATGTAATGCGGTTATAGGCCGAATCGCGTTCACGATTGTACTTCTCGCTGGCATAATAGGCGCGCAAACTATCGCAGCGGTGAATGTACTCCAACTCAACTTCCTTCATAGCGATGCTTCGATTTTCGGCCCAGTAAAGCGAGTCGCGGTCGAAGGCACTCTCGTGATACCGCTGCACTTCGTTGCCAAAACTACCACGTTCAAATATTGGATTTAAAACAAATTCGCTGTGGTCGCATCGGGTAGCGCCGTGGTACGTTGTTTTACCTTCGCGCGTGGTGTAAATAAACTCGCGACGGTATGGCAGGTATACGCCGGGGGTCTCTTGCCGGTAATTCTGCATGATGCGAAAATCGCGGTAAAAGAACAATGATGCAGGATTCACTTCTAAATCAACCGCTGTTAAGGCAAAACTGCTGTCTTCGATAAAAATCGAACCCTTAAACAAGGCTTCTGTCTTAAATAATGGTTTTACGGCAATCTGGTAAATCTTGCGCCCGTTTTCGTAAAAAGTCGACACCAAATCGTAGGTATAGTTAAGCGCTGATCCTTGCCCGATGGGCGACATGAGTTTGTTTTCTGTTAGAATCGGCACATCGATGTAGGTCGAATAGAAATCGTATTCCAAAAATGCATTGCGGCTATCGAGTAAATAAGGATTGCGGTAAGGCTCTGCCGTTCGTGCCACATCTTTTTCGCCATACTCAAAGCCGGTCGATGATTCGATGTCGCGCTGCGGACGTGTTTCGGCGTAATCGTGATAACCGAGCACATATTCGTAAACGTTACTGCCAGAACGACGCACATCCGAAAGCGATTCGATGAGGTTAAGGTGTTCGCGTTTAAAGATCTCTTCCATTGCCTCAGCACCAGAAATGACTGTATCGTTTAGCCGAGCCTTGCTTGCCGAATCGTCGGGAAACTCCTTCTCGAGCGAAATCTTCATATACGTTCGAAAGGAAATATCTTGGACCTTTTCGCGGTAAGAAGCTCTGCGTTCACGGGCTTCACCAATTACTTCGCGTGCAATATCGCGCGTGTCTGAATAAATCTCGAGTGGCATCAATTCGGTTTGTTCGCGCAGCACCACATCGATGTTTCGTGTTTCGCCCGTGCGGATGGTAATTGAGCGCTCTTCTTTCGTAAAGCCAACCAAGCTGTAAACCAGCGTATGGGTGCCGGCCTTGAGCTGCAGCTGGTAATCGCCCTTCTGATTGCCCGATACGCCATAGGTTGAATTTTTTACGTAGACTGAAACAAATGGAACAGCCGCTCCGGTAGAGTCGCTGATATGTCCACGCACTACCTGTGCAAAGGCGGCGGAGGCAGAAAAAAGATAAACAATTAAAAATAAAATGCGTGGTACTAGCATCCCGAATGGCCCAACAAAAGTACATCGAAATCAATCGTTAATCGCTATGAATAAAAGAATGCTAAGCTATGATTGCGTTCTTTTTTTCTTTCGACGCTGATGCTTTCTTTTAACAACATAAGCTTCGAGTTCGTAGTCGTTAACCAATAAGAAGCCCTCCATCAATTCAGCTGGCTGCACCTCCAATGCCGTAGAAATTTTAACCAAGGTCTCGAGTGTGACATTTTTGCCTGCTTCAATTTTACTTACGGCAGCCCGATCCATCCCAATATCTTCGCCCAATTGTTGCATCGTTATTGCCTTTTTTCGGCGGGCATTCTTAATATTCTCTCCCACGAGTTTATAATACTCCGAATAACTATTGGCCGCCTTGCTCATTCGACAGGCAACCTAAATATGAATTCAAAAATTTAGTTGTATTATAATACTACATGACCGTCCTAATCAAGATTCATTTGTTAATATCTGCAAATGCGGAAAGAAATTAAGCACAATTTTTAAAATTATTTTCGTTAATAAATTGAAACAGGTTTAGGGGAGCAATGCGTCAAAACATAGCAGTAATATGAATCGAAGCTTTTTTGCAGTAATTATTCTGATGTATTGCACGAGCACTGCATGTTTTGCTCAAAATTTCGGACTAGGTGCATCGGGCTTGTATAATTTTCAAACCGAAAGTGTTGGCGCAGGATTACGTGGTGTTATTTTCCCCAATAAAATCATAAGCATTAGCCCACAGGTTTCGTATTTTTTTCCGTTCAACAAGGTTCATGAACTTACCGGAGGACTCGCGGTGGAAGCTAAGTTTGCGCGAACACGCCTGTTTAACATTTACGGATTAGCGCATGGCGGTTACAACCGATGGATTAGCTACGACGCCTCTGCCTTGCCTGATGCACAACCCGACAACTGGAACTTTGAAGGTGGTATTGGCGTATCGGGACAAAAATGCTTGCGTTTTTTTGCCGAATACCGATACAACCTTAAATTCAGAGAAACCCATGTAAATGCCGGATTGTTGTATATCTTTGGATGCAAAGGACGATCGGGGAAATTCAGATCCAAATCAAAAAAAGCAGACGATTGTCCTGCATTTCGTTAACGTGTAAATGCATAACCATGAAAAAAATTCAAAATTACATCGCATTAACGCTCGTAAGTCTTTTGCTGTTAGCGTGTTCGAAAGACAGAATTGAAGAGCGCGATGAATTGAACGCATATCAATCGCCAAATGCCTACCTCGATTCAAAAAAACAACCCGAGCAGGACTTTCTCATCGATACCAATGGAACGGGTCCTATCGTAGGCAACCAGGGCACATTAATCTGGGGGTCGAAAAACTGTTTGCAGCTACCAAATGGAGATACAATAGCATTTCCATTTAATGTAAAACTGGTAGAGCTTTACACACCCAAAGACATGATTTATTACAGAATGCCAACAGTATCATCGAGCAGAATTTTGGAGACAGAAGGCGAAATCAGACTACGCGCATTCAAGGATGGAACAGAACTTTCGCTGCGGCCGGGATGCGCCTACAAGGTTACCATGCCCGACAGTGCTCCGCAAATAGATTACATGCGTGTATTTTATGGAGTGGAAAACGGCAGTTTTGTCGACTGGACAGATAACCTCGGTTCGCTGGGTGTTACGCAACTCCAGAATCCGGTATGGGAGGCCGATTCCATTGGATACACCGCTTTAATTGAGCGCCTTGGCTGGATTAACTGTGATCGTCTTGCAGGCTCCACCAGCGGATCTACTTTAACATTCACATCAGAAGTTGATGATTTAACCAACGTGGCCATTTTTGCCTATTTGCCCGCGACAAAAACCGTAATGCAAGCCTACAACCAATCGATGGGCATCATTCCGAATGGCACATTCACAAAAATTATTGCCATTGCACAAGACGCAGGAGGAAATCTGTATAGTTTTTACAGCGAATTAACCGTTAACAGTTCACAAGCGGTAAATGTAACCCTTAGCCAAACCAGCGACGCAAGTCTTACTTCGCTACTTGATGGATTATAGGAATTGGGTATTGGTTAAAGCGACAATTACTCAACCAGTACAGCATCGTTCAAGACAACCCCACTCAATTGGAGGTATCCGGAGCAAAATCCTTTCACCTTAATGCGCATGCCGGTTTTAATGTTCTTTGCATTTTCGGCATACCTTTTATCGAGCGAAACAACAATTCCCTCCATCATTTCATCGGGTACAGATAGCATTATCTTGTGTGCAGAATCTGCACCAATTTCAGATACATCGCCCTCTACTTCCAGCACCCTGCTTAAATATGTTTTGTTTGCATCATTTTCGTTCGTTTGAAATGCCCTCAAAAGCTTTCCGGCATCCACTTTTAGTGATTCTATTTCCGCGGCATTTGCGTGCTCTTTATTCCAAGCCTTGTAAGCAAAATATCCACCTACAGCAATCGCTAATGCAACAAATACAGCCACAAACAAAAGCATGTTTTTTCTCATAATACCAATTTATTTAGCACAAATTAAACACTATTTTACAAACAACTGGTTTCATTACAAAATCGGACAATGCTTGTTAAAACTACAAAATAGATTATTTTCGTGCTTCACAAATGATTACTCTAGGATTATTTTCGTTGCTTATTGCTTATCTGCTCGGCTCACTTGCCTCAGCTGTTTGGGTTGGTAAATGGATGTATGGGATAGATGTTCGACAGCACGGAAGCGGTAATGCCGGAGCTACAAACGTATTTCGAGTATTAGGAAAAAAGGCAGGTATTCCGGTATTGATTTTTGATGCATTCAAAGGCTGGCTTGCCGTAATGGTTCCTGTTTGGTTGCTGGGAGGCTTCGATTCGCCGGTTTTGTTTGAAAATTTCAGGGTTTTATGTGGTGCATTGGCTGTTTTGGGACATGTATTTCCGGTTTTTGCAAATTTTAAAGGTGGAAAAGGAGTGGCCACATTACTCGGTGTTGCTTTTGGAATGTTTCCAATTGCCGCACTTTGTGGATTGATTTTATTTTTACTTGTTCTTATAAGTACGAAATATGTTTCGCTGGGGTCAATATTAGCATCACTTGGTTATGGATTGTTTCTCTTGCTGGTGGAGAAAGTGCACCACGATGCATCGATTATTTTTGCCATAACAATACCTTTGTTAGTAATAATTACCCACAAAACGAACATTCAACGCTTATTGAATGGTTCTGAAAACAGAACGTATCTGATAAATTCAGAAAGAAAATCTAAATGAGCTAATTAGTCGAAAATCCCAACTCGACAAAAGCTACGATAATTATCTTTTATTATTTGGATGAAATAAATACCTGTTTTCGGAAAGGATAGCATACCACTTTCTGATTTTGAAAACGAAAGCAATTTCCCATCGATACTCCAAACCGAATAAATACAATCGCTGCACGAAGCATCCAAACTGTAGGTTAATTTAGCAACTCGCACCAGCCTAAATAAGGGTTGAATCTCCGTTTCAAGGTTTGTAAATACGACGTCGATAGTATTGGACTGAAGCGAACACGGCCCTTCGGGATTTAAAACCAAACTATACGATCCTTGGGCTTGAATAAGGAGAGAATCATTGGTTTCTAAAAGGAGTAATTCACCATTTAAATACCATGAATAGCTTCCAATTTCGTTACATATCAAATAATCGCCCGACTGCGAAATCGAAACATCATTTGGACTTTCAAATAGAGATACTTCAAGGGAATCTCTTGATGAACAACCGAAATCATTCGTTACTTCCAAAACAACTTGTGTATTCTCCAAAACAGTTAGTTCGAACTCGCAGGCCCCTGCGATGAGTGCTCCACCAGCATCAAACCAGGCACAGTTTAAGGAATTGCCTTGTAAAACAAGTACGTCCCCATAACAAAGTGTTGTATCGTTACCTGCATTGGCTTGTTGAAAAGGAAGGAATTGGATTGAAATGGTATCGCTACTGCTACCAATGGTGTTTGTTGCCGTTAAAATATATTCACCCGGCTCCACAATTTCGATCTGCGCTGTGGTTTCGCCGGTATTCCAATTATAATTCTGCGCTCCGGGTGTGGTGCCATTCAATGTAAAAAAGCCGCAAACCGCAGTATCGGCTCCAAGATTCACATTGGGGGCCGAAGGGCTTTCGAATGCTCCTGGATCGGGATTAGGGAACTGACGGGGAAAATCGCGAATATCATTCAAGACCGAAGTAGCCGTTCCCAGATTCTCTAGGAGCGGATTGGTAAAATACATACTATCGACCTGCGTCGAATAAAAATTCGGATTGGCAACAAGCGAGTGTTCATCTCCCCCGGTAATGGTTTGTAATGCAGCCAAATCATTTGTTAACCCAACCAACACATTTCCACCCGTGTAATACACGTTATGGTCGCATACACTGTTGGTCACATTGTTGTAGGCAAGGGTAATTCCGGTACCCACATTGGCAAAAATGTTATTCCGAATATCAAGTCCCGAACTGTTGCTCAGGTTAAATGCGAAATTATCGGTATCGAGCGAACTATGCCTCACCGTATTGTGAAAAATATCGGTATTGTTGGTATTGATTAGGCGCATGCACATCCCAACGGCGATAACATCGACACCCAAATTGCAGCTCAGCACATTGTTCGAAATACGGTTTCTAACACCGAGTGCACCACTGCCATTATTGATGAGATAAAGCGCAGAAGATCCTTGCGCACCACCAGCACCAACTTTATTGTAACTGAAATCAAAATCTATCAGTCCCAATCCGTATACGGCATAGGTTGTATTCGAAAAACCACCTGATATTCGGTTGTGCTTGATGGAGGCATGTGTCCAGTTGCGCACATCCAAACCATCATCGGTACCGCCGTAAACCGTGTTGTATTCGAAAACGAGATTGTACTTCATTGGACCTGTTCCCACAAGGTTACAGGCAATTGAACTTCCACCCCCGATCACACAACGTGTAATGGTTAAATTCGAATCGGGAAATGCTACAAAAGCATGATCAGATGATGAGGATGTTGAGCTGGTAAATCCACTAATAACGCAACGGTCAACTAAAATATCGCTTCCATAGGATGAATGAAATGCGGCATAATTGCTTGTGCTGGCATTTTGTGTCATTGTGAGGTGTCGGAAACCAATGTGGCTCACTTCGACCAAACGCACGGTACTAGGATAACTTGATGTGCCCGACGAAACAATGCTCACCAGCGAACTATCTTCGCTTTCGCCTTCGAACAAAACGAAATTAGCGGCCGAAGCGCCTTTGATTGGATTAAGGTAAATGCGCTCGAAATAGGTACCATTACGCACTTTAATGGTAACCGAACCGCATACTCCGCCTAATTGTAAACGCAATACTGCAGCCGAGAACGAATTAAAATCGGGACTTGCTCCGCCAAGTGTGTATTCGCCATTCAACGCCTGAAACAAATCGCTGTAAAATGCCACATCATCTCCCGAATAATCATCGCTTTGTCCGTTCACCGATACTATTGTTACGATCAGGTTATTGGCAGCCAAAGGCAGTAATTGAAAATTACCTAGATTGACATTTACAGCCAAACCACTTGCGAGCGAACCCGTCCAGCTATGGCTGCTGATGGCTCCGTTGAAATCGACCTCAAATTGCACCGAAGTAAGATTCACACTACCCGAATTAATAAGCGGGAACGTTAACGGAACATCATCGCAATAAACTGAATCTGCCGATGGGTTGGTGAGGTAAAGAATACCAGCCGAACGCAGGTTGGGCGTAAATTCATCGGCACCAATGTCGGGTGTTGAGGAATTGCGTGTTTGTCCATCAATATCGGTGGTAATGTCTACAGGCGTTCCTTTTGCATTGAGGTTCGACGGAATGAGGTGTAAATCGCTCAAAGAAGTGTAGCCAGGTGCAAAACTCACACTATTGGGCGGAAGGCTAGCCTGAGGCAATCCGTTAAATAGATTATTATGGCTGTAAGCTTCAATAGCATTGGCACTGCCGATGTTGTTTACAATGGCATTTTCGGAATTGGTAACAAAACTGTTGTTTTGAATTCGCAGTCCGGTTCCTCCATTTGAAATTTGCGCCACGTATACTTGGTAACTTCCAAAAACCTGCACATTGAAGCTATTGTAGTAAATATTGGCAAAGCGGATGTCTTGCAAATTAATTCCACCCGAACCGGGTTCTGAACCACTAATCGAAACAAAATTGTTATGAATCTTTGTTCTCGCGGAATTGGTAGAATAACACGAGGTAAAGCCCATGCCAGCACCACCATCAAGATTGAGGCGGTTAAATGAAACAACTGCCGTACTACAAAATCCGATTTGAAAGCCTGAAAATCCAGAGATACCGCAGCTATCAACAAGGTTACGGTTCACCTGAATAGAATGGGCATAAAAGGCGCGCAAAGCTGCAGCTGAGCTGTTAAAGAATCGATTGTTTTGAAGGATGACGTTATTCACCGGAATTGTTTCGCCACCATAAATCCCAATGCCTCGATACCCACCGCGAATCGTGCAATCGCTTATTTCGTAACCGCTGCTATTGCCGGCAAGCTGAATTACATCCTGATTAGAAGATGTGGCCGATGCATTGGCGATTCCACTAACCCTACAACGCTGCAATTTAAACCCGGGTGCTATATAAACCGAAAAAACGAGACCATACGTTCCAGACTGAGGACCCACAAAGGTTAAGCGTGAGAATTGTACGTTTTGGGTATTTTGAACAGCAACTAGATAATTATCGGTTTGGGAAGCAGTTGTAGTGCGTATAATCACCGAAGTAGAATCGTTATTCTCTGATTTGAATAAAATTGTGCGGCCGGCATTGTTGCCGGGAACATTTTGGATATTGAGCCGTTCGGTATAAGTTCCCGGACGAATGTTGAAGGTAACATTCCCTGAGATACCCGAAGTGTTCAATGCAGTAGCAGCAGCAGCGATACTTGAGTAATTCGGGTTAGTACCGCCAATAGTATACGAGCCGTTTAGTTGCGTAAACCCAACACATGGGGTTAAAAAAATGATGAAAAAAAATGCAAAATAACGATGTTGGTTCATGCGGTAAAAATAAGGTAGAATGAAGATATTCAACAGGAAAATTTAGAAACTCAATTTGAATAAATCTGCAATTTTGCACTATGAAAAAATATCTCCCATTTCTATTGCCATTGATTATGCTTGCGGGGCTTGCTTGGATGTTTATACAATCAAAAAATAAAAATGGGGTGTATAAGCAACTTCCAATACTAGGCAATCACCGATTAGACACCTTAAAAAATGAGGATGGTTCCGTGAAAATTGACACGCTCTTTCATACAATACCAAATTTCAGTTTCGTTAATCAATATGGAGAAGTCGTAACCAATGAAGCTGTTAAAGGGAAGGTTTATGTCGCCGACTACTTTTTCACAACCTGCCAGAGCATCTGCCCGATTATGTCGAATCAGCTTGATCGGGTTTATAAGGAACGCCCTGAGGTAATGATTCTATCGCATACAGTAGATCCCGAGACCGACACATCGGCACAACTGCTTCGATATGCAGAAAAGTTTAAGGCCGATAGAAAGCGATGGATTTTCTTAACCGGAAATAAGCCTGAACTGTATGAACTAGCTCGCAAAGGATATTTACTGGATGCGCGCGAGGGCAATGGAGGTGCAGAAGATTTTATCCATACCCAGAACTTTGCATTGATCGATAAAAAAGGGCGAATCCGAGGTTATTACGACGGTACCGATTCAACGGCAGTTAATGAATTAATTACGGATATTGGCTTTTTACTTCAGGAATAAGCGCACATCCTGCATGAGAGAAACCGCATGCCTTGTGTCATGATAATTTATAATGCGCAGCATTAGCAACAAAGCATTTGAATACTGATGTAGCCTTTACAGGTAAGAAGATTACACCTCAGGAACAGGTGGCAACAATAGCGTTATACTAAATACAAAAGAACGAAACTATATGTCTCTGATTTACCTGAAATGAATCGATAGAATGAGAAAAATGAGGCCATGTGTATAGCCTATTTTTCTGCCTAATCTTTGAAAAGGTAACGAAAAAACAGCCTCGTTTAACCTGAAGAAAATAAAGGGAAACACGTATCCCCGCCCGGTTGAAAGTTCCGAAAAAGCTATTCACATTCATAGCACCATTTTCCAACCGAGAAATGAAAGGGTGACGAAAAAAACAGCCTCGTTTAACCTGAAGAAAAAAAAGGGAAACACGTGTCCCCGCCCGGTTGAAAGTTCCGAAAAAGCTATTCACATTCATAGCACCATTTTCCAACCGAGAAATGAACCGGCCTGTTTGTAAGTTTACCAAAACAGCACACAAGTAAATTAAACAGCTCTGCTTTAATAGTTTAAGATTATCACCTCTCTAAAAACACGTTGCGGATTTAACTTAAAGCAAACATTATCATGCTTTTACACGCAACCGTTTTTAAACGTTTATAAACGACTAGTACTATAGATATGCCGTAACTTAACACCGGGGAGGAGGAGTGGCGGACCCCAACTAAACCGAA
>CAZVHF010000013.1:0-10303 GCA_964627105.1 uncultured Chitinophaga sp.
GCGCGAAGGTAATAAATTTTAGAGTTGGAAAATCAGGTTGCGCAAATTTTGAATCGGTCAATAAATATAATAAGACGTCGAGGGCGAAACTGTATTGCTGGCGCGCTAAAACTAGGCCATTCGCTGCCGCAGTACCTCATAAATCATTATACCTGCAGCAACCGATACATTCAGAGATGATGTCTCGCCTTGCATAGGTATACTTAAGAGCGTATCGCATTTCTTCAGGTACTCTGGGCTAATTCCGGTTTCTTCGGAGCCCATAAGGATGCCCATCGGTCCGCCAAGCTCGGCATCGAATAGTTTATCTTTCCCTTTCTCGGATGCACCGGCTATGCGAATCCCGGCATCTTTCAGATACTGGAGCGTATCTTTTAAATTCATGCTCCGACAAACCGGAATATGCATCAAGGCTCCTGCTGAAGTCTTCACTGCATCACCGCCAATACGCGCACTACCACGTGCCGGCACAATCACCGCATGCACACCAGCACATTCGGCCGTTCGACAAATGGCTCCAAAGTTGCGCACGTCGGTTATCCGATCTAAAATCAGCAGAAAGGGATCCTCGCCCCGCTCATACACCTGCTGCAATACCTCTTCGATGGGCTGAAAATCGACCGGCGATAAAAAAGCCACTAAGCCTTGATGGTTAATGCGGGAATACTGCATCATCTTCTCTTTCGGTACATAACTAACCGGGATGTCGAGTTCGGCCAGTTGCTTCTTTAATTCGCTCAGCTGCGATGTTGATGCCCCCGATTGAATTAGCACTTTATCGATATCTTTCCCTGCACGCAGCGCCTCCAAAACCGGATGAATCCCGAAAATTAAGCCCTCTTCCTTTTGCTTATGCCTGTTCTGATTCCTCATAATAAATGAAGTGTTATGGATTTATTCGCAACTCGCTTATCGTCAGACTTACATCTGCTGCTCAACAAATACCATTTATGATTAAGTTGAAAGTAATTTCTGAATCGGGCGCAAGTTAAAATAAACTGCTGATGCCGAGGTGAACTTTTGCGCTGCGGAATTCGACCGGATTGCCAAACTGACTGCCCAAAGCATATGAGATTACAAAAATTCCGGCCTTGGTTTCAAAGCTGAGTCCTGCGCCAAAACCGTACGGCCAGTCGCGGGTGTTTCGATTCACAGCTACATTTTCGTACCACGCTCCGTTTCCAAAAAGGAAGAGATAAGAATTTTGTTCGAGCAGGTAACGGTATTCGAGTGTGCCGATGAGGTAACTTGATGCGAAAATAGATTCTTCATCAAAACCTCGTAGCGTTGAATTGCCGCCGATACGCGACAATTCGTTTTCGTACATGCGATCGGTACTTAAAAAAGCGCCGTTCAAGCCGATGTTGATCGTTGCCTGTCGAAAAACAGGTATAAATCCGTCAGCATCTAACATACCACTTATTTGAAGAAATTTTGCGTCTTGATTTGCATCCGGATTTTCAGCGCTTAGTTTAATCTCGTTAAGCTTTCGCGTTCCAACCGCCGACTTAGCTAAAATGCGGAATCCTTTGCGTGGGTTATATCTGTAATCGAGTCGGCTTCGATTCCACTCAAGTCCATAAGATAATGATGAAACATCGGCATAATCAGTCTGAAGAGTTATGTTTTGCGATGCAGCACCTCCTAGTTGGTTCGAGGTACGTTGTTCTACAAATGCCTTGAGGTAATCGTTACCCTTTTGCAAGTACTGAATGCCCAAACTCTGATGCAGGTTTAAGAAACTTGTATCGCGTTTATACAGGTTGAATGAACCATCGACTCCAATTGGCAGGTTGAATAAAAACGGCCAGCTAGCTCGAATCGAAAGACTTTGCGTGGCAGCCTGCAAGCGCTTCCATTCGGCATCGAACGCTTCTCCTTTACCAAGCGCATTTTTAAGCTTCACAATGCCCTCGCCCGTTAGCAAAAGCTTGCCGTCCTTTTCGTTGTTTGGAAGAAATCCCACCAGACCGCTGAAACTGGATGCTTTTCTGTTATCGAGATAGAGGCGAATTAACGACTGGGATTCGAGCAAAAACACATCGGCCGATTTGGTCTGGGTAACAAAAGGCAGCTCTTTTACGCGGTCTTCAATCTGTAATATTGCCTGTTCATTATATGCATCTCCTGGTTTGATGCCGAGATAATTGTACAAAAACACCTTACTTATTTTTGCCGATCCTCGCCATGTAATGCTATCGATGTTGTTCAAACCGCCAGATTGTGCGCAGAGTCTTGCATGCGCTCCATTCTCCCGAATGTCGATGCTATCGAGAAATACCCGAGCAAAGGGATAGCCGTTGTTTTCGTACCAACGTTGCGTATTTCTTAGTACGCGCTGCACTTTGGCAATCTGCAGTTTCGCGTTTTTGTAATTACGCGCCTTGAACCCTGCAAAACGCAAGGCATCTTCATTTACATTTCCGTTTAATAAAGTGAGCCATCGATAAATATTACCCTTACGAAGCATCAGTACAAGCGAGTCTCCTGATTTTTGGATACTATCGGCCGAGGCTGCGATGTATCCTTTAGCGTGTAAGTCTTGCATGAAATTTCTTGCCGCTTCATCGCGTGCCTTAAGAGTCGAATACGACTTCTCTGCCAATGTCTTCCATGATTCAGTATCGCGAATTTGAAGTACATAGCGTTGAGCAGCACTCGAACCACACATAATCAACAAGATAAAAATGAAAGTGGATCTCATGAACTACACCTGCCAGTGAATGGGTGTTTTACCCAAATCGAGTAGAATTTTATTGGCCTTGCTAAAGTGCCGACACCCGAAAAATCCATTGTAGGCCGAAAGGGGCGATGGATGTGCCGCCTTCAGAATGAAGTGTTTCGTGGCGTCAATCAACTTTTCTTTGCTTTGTGCCGGTTTGCCCCAGAGCAGAAAAACAAGCCCATCGCGTTCATTCGAAAGCGCTTTGATGGCAGCATCGGTAAAGCGTTCCCACCCTTTTCCATGATGCGAAGCCGGACTTCCAGCCCGAACCGTTAACGTGGTGTTAAGCAAAAAAACGCCTTGATTGGCCCAAGAACGTAAATCGCCGTTTTTCGACATCGGAAGTCCAATGTCGCTCTCGATTTCTTTGTAAATATTTTGTAACGATGGAGGAAGTTTTAAACCCGGTGCGACAGAAAAACACAAGCCATTGGCCTGACCCGGACCATGATACGGATCTTGGCCAACGATAACAACTTTTACCGCATCGAATGGCGTGTGGGAAAATGCCGAAAATATTTGATTACCTGGCGGATATACAGTTTGTTCGAGACGTTCAGAAAGTAAAAACAACTTCAACTCGGCAAAATAGGAAGAAGAAAATTCTGTTTCCAGTTTGTTTTTCCACGAAGCTTCTATTTTCACATAGCGGATAGGTTCCATACAGCCACGAAGTTATTCAACTTAATGCATCACCAAAGCATGAAAAAATTAAAATAATATTAGTGCTCTGAAACATCTTAGGCAATGAAATAGTATAGGCTTTCGTTGAAGTTTTACAATGTCAACCTAAATTTAAATTTTAAAATCATGATTGGATTCGATAAAAATTTAACTTTGTCACACATTTTTAACGCTATGCGATTTATTGTTTCCGGTCTGTTAGTAATGGCTTTTGCCGCTTGTCTATTGAGTTCTTGCCGTGCTAAGAAGGTCGATTGTCCGGCATACGGTCAAAAAGCCGTCGAAAAATCACAACGCACCATTTAAGCCTGCTTGGGGTAAATGACTTGGCTTCTGCTTACATCGCTCGAAGGCCTCGAAAGTATAGTTCAGCAATCATTCTCTGAGCAGGTTGCCATATTCAAACATTCTACCCGTTGCAGCATTTCCCGTATGCTTAAAGACCGCGTAGAGCGTGGTGTTCCGTCACAACACATGCCGGCATATTATCTCGATTTGCTTGAATTTCGTGAGGTATCGAATTCAATCTCAGCTCGCTTTAGCGTTCAGCACGAATCGCCGCAACTACTCATTTTGCGCAATGGTATTTGTACTTCTCATGCCTCGCACAATGCCATTCAGCCCGAAATGCTGGGAATTTAATCGTACCTAAAAAAAATATCCTGAATAATATCAGGATGCAAACTCAAGGCTACCGGACAACTTAGTGCTGCGCGTTCGAGTATCAGTCGTTGCTTATCGTTCGGAACAAGCTCCCACCCATAAAACTCGATTTCGATTTTTTGGATTTTTCGTGGGCTCGCTTGCATGTGCTTTGTAACATTTGCCTGTAAACCCCCGAGGTTTATTTCGTGAGTGCGCGCTGCAATGCCCATCAGCGTCATCATGCAGGCCGAAAGTGCGGCACACACCGAATCGGTTGGACTAATAGCTTCACCACGACCTTGATTATCGAGCGGTGCATCTGTAATTACTTTTTGTCCCGATGCAACATGAGTTTGCTCGGTGCGCAAGTCGCCAAGGTAGCGTGAATGGATGGTCGGCATATCGTTTTGTTTTCGTTGTATCTTTGCAGACTCAAACGTACAATGAAATTTCTGAATTTCTCTCATTTGTTGGCATCCCTGCTGTTGGTTGGGATGAAGTTCAGTTATGCGCAGTCTATTGTAGGCGTTGAAGAAACCGGAATTGTTTACCGCAAGACTCGTTCAATGGGTGTTTACATACATTCGCGTGGAACCGGCCTTAGCTTCAGAAGAGGGGTAAATGAAACTGGATTCAGATCGGCGCAATTTGATTTTTCACTACAAACCATGAGGCATCCGAAAGAGATTCGTTCTGTGAACCCTTTTAGCGACAATGCGGTTGGATATATTTATGGGAAGCGGAACAGTATTTTGATGCTTCGAACAGGCTGGGGAAAACAATTTATCTTACATCCCGAAGGTGATAAAGGCGGTGTAGAAACCGGATTTTGTGTCTATGGGGGTGCAACATGGGCACTGGTGAAGCCCGTTTACTTAAATGTATATTATTTCGATAATAACTTCGGAGTACGCGAACGCACCGAAAGGTACAATCCCCAATTACATTACCCTGATAATATTTCAGGTCGAGCCCCATTTTTGATTGGTATAGGAGAAAGCCGTTTTTCGGCAGGAATTTATACCAATCTGGCCTTACAGTTTGAATTTGGAAAAAAACAACAGAATCTGCGCATTTTGGAAACGGGAATTGCGACCGACTTTATGGCAAGACCCATCGAAATTATGGCCAACAATCCCGCCGAACGCTTGTTTGTTACCTTGTATATTCGTTTGATGTATGGAAAACTCTGGAACCGAAATGAATAATTCAAGCAACGAAATATCAACTCAGACATCCGAACGCAAGCGCAAACCCGAATGGTTGCGTGTAAAACTCCCTACCGGACCCGAATATGCAAAAGTTCGGAAATTAGTCGACGAGCATAAGCTCCATACCATCTGCGAAAGCGGTAATTGTCCCAATATGGGCGAATGCTGGGGAGCCGGTACCGCAACGTTTATGATTTTAGGAAATATCTGCACACGTTCATGCGGATTTTGCGCTGTGGCTACAGGGATGCCAAGTGCTGTAGATTGGCAGGAACCGATGCGTGTGGCTAACTCGGTGAAGCTGATGGGTGTGAAACACGCCGTAATTACTTCGGTAGACCGCGATGATCTGAAAGACGGAGGTTCAATCATTTGGAAGGAAACCGTTGAAGCTGTTCGAAAGGTAAGTCCGGGCACCACACTCGAAACATTGATTCCCGATTTTGCCGGCAAATGGGATAACCTTCAGCGAATCATCGATGTTCGACCCGAGATTGTTTCTCACAACCTCGAAACTGTTCGTCGCTTAACCCGCGAGGTACGCATTCAGGCCAAATACGATCGCTCCCTCGAGGTTCTGAAACGCTTGAAAGAAGGGGGCTGCCATACTAAATCGGGCGTAATGCTGGGACTAGGTGAAAGCGATGCGGAAATTCGGGAAACAATTACCGATTTGCGCAACAACCAGGTCGATATACTCACCTTAGGCCAGTATCTCCAACCTACACCGAAACACTTACCGGTAGAGGCGTTCATAACACCCGAGCAATTTGCCGATTACAAGGAATTTGCCCTCAGTCTTGGTTTCCGCTATGTCGAAAGTGGTCCATTGGTACGCTCATCGTACCATGCTGAGAAACATTATTTCGAATAAAATCAGCGACTTAAATTCAAACACTCATTTTTCTGAAAAAAAGTTTGCACGCTAATTTCTCATAGTGTATTTTTGACACTATTAAAAATTAATAACATGATACGCGTAGCGATAAATGGATTTGGGCGGATAGGTCGGATGTCGTTCCGCGCAATGATGCAGCATAACGATATCGATGTGGTAGCGGTTAATGACCTCACCGATGTAGAAACACTTGCCCATCTTTTACAATACGATTCTGTTCAGGGCCGAGTAAACGAGAAGGTGAACATTGAAAATGGAGCTATTCGCTGTGGTAAACACCTCATGAAGGTTTTCGCAGAGAAAGATCCTACAGCGCTTCCATGGAAGGAATTGAATATCGATGTGGTGATTGAGTCGACCGGATTTTTCCTCGACAAGCAATCGGCCGGGAAGCATTTGCAGGCAGGTGCTCGTAAAGTAATTATTTCTGCACCTGCAAAGGAGGATGTAAAAACTGTAGTAGTTGGCGTTAACGAGAATACACTAGGTGAAGATGATGTAATTGTTTCGAATGCATCGTGTACAACCAATTGTGCTGCACCGATGATTAAAGTCATCGATGATGCTTTTGGCGTTGAATGGGGATTGTTGAGTACCGTTCACGCTTACACCGGCGATCAGCGTTTGGTAGATGCTCCACACAAGGATTTACGTCGCGCACGCGCAGCATCACTATCGATTATTCCAACCAGTACCGGCGCAGCGAAAGCGGTGGCCTTAATATTACCACATTTGAAAGGCAAACTCGATGGAATGGCCTTTCGTGTTCCGGTGCCAAGTGGTTCGATGACCGATATTACCATTCAACTGAAACGAACAGCAAGTGCAGATGCGGTTAATGTCGCATTTAAAAATGCCGCAGAACAAGGAGCCTTAAAAGGTATCTTGGAATACTGCACCGATCCCATCGTGTCGGCAGACATTGTAGGAAGCACCTATTCTTGCATCTACGATTCGGCATTGACCATGGTTATGGGAAATACCGTAAAACTCATCGGATGGTACGATAACGAGGCCGGTTACTCGGCACGTATTGCCGACTTGACCCGTATTATGGGAAAGTAGTCGGATTCTCCACCGGAGAACATAGGTTGAACCTGTAATTTCATCATTATATAGGTTAGTTTGATTTTGGGAAAGGAATCCCGGTGCATAAGACCGGGATTTCCTTATTTTAGAGCGCCGATTTTTTCTTAGCATCGGCATCTTATTGCATGCGTAACACCGAAAGAATAGACCTTGCAAACATCGGATTGATGGCACTTTCGTGCTTATTGGCCTTTATCCTGCCGTTTGAGTTGTTTCTTTTTTCATATGCAGTACTTGGTCCGTTGCATTATCTAACCGAAATTGGTTGGTTGCATCAAAAAGGTTATTACACAAAAGGCAAATACGATTTCGTAGTACTAATTATTCTTGCATGTTTTATTACGCTCGGATTTTTTAAGGTTACTCCATGGCTAAATAGTGTTTCAACGAATTTTATTTACATCGCATTTTTATGTGGTGTGTCACTAGCTGCTATCCGAGATACAACACTCAAAGTTCTCGCAGTTATTGCTATCATTTTTTCGACCCTATTCGTAAGCAATTGGAAATATCACGAAACATTTTTCGCAATTTATTTGCCGACAATTATTCATGTTTTTCTTTTCACTGCGCTTTTTATGCTCTATGGTGCGCTGAAAAGTAGAAGCATGACAGGTGTTTTATCGGTATGTCTGCTGTTTATCTGTGCCGGATTATTTTTCCTGTTTCCGGCGCCCTCAACACGGGCTGCAACACTTGAATATGTGCAATTAAGTTATGGAGGCTTTGCAGAATTAAACCGTAATCTTATTAACTTATTTGGTTTAGCCAAACTGAATCCGTTTTCGGCTGAAACGGCTTCGCAGAATTTCAGCACCATATTCAGCTCACAAGAAGGATTTGTAGTAATGCGTTTTATCGCCTTTGCATACACCTACCATTACTTAAATTGGTTTTCGAAAACCTCGGTCATTCAATGGCACAAGGTCCCTAAACCACGCCTTTACTTTGTGCTGGCCATTTGGGTGGCATCCGTAGGATTGTATCTGTACAATTACAGTGTTGGATTGAAGTGGCTTTTCTTACTATCGTTTCTGCACGTTTTGCTCGAATTCCCGCTGAATTACATAAGTATTTCAGGTATTTTTTCTGAATTGAAAAATCGATTTGCAGGAAATAGGGACAACAAAACACCTATTAAAGCTTAAGTTATGAAGATTGTTTTTTTTGGAACACCCGATTTTGCGGTGGCCTCGCTTATACAATTAGTCGATAGCGGATTTGATGTAGCTGCCGTTGTTACATCTCCTGATAAACCCGCAGGGCGTGGCTTACAAATGAAGGCCTCGCCGGTTAAGGAGGCGGCACTGAAACTTTCGATTCCGGTATTGCAACCCGAAAGACTGAAGGCTGATTCGTTCCTTAGCGAACTGAAACAAATCAACGCCGATATTCATGTGGTTGTTGCATTTAGGATGCTTCCAGAGCAGGTATGGAATATGCCACGACTCGGCACATGGAATCTGCATGCTTCGTTGTTGCCTGATTTCAGGGGAGCGGCTCCAATCAACCATGCGATTATTCAAGGTGAAAAATTAACCGGACTCAGCACCTTTAAACTTGTGCACGCCATCGACGAAGGTGCTGTAGCCTTGCAGCTTCCCATTCCAATAAAACACGATGATGATGCTGGAACATTGCACGACCGTATGATGCAACTGGGAGCGGGCTTGTTAGCTACCACCATACGCGCAATCGAAAATGGCAACCTTAGTTTACTTGACCAAAATCCATTATCTAACGGAAGACACATCCGCCACGCACCAAAATTAAATCCTGAATTTGTTCGAATCAATTGGAATCTAAGTACTGAAGAAGTATATAATTTTATTCGCGGTCTTTCGCCCTATCCAGGTGCTACGTGTTTTCTTAAAGCAGGTAGCGACGAATTAAGTCTCAAAGTTTTTAAAGGTGAAATATCAAACAGCAAAGTATTTGGCAAACCGGGCGATGTGCTGGTACTCGATAAATCGCGCCTACTCGTGCAAACAAATGATGGTGTTTACGAAATTTTGGAATTGCAACAGGCCGGAAAAAAGAAAATGATTGTACGCGATTTCCTCAATGGACTAAGAGTTCACAACGACCTGTATATGCTGTAGAATAAGGAAATATACAATTGGAGCTAACTTAAGTGGCAAAAAAGCAGCGTTTTAGAGTCCAGTTATTAACAAATAGGCCGATTTATCAACAAAATCAAGGGTTTCAGGGGGGTAGGGCTTGGAAGGTATTGTAATTCCTATAAATTTGCTCACAGAGAACAAATAAACAACCTGTAAAACCCTCTAATTCAAAACATCATGAACAAAGCAGAACTCATCGATGCAATTGCTGCGAATGCAGAACTTTCTAAAGTTGATGCCAAGAAAGCGCTTGACGCGTTTATTACGGCTACAACCGGTGCTCTTAAAAAAGGAGATCGCGTTGCTTTAGTAGGATTTGGATCTTTCTCAGTTACTAAACGTGCTGCACGCGAAGGACGCAATCCTCAGTGGAAACCAGGCATGGCTGGAAACGGAAAAATCAAAATTGCTGCTAAGAAAGTTGTTAAATTCAAAGCAGGAAGCGAACTTTCAGTGAAAGTAAAATAAGCTTTCCAAAGTTTTAAAAAGGCTGCATCAATGATGCGGCCTTTTTTTTTGATTTCATCTACGCTTTATGCGCACTGTAGAACCTTCGTAAAACTACTTTCTGAAGTTCTCGTTTAATAACAAGTTCGGCGATTAGTTTCGTGTCAATTCCAGGTGTGGGCATTCCTTTTTGAAGTTGTTGCTCCGAAACATCCACACGATATAAAATTTGAAACATGGCAGTTGCGCCCATCTTCATAAAACCATCTGAGAGAATCATACTCAATTCATTAAACGAATACTGCTTACTTAACAAGAGTTTTAAGGCAATACCTGACAATTCAAAATCTTTGCGAATTTGAAGAATCAATTCCCTTAAGATGGACTTGTCCGAAAAATAATGTAGCTCTATTTTTTCGGGCGGCTCGAACAGACCCGGCAAATTTGATGGTGATTCGGCTTCTTCTTCCAAAATTTATTT
>CAZVHF010000013.1:10403-23868 GCA_964627105.1 uncultured Chitinophaga sp.
TTAAAACCGATGCGAGCTCAACCTTTTCACTCAGTTGTTTTGTAGTTTGATTTAAACTATTTACTTCCTGTGTTAGGTTTACATTTTCGAAACGCAATTCTTTATTCTCTTTAATAAGTTGCTCAATTTGAGTCCTGTACTGGTCGCGAAT
Organism: uncultured Chitinophaga sp.; assembly: GCA_964627105.1. Lineage (GTDB taxonomy): Bacteria > Bacteroidota > Bacteroidia > M30B66 > M30B66 > CAMCXT01. Next base: position 10,555 of record CAZVHF010000013.1, read on the forward strand.
GGCCTTGAGCTCCTCCATTTGCCGGCGAATCAAAGGAATGTCTTTGTTCTCCTTGATTAACTTGTCAATCTTCCGCTTTTGTTTTTCAATATCGCCATTGGCTTTTTCCAATAGACTATCCAACTGAATATTTTTTCCTTTAAACTGGTCGAGCTCAAATGTCATTGCTTGATAATCGTTCTCGATGCTTGCTTTTACATCAGCAAGCGAGTCTACTTCCGCATCACGCCTTACAATAGTACTTTCTGCGTCGTATGTTCGTGTGAGCAAATAAATGTTAAGCCCAACAGATAAGACCAATAAACCGATGAGAATAATAAACTTCGCCTTATTGCCACCTTGATTTATGTTTTGTGCCTGTTCCATTCGTTCTCGTTGTTTTGTTCCTTTTCTGTTATTCAAAATTAACAAATTACCCATTCGATATTATCGCACAGGTAATCCAAATTTATCACGGTATTTTCTGTTCAAATCGCTTTGATGATTGCTTAGCGGAATTTCCTGCCCAGCAATAAACAACTTGGTAATGTCTGCCTTGATAGGATCCATTACATCTCCTTTGCTTATGAGAAAATCAGCATTTTTTCCTGCCTCTATGCTTCCTGTGCTGTTCTGAATTCCAACGATTTTTGCCGGGTTCAATGTAATAAGTTTAAGCGCAAGCTCCTTTCCACATCCATAAGCAGCAGCCGTTCCGGCTGTAAATGCAAGATTTCTAGTTCCCATCGCTTCCATATCACCGTCGTAACTTAGTGCTACGGTTATTCCCGAATCGCATAGTATGAATGGTAGTCGGAATGGTTTGTCAACCGCATCGTCATCATAATCAGGAAGGCGGTGTATGCGCGACAACACTACAGGCACATCAAATTTCTTCAATAATTTAATCGTACGGTCGGCTTCTGCCCCACCAACAATAGCAAGTTTTTTAATTCCTAACTCTTGTAGCATCAAAATGGCATCGGTAATACTTCTTGCCATTTGACAATGCACATAAAGTCGCTGAGTTCCATCAAAAAGTCCCTGCATGGCTTCAAAGCGAAGGTTTACTGCCTTTTTATCACTCGCGAGTCCATAGGCGCGCGATTCCTTTATGAAATCGATAATTTCGATCTGTTTCTTCAGCATGTAATCGATCTTTGAACTGTCTTTACCCGATTTAACTGCAGGATATTCGGGCCAATTCAAGTGTAATCCATCATCGGCTTTGAGTAAGGCGTCTTCCCAATTCCATCCATGAAGGCGAAATATCGAGGAACTACCGCTGATAATACCGCCGGCAGGAGTTGCCTGAACCATAAGCACACCATTTGACCGTACAGTTGGAATAATGCGCGAATCGGTATTAAATGCAGGCATACTTCGAATATGCGGATTGATATATCCAACCTCACTAAAGTCGAGTGTGGCTCGAACAGCATCAATCTCGCGAAGGCCGATACTCGAATTCAATGCAATAAATCCAGGATAGATGTGTTGCCCGGTAAAGTCAAATTGTTCGTCATAGAGCCGCTTGTCATATTTAATGGTTGATCCGCTGCCTACAAATTCGATTTTCCCGTCACGGATGCCCATAACGGCATTATCGATTACCTTCTCATTCCCGGTGTGAATAGTGCCTCCGGTAAATAAGATCCCTTTGCTTTGTGCTCTTATAAGAGAATGCAGGCAAATCAGCAACACAAAGAGTAAAAGATGTAACTTATTCTTCATGGCTTTCTGAGTTGTTAAAAAGATCATCGCAAGTGTAATAATGTTTCTTACTTGTTTTGTAGGTTCGAACCGGTTTCCCTCCGGCCTTTTCCCGAAGCATCTTTTCAATAATTCTGTTTCTGATGGCCTCGTTTTGCATTTGCAATTTCGCATCACTTTCCAAATCAAAATAACACACTCCATCAACAAAGGTCATCTCGGCGCGAGCATAAACCGATAGCGGATTGTCGCTCCATATTACCAGATCGGCATCATTTCCCGATTTAATGCTTCCGGTAAAGCCATCGATTTTTAGCATTTTGGCCGGATTGCTTGTCACGAACATTAAGGCTTCCGCCTCAGGTGTTTTCCCATACAATACGGCCTTACCCGCTTCCTGATTCAACCTACGTCCCATTTCTGCATCATCCGAATTGAACGCGGTTATTATACCCATTTCATTCATGATGCTTCCATTGTAGGGGATGGCGTCATTTACTTCCCATTTATAGGCCCACCAATCCGAAAAAGTGGAACCATTAGCGCCATGTTTTTTCATTTTATCGGCCAATTTGTATCCCTCAAGAATATGGGTAAAGGTATTGACCTTGAATCCCATGCTGTCTGCCACATGCATCAACATATTAATTTCAGACTGCACATAACTGTGACAGGTGATGTGCCGTTTGCCCTGCAATATTTCCGAAAGGGCCTCAAGCTCAAGATCAATGGCAGGAGGTTCTGCATTTTTACCTCCTTTCTTGAAACCTTCATGCTTTGCCCGATACTCTTTGGCACGTTGAAATGCATCATAAAAAACTTGCTCCACGCCCATTCTGGTTTGAGGGAAGCGCGTCGTCTTGTCGTAACCCCAATTGCTTTGCTTTACATTTTCGCCCAAGGCAAACTTTATATGACCCTGAGCATTTTCGATAAGCAGTTGGGGAAATTCCATGCCCCAGCGAAATTTTATCAACGCCGATTGCCCACCAATGGGATTTGCTGATCCGTGAAGCAGCTGCGCTGCCGTAACACCTCCGGCAAGTTGCCTGTATATGTCTACATCCTGGGCATTCAATGCATCGCCCATTCGTACTTCGGCGGTGTTATTTTGTGTCCCTTCATTTACACCGCGACTCAATGCAATATGCGAATGTTCATCAATTATACCCGGACTAACATGCTTATATTTTGCATCGATTTTTCTTACCGGACTTAATTTATCAATCTGTTTTTGCACGTCGTTTTCAGTTCCGATGGCCTGAATTTTCCCTTTGTTTATGAGAATTGAAGCATTTTCAAGTATACCCAATTCAGCGCATGTCCAAATTTTAGCATTGTAGATTAAAATCTGTTCCTGCTCGGGCAAGGCACTGCGTCCATAACTGCCAAAAGGGTGCAAAAGAATCAGCGAATCAGCATGCAAATCTGGCCATTGTTCAGGTTTAAGCGTATCGGCTTCTTCAGGTCCCGAATACATCATCGTGAAGTATAAAGGTGCAGCACCCAATTTGGTGGCCTCTCCGGTTAACTGCCAACGATTATTCTCACGCTGCACATTGCCTTGCATAAGCATAATTGTATCGCCAGTCGTTGATAATCTGGCTGTAAACTGTTTGCCAATAATCCTAAAAACGCACTTGGCCTTTTTACCATTGATTTTAGCAAGCGCCTCAGACGAGGTTGGTTTTCCCTTTATAACAAGTTGTAAGGAGTCGCTTCCAATAAAGCCACTGTAGGTTCCATTGATATTTAACTGGTTAGCATGTTCGAACTTCAAACGTCGACCAAGTGACCAGTTTTCGAGAATCGTTGTATTCGGATGTAAAAGTGAGTCACTGCAAATAATGAAGGATGCATCATATCCTTTTTGGAGTTTGCCACATCGATCTTCAATTCCCAGTAACTTTGCCGGCGTTGATGTTAAAGCATCCAGCATAACTTTAGAAGGCAGGCCCGCTGCAACAACTCGCCTTAGATTAGATAAAAAAATCTTTGGGTCGGAAATTCCTCGCGCACTAATTGAGAAAACAAAGCCTCGTTTGTGTAACAATGCCGCCTGTGCTGCAGCACTTTCCCAATGCATTAGTTTCGAAAGAGGTATTGCTCTGGACGCATTCAAATCAGTAATATCGATTGCTTCCGGAAAATTTATCGGAATAACAAAAGATGCTTTTAAGGGATCGAACGCATCGATGTGTTGATATTCCTCACCACAACCATCTACCCAAAGCCTGAAACCAAATTCATCAGCCAAATTCATGGCCCGAATAGCATCTTGCCCATTTGCAGTTTCGAAGAGAACCGGCAAAGACTTGTTCATATTAATTGCATGCAACGAAGTATTGAACTGCTTGTTTGTCTTTGCAGAAGCATACCATTTTGCATCATAATAACTTTGACGAATCAAGGCAATAGTACCCGCAAGCGAACTTGGATACTCTTGAATCGAACTGCCTTTGGAGAGCGATAGTGCCTGAAGGGCTAACGGATTCAATATCGATTTGGTTTCTGGAAGATCGGCAAGTGCAATAGCACAGGTGGTTCCTCTGAAAATGCCGTCTTTCTGAATACAATTTGTAACTCCAAAGCCTAATCTCCGTAGCGCTTCTGCCTGCGGTGCATCATGTCGAACAACATCGGCCGAATTAAATTCCGGATGCACAGCCATATTCCAATGCCTTGCCCCCGGATCGGGTCTTTCGGTAAGTTTATCGGAATTCCGCTTTGACGTTTTTTCGCTCAGCCCATAAGATGAAGAAATTTCGATAAAAGATGGATAGATATGCATACCGCTGCAGTCTATAACGACAGCATTTGCTGGTATAGCATCAACAAAATCAAGTATCTTTTCACCACGCACCAACATAATTCGGTTCTGAATTATCTCATCTGATCCGTTATGGATTTGAGCATTTAGAATAGCAAAGAGGCTATTTCGCTCGTCTGCAACCCCATTTATGGGCGGGTTAATTTGCGCCTTGATGGAACTAAGGCAAAACCAGAAAAGACTCAGTATAAAAATCTGCTTCATTGGCTAAAAGTATTAATTCGTTGGATTCGGGTTGGTGATTAGATTGAATTTTGTTTCAGCAGAGAGATGTTAATCACAAAACAATGCGGTAAATTGCGAACTACTATGGAAAGTGAAAAGCCGGGAGGCTTAAGGTTATCTGAATTCGCTGCAAAGCTTCAACAAGGTATTCGCGCTGTTTTTGGTGGACACATATATCATGTAATCGGAGAGGTGTCAAACCTCAAAGTATATGAAGGCAGAAGACATATGTATTTTCATTTAATTGAAAAATCGGCCGAAAGAGGAGATGTAATTGCCGAACTTTCGTGTTTCGGATTCGATGCCGCTTACCTGGCGATGCTGCGATTTGAAACAGAAACCGGCCAAAAATTGGTCGATGGAATAGAAGTATTGATGGAGGTTCGCGTTGAATTTCATGCTACACGGGGCCTGAAACTCCAACTGGTTTCGATAGATGCGAATTACACTGTAGGCATGCTCCGCAAACAGCGTCAACTCAACATTGAGCGCCTGCTGCGAGAAAACCCAGATGCGGTGAAGTTAGAAGGTGATGAAATTATAACTCGAAATCATCGGCTTGCATTGCCACTCGCTATACGACGCATTGCAGTACTTTCGTCGGAGCAATCAGCAGGTTACCAAGACTTTATACACACTTTAACCGATAACCTGCACGCGTACAGTTTCGATATTCAACTTTTCCCTGTAATGGTTCAGGGAGAAGGAAATGCAGACACGCTTGTGAAAAGATTAGTTGAAATTTATGAATCCGGTGGGCGTTTCGATGTTGTCGTTTTGGTTCGAGGAGGAGGTTCTCAAACCGACTTATTGCTTTTCGATGCCTATTCGCTTGTAAGAGCTATAGCCCGATTCCCTGTGCCTGTTTTAACCGGACTTGGGCACTTGAAAGATGTTTCGCTGGCAGATATGGTTGCGCACAGCGCCCTTAAAACACCAACTAAAGTGGCAGAGTTTATTATCGACCACAATGCCGCGTTCGAACAAAGCCTAATCGATTTAAGGCAACGCCTCGTGTTAAAAGTGCATCAAAACCTAATACGCGATAGCCAAAAGTTGACCTCTAACGAAAATTGGATACGGAACAATCTTGAATCTTTACTTTCAAAGAAAAAACGCGAAACTGATGCGTTACTGTTTTCACTGCGCTTGGCAACACAAAACAAAGTGGCTTCAGCAAAAAATGAACAAACTGAATTATTCTCGAAATTAAAAATGATACCCGCACACAAATTGCTACAGCTTACTGAGCGATTAAACACCTTGGAATCCCTTGCAAAAGCATATGGTCCGAATGCAATCCTGAAAAGAGGTTTCGCTTACATAGAGAAAGAAGGTAGAATAATTCAACGGACTACTGAATTGAAAACGAACGATATCATCCAAATTATAATGGCCGATGGCAATGCCGAAGCTATAATCCAAAATCAACCTTAAATTATGGCCAAAAAGAAAGAACTTACACCAAACGAAGAACTGTCGTATGAACTGGCTTATGCAGAATTACAGGCGATTATTGCATCGATTGAAAATGATTCAGTTAGTATTGATGACTTAGCCCATAAGGTTAAACGGGCTGGAGAACTCGTCAATTTTTGCAGATTAAAATTGCGTACAGCCGAAAGCGAAATTAACGCCTTAATTAAACAGATGAACGATGAAGCAAGCCACGAAAAGCATAATTAATTTGTGTGCTTCTGAATTTATTCACAACATGTTTGCATTTTATTAAAAATGAATTAGTTTTGGCTTTATGTTTAGCCGCTTTAGCAAAACATTTTTACTTAATTTAATAGCAGTATTGCTAGGGATAAATCTGTCCTTCGCGCAATATTGCCTCCCCACGTACACAAATCCGTGCTTCAATCCACCGACTACAAACGATAACATAACGAATTTCTACACTACTGGGGCTCAAACCAACATTTCAAATTTGAACACAGGTTGCACAGCTGCCTTACCTAACAATTACACTTATTTCTCAGGTATTACCTTGGTTGTTGCCAGAGGCTCTTCTTTTACCGCACACGTTCAATGTGCCCAACAAGGAGGAATTAATGCCTTTGCTCAAGGCTTTAAAGTTTGGGTAGACTGGGATCAAAATGGAGTGTTCGAAAATAGTCCGCCTGCTGGAGGAACACAGATTTGCAATGGAGGTCAAAGCTCTGGCCAATCAGGTTTTCAGGAGTTTCAAATGAATATTAATGTACCTTCAAACATCCCTCTTGGTACAACACGTATGCGGGTTCGCAGCGCTTACAATACTGTTCCTACGAGTCCATGTGGAAATGAAACTTATGGAGAAACTGAAGATTATAATGTTTTGGTTGTCGACAACCCAGCAAATCCCGGCCTTACGATAGTTCCCGATACAATCTGTTCGGGCCAGTCTGCCAGTTTAAGTGTTTTGGGCGTTACATCAGGTACTTTTCGCTGGTATAGTCAGCAAAGTGGTGGCCCGCTACTCTTTGTTGGAGCTACATACAACACACCTGTTCTCACAAACACTACCTCCGCTCCCATAACGCAAAACTATTATGTAGATGTGATTGTAAATGGCTGCCCTTCCGGAAGACTTCTCTTTCCGGTTGTAATAAATCCGGTTGTGCCTCTTCAAATTATATCGAGTGAATCGACCGTCTGCGTTGGCGAAGAGTTCACTCTTTCAACACCTGATAATTTCGCTACCTACACATGGACACCGGCCGCAGTGCTCGAAAGCCCCAATGCTCAAACGACAAATGCTGTAATTGCTGCCGAAACAACCTTTCAATTGGAGGCCGTTTCTGCGAATGGATGTATTGCAACAGGTACGATAACTATTGCTATTGACGTTGCTCCTCCATTAACAATTGTTGCTTCATCAACGGGTATTTGTCCTGGCGAGGAGGTTACACTTACGGCATCTGGTTCAACCTCAGGTTATAATTGGCTAGAAGCAGATGGATTGCCTGCTTCCACCAACGCGAGCGTTACAGCTACACCAAGCGCAACAACCACCTACACCGTAACAGCAAACTCGTCAACAGGCGCTTGTCCGGCTACAGCCAGCATCGAAATTACAGTCTTTCCTGCAGCATTTGCTGATGCAGGGCCAAGTGTTGTGTATTGCCTGAATGAATCTGGAACGCTGGAGGGCTCAGGAAATACGGGAGCTTCATTCAGCTGGTCTCCGTCAACCGACTTGTCCAATGCAAGCGCTTCTAATCCACAGGTTAGCACTACCGAAAGTGCGGTTTACACCCTTACCATTACTACAACTGATGGATGCGAGGCAAGCGATCAGGTGCAGGTAACCGTAAACCCTTTGCCGGAGGCGAATCCGGGCACGAATGAATCATATTGTTCGGGCGAAGCCATTACATTAAATGGTTCGGGAGGCGTTCAATACGCCTGGACACCTTCAACAGGACTTAACAATCCGAACATTGCTAATCCTGATGCCTCGCCGCTCATCACTACAAATTATACCCTGGTCGTTACTGATAACAACGGCTGCATTTCTCCGCCTTCGGAACCCATAACTGTAACGGTTTACCCTCTACCCTCAACTCCGGTTGTAGGTTCTTCAAGTCCAACCAATTTCTGTGAGGGTGGATCAACCGTTTTAAGCACTGGTATAGCGAGCGGGTATATTTGGTCATCTGGGCAAAATACTTCTCAAATTACAGTGTCATCAAGCGGCACTTTCTCGGTACAAACGATTGATGCAAATGGATGCGTATCTTTAAGTTCTCAACCCATCAATGTGATTGTTAACCCACTTCCCCCTGCTCCGCAGATTAGCAGTTCGGGGGTTAGTAGTTTTTGCGATGGCGATGATGTGGTGCTTACTTCTGTACCAGCTACCGGAATTACCTGGAGCAACGGCATGAGCAATTCTCCCATTACCGTTGCCAATTCAGGTCAATATACAGCTACCCTCACCGATGCAAACGGTTGCGAAAGCCAAGCCTCAACACCATTGGTTCTAACCGTTATTCCTTTAGCTCCTACCCCAATTATCAATGCAGATGGAGCCACTACATTTTGCTTTGGCGATTCGGTACGTTTAACCTGTTCAACCGCCGATAGCTATGCCTGGTCTACAGGTGCAACCGGCAATTCAATTGTGGTTAGCAGCAGTGGCACCTACACGGTTACCATTACCGACGAATGTCCGGCAGCCGATATGACAGCAGAAACGAATGTATTTGTTCGTCCTATTCCAGAGCCCAATATCGAAAGCGACACGTTAATCGATTGCTTGCCTTCGGTACTCAACTTCAACGCAAGTCCAACTGGTATGGGCCCGTTTAATTATTACTGGAGCTTTGGCGATGGAAGCACTTCTACAGCGGTTTCTCCATATTACGAATACCAGAATCCGGGCTCTTATACGATTGGCTTAACAGTAGTTGATCCGGTAGGTTGTACGGGTAATCAGAGCATTGTGAACAAGGTTCGGATTTTACCCCGCGCTATTTTAGACTACACCATTACGCCTCCAACAGTTTCTTTATCGAATGCTAATGTGGAGTTCAGTGGCTTGGCTCCGAATTCGACCAATGCATCATGGTCTATCAGTCAATTTGATGGAATAGATACAATTCCCCTAATTGGTTTCGACACAGCTTATGCGTTACACACCTTCAGCGATACCGGCATGTACCTGGTTCAGTATATGGTAACCACGGCAGAAGGATGCGAGGCTTCCGTTACCGATTTAGTGAGGGTGTATGAAGATTTTGATATGTATGTCCCCTTGTCGTTTTCGCCCGACGGCGATGGAATAAACGATGAGTTCTTTCCGGTAGTTCCGGGTTTTGAAATCGAAGGGTATGAGTTCAGGATTTTCAACCGCTGGGGACGACAAATATTCTTAACCTATTCGACCGACTCGGGTTGGTCGGGCGATGATATGCCTGCAGGATATTATTTTTGGAAGGTTATCGGCAGAAGTAAAAAGAATTTAGAGTCGGTCAAACAGGAGGGCTACTTGTTCCTGATACGGTAGTCGAACCGGCCGTTTTTGAATTTGTTTTCCAGTAATCTTTTACTAAATTGCAAACTTAATTTCCAATTGAGCATCATACGATTGTGAGACAGTTTGCACTTTTTATTAGTAAGTCTTTTTATCAAGCATATTTGAGGCTGCAAGCATTCAACCATTTGATTGGATGGCAATCAACTTGCATTCGTATTACTCTTTTGACTTTAATCCCTGGTTTTGTGCAGGCGCAGAACTGTATGGGTTCATTTTCATCGAATCCCAATCCTGCACCGGTTGGTGGTGTTTATGCTCCAGGTACCGAAGTTGTTATTTGCGTAACGGTGAACAATTATTCTCAGAATGGAGCTAATTGGTTCGAGGGTTTCGATATAACACTAGGCCCTGGTTGGGTTGCAAATTCAATTGTGCCTGTTACTTACCCAAACGATTTAGGCACAGGCGGGCCTGGTGGATGGATTTGGGTTCCCGGAACGTTCAATTTAGGGGGGAATAATTTTGGGCCGGGTTTCTTTTTCGATTTAAATGGAAATGGGCAAACCGGTGATGATTTTGGTGATGCGGGTTCAGGTCCTTGGACAATGTGTATTGAGGTAACTGTGGGCTCCACTCCCGGGGCGTCGCTTAGCCTTACTGTTAGCCCAGTTGGTGATGGTTTTGCAGGGAGTTGGGGATCAAATGTCTGCGATGGCTTTTTTCCTCAAAATGCGCTTCCAAACAATACAACTGTTTCGGGCTGCATCGCGGCTCCAAGTATAAGTATTTTATCTACTACCGATGTGCTCTGTGAAGGACAAACAACCGGTATAATTGATGCAGTTGGCTCCGGTGGATCAGGCCCATATACCTATCAGGTAAATGGTGCGCCTGTTACTATGCCCGCTCAAAATCTTGCAGCAGGAAATTATTCGGTAGTGTGTATCGATGCAACAGGTTGTCCGAGTGCAGCTGCTCAAGTAGCTTTAAGTGAAAATGCTGAAGTTGTCAATTCAATTGCAACACAGCAGAATGTATTATGCAATGGCGATTCTACCGGATCATTCGATATTAATTCGGTTGGCGGCCAAGCTCCGTATACCTACACGCTCAATGGGAATTCCAACCAAACGGGAGTTTTTGCCGGACTTTCGAATGGGAATTATTCTGTTACCATTACTGATGCCTACAATTGTCCCTCATCAATCAATGTGAACATTACCCAACCGCTTCCAATAGCGTCAAATGTAGGCTCTGTTATTGATGCTGATTGTGCTGGCAGCCCTAATGGATCGTGCGATGTAAATGCCATTGGAGGTGTCGCCCCACTTCAATATCAATTGGGTGCTGTTACAAATTCGAATGGTGTATTTAATTCATTAACTTCAGGCAACTACATTGTAAATGTAATCGACAACAATGGATGTATACATCCTCAAAATGTAACGATTGGTGAGCAATCAAATATTAGCACTACAGCGCCTTCCATTACCAATGTGGCCTGTTTTGGTGATGCTACCGGAGCCGTTTCGCTCACAGCAAGCGGAGGAGCTACCCCTTATGCATATTCACTCAGCAATGGACAATCCAACGGAACCGGCTACTTTCCAAATTTGGAAGCCGGAACATACACCATCACCATTGATGATGATAACGGATGTACATTTGAAGTAAACAATCTTATTATCAGTGAGCCTATTGCCCCATTGACAGTATCTCCAGTTTCACCATCAAGCATTTGTGCGGGGCAATCAGATGGTAGCGTTCAATCAAACATTTTGGGCGGGACACTTCCCTACAATATAGTTTGGAATAACGGAAGCAATGCTCAAAATTTGACAAATGTCTCGGCGGGCTCCTACACGGTTAATGTTACTGACGGTAATGGGTGTTCGGCAAGTGATTCGGCTGTTGTAATAGAGACTCCTTTACCAGTAGCATCTGTTGGCCCTGATGGAGAATTTTGTGACGGATTCTCCTATACGTTGACGTATACTGGGGCTGCAGTTGCCGGCTACCAATGGCTACCCGCAGTAGGATTAAACAATCCTAATATTGCCAATCCTGAAGCATCTCCATTAAATACAACAGATTACACTTTAGTAGTAACAGACGATAATGGTTGTGCTTCACTTCCATCTGCACCGGTTACCGTTACATTTCATCCCACTCCCCTAGCACCAACAATCAATGTAGTTGGTGGCACAACTTTCTGTGATGGTCAAACTGCTACACTTTCGGTAAACGGAGGTACAACGTATTTATGGACCAACGGAGCTACCACAAACTCGATTACCGTTTCACAATCGGGTGAGTTTTCTGCTCGCCGTATAGATATTTACGGATGCATTTCGCCATGGTCTGCGCCTGTTAACATCAATGTCAATCCACTTCCCCCTGCTCCGCAGATTAGCAGTTCGGGGGTTAGTAGTTTTTGCGATGGCGATGATGTGGTGCTTACTTCTGTACCAGCTACCGGAATTACCTGGAGCAACGGCATGAGCAATTCTCCCATTACCGTTGCCAATTCAGGTCAATATACAGCTACCCTCACCGATGCAAACGGTTGCGAAAGCCAAGCCTCAACACCATTGGTTCTAACCGTTATTCCTTTAGCTCCTACCCCAATTATCAATGCAGATGGAGCCACTACATTTTGCTTTGGCGATTCGGTACGTTTAACCTGTTCAACCGCCGATAGCTATGCCTGGTCTACAGGTGCAACCGGCAATTCAATTGTGGTTAGCAGCAGTGGCACCTACACGGTTACCATTACCGACGAATGTCCGGCAGCCGATATGACAGCAGAAACGAATGTATTTGTTCGTCCTATTCCAGAGCCCAATATCGAAAGCGACACGTTAATCGATTGCTTGCCTTCGGTACTCAACTTCAACGCAAGTCCAACTGGTATGGGCCCGTTTAATTATTACTGGAGCTTTGGCGATGGAAGCACTTCTACAGCGGTTTCTCCATATTACGAATACCAGAATCCGGGCTCTTATACGATTGGCTTAACAGTAGTTGATCCGGTAGGTTGTACGGGTAATCAGAGCATTGTGAACAAGGTTCGGATTTTACCCCGCGCTATTTTAGACTACACCATTACGCCTCCAACAGTTTCTTTATCGAATGCTAATGTGGAGTTCAGTGGCTTGGCTCCGAATTCGACCAATGCATCATGGTCTATCAGTCAATTTGATGGAATAGATACAATTCCCCTAATTGGTTTCGACACAGCTTATGCGTTACACACCTTCAGCGATACCGGCATGTACCTGGTTCAGTATATGGTAACCACGGCAGAAGGATGCGAGGCTTCCGTTACCGATTTAGTGAGGGTGTATGAAGATTTTGATATGTATGTCCCCTTGTCGTTTTCGCCCGACGGCGATGGAATAAACGATGAGTTCTTTCCGGTAGTTCCGGGTTTTGAAATCGAAGGGTATGAGTTCAGGATTTTCAACCGCTGGGGACGACAAATATTCTTAACCTATTCGACCGACTCGGGTTGGTCGGGCGATGATATGCCTGCAGGATATTATTTTTGGAAGATCGAAGGAAAAAGCAAGAAAAATCTGGAGTCTATTCAGAAGGACGG
>CAZVHF010000014.1:0-1357 GCA_964627105.1 uncultured Chitinophaga sp.
ATTACGGCTGGTCGAAAGCCGAGGCCGAACGTATCGTGAAGGAACGCTCAACATCATGGGCCATCTTACGCACCATTCTGGTATTTGGGGTGGTCGACAATATGAGCCGCTCGAACGTGGTGCTTTGGGCAAAATCGGCGCTCGAAAAGGGTTCACCAATTAAGGTTGTCGATGATCAATTCCGCATGCCTACGCTGGCCGAAGATCTGGCCGATGGCTGTTTGTTGGCCGCTACACAAAAAGCGCAAGGCATTTTCAATATTTCGGGACCCGATTACATGAGCATTTTTGAGTTGGTGAGCCGTGTGGCCGACTTTTTTCACCTTGATAAATCGATTGTGCAGCGCAGCGATTCGAGCAGCCTCAATCAACCGGCAAAACGTCCACCACGCACAGGTTTCGATTTGAGCAAATCGCGCCGCGTATTAGGTTACAATCCGCATACGTTCGAACAAGGTCTGGCTATTTTGCAGCAACAACTAGAACAACAGGCATGAGTGTACTTTTAACCACTTCGTTTACGGAGGAATTGCTTTCTCCGCTGATAAACGCGCTCGATACGGTTATCTTCTGGGATCCCTTTGCTGCCCTGGGTTTGCAACTGGGAGCTAAAGTTCCGTTTATTGTGTTGTGGCTCATTTCGGGCGCCATTTTCCTCACATTCCGAATGCGCTTTGTAAATATTCGTTGCTTCAAGCTGGCTATCGACCTTGTGCGTGGTAAATACGATAAACCGGGCGATGCAGGCGAGGTGAGCCATTTTCAGGCACTCTCCACAGCACTTTCGGCAACGGTAGGTTTGGGCAACATTGCCGGAGTGGCCGTAGCCATTTCGGTGGGCGGTCCCGGTGCTACATTTTGGATGATTGTGGCGGGATTGCTGGGCATGACTTCGAAATTTACCGAATGCACCTTAGGATTGAAATACCGTAAAATCAATGCATCGGGCGAAGTGTCGGGCGGGCCTATGCACTATATTCCTGTAGCTTTTAGTCGGCTCGGGTTGAGTAAAACCGGGGCATTCATGGCGGCTTTGTTTTCGGTTTTGTGTGTTGGGGGAGCCCTTGCCGGAGGGAACATGTTGCAGGCCAATCAGGCATTTGCACAGGTTATGACCCAGGTTCCTGTGCTTGAAGGCAATGCGACCATGTTTGGGGTTTTGCTGGCTTTGTTAACCGGATCGGTTATAATTGGTGGTTTGAAAGGAATTGCACGTGTGGCAGAGAAAATAGTTCCGTTTATGGCCATGTTGTATGTGGGAAGCGCCTTGTTCATCATTTTTTACAACATCGATCAGATGGCATCGGTGGCGAAATTAATTTTTTCAGAAGCTTTTGGAAGTACGGCCGTTCAAGGT
>CAZVHF010000014.1:1367-23830 GCA_964627105.1 uncultured Chitinophaga sp.
TCTGGGGGTTATGATGACCGGATTTCGGCGTGCAGCATTTTCGAACGAAGCAGGTATTGGTTCGGCTTCCATTGCCCATTCGGCTGCAAAAACCGATAAGCCCGTAAGCGAAGGCATTGTAGCCTTGCTGGAGCCTTTTATTGATACGGTGGTAATTTGCACCATGACAGCCTTGGTAATTGTGTTCACCGGACAATACACTACCGGAAACATAGAAGGAACGGCACTTACTTCCCGCGCATTTGGTTCGGTGATTTCGTGGTTTCCGTATTTGCTAACCGTCGCTGTTTTTCTGTTCGCATTTTCGACCATGATCTCGTGGTCGTATTACGGCCTTAAGGCATGGACCTATTTATTCGGCGATAAAACATGGGTGCGACATGCCTACAATCTTTTGTTCTTAACCTGCACGGTGATGGGTTGTACCTTGAGTTTAAAAGCGGTAACCGATTTGGGCGATTTGATGATTTTGGCCATGGCCTTACCGAATATGCTGGCGCTGTATATTTTGCATTCGGAGGTAAAAGTTGATTTGAAGCAATATTTAAAGGAAATAAAGTAGTAACCTCAAATAAGCTAATTAGGTTTGACATAAAAAAAGCCGCATTTTCTACTTTGAAATGCGGCTTTTGTAGTTTAACTATCGACCTTAAATACCCAAGCCATAATAGGCGCGCGTGCCGTTTGGATACATGCCTTCGATGAGCATACCTCGGCGTTCGGATTTTAGTGCGTTGGTTATGTCTTCGAGGTTTGCTACTGGTTTATCGCCGATGTGGGTAATAATAAATCCTTCGCGTACACCAATCCTTCGTAGTTTCCCGTCTCTAATTTTAGAAACCTTCACACCGTTCTCTAACCGCAATGATGAACGTTCTTTTTCGCTAAGTTGTTCGAATTCGGCACCGAGTTCATTGGCAACAGATTCGGAATAGCGAATGAGACGCGTGTCACCATTTTTGTTTTTAAGCGTTACCGGAATTACTTTCTCTTTCCCATCTCGGCTGATGGTGATATCAACTTTATCGCCCGGCCGGTAGCGTCCAATTTGTTCCTGCAATTCGGGCAGATTATTCACTTGATTTTCCTGTACTTTAAGAATAACATCCCCCGGTAGGATGCCCGATTCTTCGGCAGCTCCTCCAGCATTTAAGCCCGAAACGTATACGCCTTGAATGTTCGAGATGCCTTTTTTATTCGCCAGTTTCGCATCCAAATTTTCGAGTACAACCCCAATAAAAGCACGTTGTACATCGCCATATTCGAGTAAGTCGGCTACTACTTTGCGAACAATATTTACTGGAATTGCGAAAGAATATCCCGAATACGAACCTGTATTGGAGGCAATGGCTGCATTAATGCCGATGAGTTCGCCTTTCGAATTTACCAAAGCACCTCCGCTGTTGCCGGGATTTACTGCTGCATCGGTTTGAATGAACGATTCGATGGCGAATTTTTCGTTGAGAATATTGATATTTCTTCCTTTGGCACTAATGATTCCGGCCGTAACCGTTGATGTTAAACTAAATGGATTTCCAACGGCAAGCGCCCATTCACCAACTCTTACATCATCTGAATTACCATAATAAATAAATGGGAGTCCCTTCGCATCTACTTTAAGCAATGCAAGATCGGTATTCGGGTCGCGTCCGATTACTGTTGCCGGATATTCTCGCTTATCGTTCAATACCACTTCGACTTTTTCGGCATTCGCAATTACATGGTTGTTGGTTACGATGTAGCCATCTTCAGAAATAATTACACCCGAACCTGATGCAGTTGGCTGGCTAGGTGAATTTCGGTAAGGGCTGCCAAAGAAATAATCGAAAAACGGATCGTAATTCCGATTGCCGCTTACGAGCGTTTTAACGTGTACTACGCCGTGTACCGACATTTCTGCTGCCTGAATAAAATCAGGGGCACTGCCAGATAATGCGGCTGTATTGCCGGCGAATTTAACCGGAATCCGTTCGTTGATTAAGCGCTGGGCCTCTGCCTGCGAATTAGTTTGTAAGAAATGGTTAAAGGCTAAAGCCGATATACCTCCGATAAGGGCTATAAGCAGCGATGAAATTACCTTGTTCATGATTTTATTTTTTGATTTGTCTTTTCAAAAATAGTGCCCTGCCAAATTTACATGAAACCTTGTCCATAACTCTTTTTAATGGTGGATAACAATTTCGAAATGGCGTAGTAAAATGAATTAGATTTGCGCAACAAACGAAGTTTGATTCATCCTATTGCGGTTTTAACATTTTTTGTGCTATGCGTTCCTCCGGTTCCTTTATCAGTGGAATTTTGATTGGTGTTTTGGTCGCTTTTGGAATTTTCTTTTTGTGGCAGCTTGGCTTCGATTGGTTGCCTTTTGCCGGTAACAAATCGGGAAAGCAGGATGCAGACACAATTGTCGATTTGACCATCAAACGTGCGTCCTCGAAAACTTTAAATGGGGCTAAACGAAACACTAAATCTACCGATTGGAATCAGGAAATTTTGCAACAATCAGATTCTTTGGCAGGTGTATCTGATAGTGCTTTGCTTGTAGTCGATAATGCAGAAACAATAGTGGTGAGGCGTGATGAATTGCTCTCGGCTGAATTTATTTCGTTGATAGCACTTTCTACTTCATCAAAAACAGATTCACTTTTAACTCTTTTTCAAGGTGGTAGTTCTGCAGAGAGTCCGCAAATTCGCATCGAGTACTGGAAATCGCCGGTTAATTTTCGAGGGTATAAATTCATTCGCAATACGCTCGTAACGTTTGGACTAGATCCTCAAGAGCAGGTTAAAGTCTATTTTGATAATGGGGTGTTTTATCTTCAATCTGGTAGTATAACATTTCGGCTCAATCAAACCGATCGGTTTTTACCATTTAGCGTTGCCGCAGAAGAAAGTTTGCCAAAACAAATTCGTTCATGAAATTTCAGTTTTATAAGTATCAGGCTACCGGAAACGATTTTATTCTTATCGATGATCGTGAAAAACACTTTGATGCCACCAACAGTTCCTTGATTCGGAAACTTTGTAACCGCCGATTCGGAATAGGTGCTGATGGGCTGATTTTATTGAGAAGCGAAGTCGGTTCAGATTTTCGCATGCTGTATTTCAATGCTGATGGTTATGAGGGCTCAATGTGCGGCAATGGTGGACGTTGTGTAACAGCTTTTGCACATACAATTTTTCCGGGGAAAACCAATTTCGAATTTCTAGCTTACGATGGATTACACAAAGCGTCAATCCGTGGAACTACCGAACACGGACATGTAGTGCAATTGTCGATGCAATCGGTGCATACTATCGAGTCGATCGAATCCGATTTTTTACTCGATACGGGTTCCCCTCATTATGTTTGTTTTGTCGACGATGCAGCTGTAATTGATGTAAATACCGAAGGGCGACGCATAAGAAATTCAGCCTCATTTTTGCGTAAATGTGAATTTTGTTGAGTTGCATGGCGATTCGATAACCGTTAGAACTTACGAGCGTGGAGTAGAGGAGGAGACGCTTTCGTGTGGAACCGGCGTTACAGCTTCGGCACTTGCAGCAGTGTTTTCAGATAAGATGCAAACAAATCCTGTTCGAGTCTTCACGCGCGGTGGCGAGCTCAATGTATCATTCATTAAAGAAAATGCTGGTTATTCAGGGGTAACACTCACCGGCGAAGCAGTTTGCGTTTTTAATGGAACAATAGAATTTTAGCGTGTGGATGAAGGCTGGTTTTACCTTAACCCTGAGGAAACTTTTCCCGATTTTGCATCAAACAATGTGTTTATTGCATTACTCGGAATAGAGCATTTACCTCCGCATGTTGTTTTAGTCCATCGGCAGATTGTTTATTCATTTTCCGTTCGCGGAGTTGAAATTCGAGCAAATGGAGTTAGAATGATTCGTAGCATGTGGACCTCACGGAAATGTGCAATTTTTTCTTGTGCCGATTCAGATAATGAAAGCCTCTTTCATGAGGTATATAAATCGTATGATGCCCTAAAAAAAGGGTCATCGTGTATAGATCCGGTATTGGAAATAGTCAAATTGGTGTGGGGAGTCATCCCGAAGAAACCATACCTGCATGGTTTGTTGGAAGCGCTTCACGAAGATGGAAAACTCGAGAATTGCTATATTTCATTTGCAAGCGATGGTGTTTTTGAGCTCAAGGCATACAACCGGTCATTAATTGACCAACGCATTGAAGAGCTTGCCCGGAACATAAAACGATAGGAATGCAAATCGATGAGCATCGCACGGTGAGTTAACAGACCGTAGCGACGAACTCTAAGTTATACGCAATGCTCGATCTGAAAAATTCCGATAGATTTTTATGATTTGACTTTAAACGTACTGAATAAAAGGTGTTTGGTTTATTTATTTGCACGAAAGTAAAATAAATGTAGTAAATGTGATTTATATCATAAACCACACGCGCTGCAAATCTCAATTTTGTCTCAACAATTTAACCCTTTTATTTATGAAAACAACTCGTAAAATTTTAAGTGCAGGTCTCGTGGTCTGTGCGTTGAATGGTTTGCAAGCGCAGGCCTACATTAGTAATGTAATTTCTACCAATCAAGGTCCGAAGGTAGATTTGATTAGTCCGGTTGATGCTAATCGATCTGATTCAGGCAAGATGACCGGAGCACCTGAAAACACCGATGTATTTGGTCCGATTAATTTTTATTCCTTGGGAATGGGTGGAGAGGTTGTATTGGAATTCTCGAGTGCAGTCTGCAACCAAGTGGGACCTGATATTACTGTGGTTGAAACAACGTGGAGTTACACGTGTGAGACATATCCAGAAAAGGCTCGAGTTTGGGCTTCTCAGGATTTATGCAATTGGATTGAGTTAACCACAGAGACTGCTCCGATTTGCCATAATGGAGATTTGGAACTTGGATGCTTCCCTTGGGTAAAATATCTGAAAATAAAGGATGTTTCGCCCGATAATTATTCATCTGATGGCGATGGATTCGATGTTGATGGTGTGATTGGATACCTTACATGCAGCACCCCAGCCGAAACAGGTTTATCGCGCTATGCAGCCAATGGTTTTCTTGGAAATCCGCAGTCAACACAAGGTTTAACAGAAATAGGAGCTCCGGTGCCTGCTGCTCGCGATATTCCTTCAAAAATGCTTGGTTTACCTGCAAATCTGACAAATATTTATGCGAACGACGTTACAACATCATCTGCCAACAATAACTTTTTCTCACTTGGAAATGGAGGTAGCGTTGTTTTGACCTTCCCTTATGCATTGTTCAACGGACCTGGATCGGATATCCAGATTTTCGAAACTTCGTTTAACGACAATGCTTCTCGGACCTGTAGCAATTATCCGGAAAAGGCAAAAATAGAGGGCTCTTGCGATGGGGTTACATTCTATGAACTTCCAATACTAAGTGCCGATGCCGGAAATGGAGAGGTAGCAGGCGGTTCAATCATTTGCCGCGATGGAAAGGTCGATTTGGGCAGTTTACCATTTATTACCTATCTCAAAATTACCGATGTAACCTTTCAGGGCATTTGTAATTTTCCCGGCGTGGGCGATGGCTTTGATGTAAACGCCGTATTCGGTCTGCAAAATTGCACACCTTTGGCTCGCACCGACGAATTTGCAAACTTTGGTTCTGAGGAAATTATGGAAAGTGAATTTCTGTTTGAAGCATGGCCGAATCCCGCAGGCGAAAGAATAAGTCTGAATATTTTGACAAAAGGCGAAAATCCGCTCGACTTGAAATTGATCGACCTTGCAGGTCGAATTGTTTATCAGGAAAGCATTCCGGCTGCAGATGCCAACTTCATCCGCGAGTTATCTCTCAGCGAATATTCAGGAGGAGTATATTTTATTAGTCTTAGCTCGAATGGATATACTGAAATGCAGAAAATTATCAAACAATAGCCAGTTAGATTCAATACAAACAACTAACGCAACAAAAGCCATCCAATTGGGTGGCTTTTTTATTAGAAGTAACGCGATAGAAAAACAAATTCCTGAAGGACAACTGGCTTGTTTGAAGCCACTTGTTTTAGAATCACTTTGTAATAACGTTCCGCTTGCTTACCCGAACATTTGATTTGTACTTTTTGCATGCCCGCTTTCAAATTAACGCTTGCTGGTAAGGTTGAAATTGTTTGATTCGCTCCATCTACTAACTCTATGCTGTAACTGCCTTTGGATGAAACAAAGATGGTTAAATTCAAGCCATCGGGCGATTCATCTAAATAGCGAATTCCTGTTTTTAGCGAGGTTCCATTTGAAAACTTTAATCCGCTTTCAATTCCACCGCGTTTGATATACTTTATTTGGGCTACTAACTTTTCATATTCCTGAAAGGGCAGTGGGAAGTTGCGAATCCAGCGAATCCGGTAGGGGAGTTCTGAATTCCAATAATTCAATATATCGGTTGATATTCCATGAAGTTGTTTTTGTTCCTGATATACCAATTCGAGTAATGGGTCCACAAAATCTTCGCGAGGCAACATGTAACAACGCCATTCGCCCTCTGCAGGATTAACGTAATAAAAGCCGCTGGAATAAGCCGAAAAGGGAATCGCCAGATTATTACCGATGAACAATCCATCGGGTAATTCTTGAATCTCAATGGTATCGTTATTTAATGTTACGCCCGTAACCAGATCTGTTGTCGTAAATGCGATGCGGGTAACCGGAAATTCAGGCCGCACATCGCGTTCAAGTACCAAATAATCATTTATCTGACGTGGAATTGAGCCTGTGTCGTTTTTTTCGTGATATACTATTTGCAGGGCATCGCCCGGTATTAATTCACTTACTGTGGCTGCCGGATTCGTTATTGGCGAAAATGCAGATGGAATATCCTGAAACATGAAATTCTGCAAAGCGTGTCTTTGCGAAAATGGCTCAAATTGCGATTCTATTCGCTTGGCCTCTGGATTATAAACGATTCGGTAACGCTGGTCAAATTTGTCGCTCAATTCCCAAACACGAATTTTATTGGTAAGCGTATCGCGTATGGCTTTTGCCACCAATTTACCTTTTACCTTTCCGATACGGCCCTCTTGTTCACCCTCTTCGAGCCTAAACTGATGATAGGGCGCATCATTTTTAAGAATCTCAACTTCAATCCCTGTTACACAGACCATCCAAATGGCCGAATCAAGAATCTCTTCCCTTTTTCGATATAGGATAAATTTTTCGGTTCGACAATTCCCTTCCTGTTGGTATTGAACGCTTTCTTCGATTAAATCGGGGGCAAATTGCATCGCTGCCGATTTTAACTTCACATAAAACCGCGATTCCTGGGCATCGACATGATTTTCAGGAACGAACAAATACACCAAAGCAAAAAGTAAGAGGCGTGTTTTCATGGTTCAAAAATAAAAAATCGTCTTTGCTTAATCTGTTGCATTCCAAATCTCCCAGCTTTTCTCAGCTTGCAGGTGCAACATACCCAGGCCGTTTTGCACCATACAGCCGCGCTCTTTGGCCAGTTGAAGAAGTCTGGTTTGTTCGGGATTGTATATCAAATCGAATACAAGGTGCTCCGAACTTAGCGCATCAAAGGGTAGCGGCGGATAATCGTTGATTGCCGGAAACTGCCCCATCGGTGTTGTGTTCACAATGAGCTTAGTATGCCTAAGGAGCTGAGCACTGAGGTCGTTCCAATGCAGTGTGTTATCGTTCCTACTTCGGCTAAGGGTGATGCAGGTAATTCCAATTTTTTGGAGAACATAGCGCACGGTTGCAGCACTGCCTCCGTTGCCCAGGATTAATGCAGTGTCCATCCATGGGCGAAGCAAGGGTCGAATCTCTGCCGAGAATGCCGGAGCATCGGTGTTGTACCCCTGAAGAAATAAGTTGGGATGTATTTTAGACGAAACTCCAGTATGTGTGCGAACCGCAATGGTATTAACTGCACCAATGGCTTTCGCTTCGTCATCTATGGCATCGAGAAAGGGAATAATGACCGACTTGTACGGAATGGTAACATTCATACCGGCGAGCGATTCCTGTTCGGAAATCCACTGCGGAAAGGCATTGATTTCGGGAAGCTCAGCAATTGAATATGCTGCGTCTACTATTCCTTCGCGCCTAAATTTCTCCGTAAAATACGTCGGAGAAAAGCTGTGGGGAAGCGATTTACCGAGTAAATAAAACGAACGCATCAGCCAACCTGCATTCCCGGCTCTATGTCGCGGGCCCAGGCCAATATGCCGCCCTGAAGATTAGAAACGTTGGTAAAGCCTTGTGTTTCGAGAAAGCGGGTAATTTGTCCGGAACGACCGCCACTGCGGCATTGTATCACAACCGGAATATCGCGTCTAACCTTATCGAGATTCAAGGGGACCATCGCCATGGGAATGTGCTCACCACCGATGTGCGATAGTTCATATTCATGTACCTCACGCACATCAATCAATTGATGCGGTGTTCCGGCCTCCCGCATTTTCTGTAAATCCTGTACGGTTATCTCGTTCATTCGTCTGCTACTTGTTTTAATTTTTGAAATTCTTCGGGTAAAAACTGGAAGAAGGTATCCCCACGTAAGCCCAAACGCAAGGTTTCCAGCGGAATTACATCGTCGTAAGCAATGTTCCCCAGATTCACATTGGCCCCCATGGTTTTAATAAACCAGGCCTGTTGCGACTTCAGTGGTGCCTCCCAAAGAATGCTATCGCCGGGAATTTTGCTTAAAATTCGGTTTACCAACATAACATGCGCAGATCCATTGGGACGATAAATGCCAACATTACCACTTTCGCGCGCTTCAGCAATTACCTTCCACGAACCGGCTTCGAGCTCAGCTTTCATCATGCTAATCCATTTAGCGGGAGCGATGAGAATTCCAGCTTCTTTGGATCCAACTTCAGATAGTACAGTGAAATGTTTTGCCAGTTTTTCGATGTACTGGCATTTCTTTTTATGCGGAAGAATGATCGATCCATCTGAAACCTCGGCGGTATCGAGCCCCAAATCCTTTGCAAATGCAATGTATTCGTTAAATAATCCACGAATCAGAAATGCTTCGAATAATGTTCCGCCCAGGTAGACTTTTAATCCGGCATCGCGATAAAGCTGAATCTTCTCACGCAAATTGGAAGTGATGATGCTTGTACCAAACCCAAGCTTCACCAAATCGGTATATGCAAGCGACGATTCGATGAAATTGCGCGCTTGTGTCAAACTTAAGCCTTTGTCCATCATCATGGTAAGGCCTTTTTCGCGTGGTTTCGAATCGCGTTCTGGAAGAAAAGGTAAGTTATAATTCGTTGTTTTTTCCATACCAGGTATTGAGTTGGCGAATTTCTGCATTCGCACTTAATGCCGGCAGCTCATCCGAAATTTTTTTGAACAATTCTCCATCCAGTGTAAAGGCCATTTGGGCTGTAACCAATGCTTCTTTTTCAATCCCATTTAGCAACATCATTTCGGCATGCTGCAACATCAGACGTGGTTCGGCCAAATGATATTTCAATGAAAGTGCGATGGTTTCGAGTGCTTCTTGTTTTTTTTCGCGTTCTACCAATAAATTCGTTAGGAATACCCATATTTCGATGTTTTCGGGCTCAAGTTCCAATACTTTTTTGTATGACTCTTCGGCTTCATCGAATTTACCTAACTTAAGTTGCAAATCGCCTAGAATAAACCAAAACGTACCACGCGATGGATCCAGGTTCAAACCAACTTTAATAAACGAGAGCGCTTCGTGTGTTTTGCCTTGTGCATCATATGCCACACCCTTTCCAATCCATGCATCGGCTAATTCGGGATCAAGTTTTATAGCTTGTTCGTAATATTCAAGTGCCGTAGTGTAATCCTCACTGTTCTCATAGCATTCGCCGATAAACATTAGGGTATTGGCATCGGGTTCATCAAGCTTGATACATTCTTTGTAAGCTTCAATGGCTTCCGCAAAGCGTTCGGAAGCCGAAAGTACATTGGCAAGACTAAACCAGGCAGCGCCAAACTTTTCATCAATTGTAATCGAATACTCAAATGCCTCTGATGCGAGTTTTAATTGAGCGTTTTTGGTGTACAACTGACCCAATGCATACCATGCCACACGCGAATAAGGGTGTTCGTCAAGAAATTCGTTGAAAAACCGAATTCCGGCATTCAATTTTCCGGTTACTTCAAAGCACAAGGCCATCTCAAAAAGCGCCGCTTCGTTTTCGGGGCTTAACTCCAGTGCACGTCTTAGATAACGGGCCGCTTGGGCGTATTTACCCATATTCTGAAACTCGAATGCAATGAAGAGATACAAATCTTCGAGTTTCCGGTCTATTCGCAATGCATCTTTAAAACAATCAATGGCATCTGCCGGACGACCGAGCATTGAATAGATGCTAGCGCGTGTGATGTGTACATCCGGGTTTCCGGGTTCAAACAAAATCAAATGTTCAACAGCATCCAATGCTTCCTGATGCTTGCCCTTGCTTGCCCATAATTGCGCCTTGCGCAGGGTGAAAAAACTGGTATCGGGATACTGCGAATCGGCAAAGCGAATGGCTTTCATCGCCTTTTGATGCGCATTTTCCTGAATGTAGTAGTCAACAATATCTTCTAAATCCTGGCGCTCGAAATAGTATGCTTCGTTTCGTTCCAGCATCTCCTCGAACCGCGAAACCATCGGGAAAATACTGCCATCGAGATGAAATTCTTCCATAAATATTCCCGTGTTTATTGCTTCATCACAAAAATAACAATTCAACGTAGCTTTTTGGGATTAATTATTCACAGGTCTGTTAAAAACATCAAAACCAAGACTTAAATCATTGATTGGCTTTACTAAGAATTTTAGGCCAATTATTTTAGCTTTGTTCCGAACTTGTGCATGTGAATTTGATGCTGCTTCGCTTGGCCATTCTGCTGTTCTTCTCCACCGCGCTGCAAAATCAGGCATTCGCTCAATCCCTTCAAAACATAGCAGGAAAAATTACCGATGCGTCTAATAATCCGCTCCCAGGCGTTGGAATTTCGATTCACGAATTGGCGCGCGGAACACAATCGGATGCTTCGGGGAATTTCAGCATCGGCAAGCTTAAACCCGGTAAATACCACTTACATTTTGTACTACTCGGTTATCGCGCCAAAGAAATGGACGTATGGCTCGACAATGCAGATGCTCAAATAAGCATCACTTTAGAACCGGCTTCTATCGAACTGAACAATGTTACAATCGAAGAAAGCATGCTCAAGCAGAGCCAGCGCGAACAATCGCAGGCACTTACGGTAGTCGATCGCAGTGCAATGCTCAAAAATGGCAATGCTTCGCTGATGCGGACGCTCGAAAACGTTCCCGGCGTGAGCAGTATTAGTACCGGTATGGGCGTTTCGAAGCCTGTAATTCGTGGTCTGTCATTTAATCGTGTGGTGGTGGCCGAAAACGGTATTAAACAGGAAGGCCAGCAATGGGGCGCCGACCACGGATTGGAAATCGACCAATTTTCGGTAGAGCGCATCGAAATCATCAAAGGTCCGGCATCCTTGCTTTATGGGTCAGATGGCTTGGGCGGTGTGCTCAACATTCGTCCGGCACCGGCACCCGAGCTCAATTCGACCGAAGCTGCTGTACAAACCATGTATCGCAGCGTGAACGACTTTGGTGGCGTTTCGGCCATGATTGCAACCAACCGCAATAACCTGTTTACCCGCTTGCGCATTTCGGCGCAGAATTTTGCCGATTATCGTGTACCAGCCGATTCGTTTATCTACAATTCGTATGTGTTGCCCATTGTGAACAGACGCCTAAAAAATACTGCGGGCCGCGAAAATGCAGTACAATGGATGCTTGGTACTACAAAATCTTGGGGCGTGACCTCGCTCACGTTCAGTTATTTCGATCAGAAATCGGGATTTTTCTCTGGGGCACACGGCATTCCGCGTGGTTACCAACTCACCGACGATACGCTAAAGCGCGATATCGATCTGCCTTATCAGCATGTTCGGCATGCGAAAATCATTTCTAATTCGAGTTTTCTGCTTGGGAAATCATGGCTTGAGCTCGATCTGGGTTACCAAAATAACCGTCGCAGCGAATATTCGTTTCCACATTTGCATGGCAAAGGTCCGCAGCCAACAGGTACGCTCGAACTCGATTTTCTGCTGCAAACCTATTCGCTGAATAGCCGCTTGCATGTCCCACAAGGCGAAAAGCGGCGTTGGGTTTTGGGGGCAAATGCAACACATCAGCGCAATGCCATTGGTGGATTTAATTTCCTCATCCCCAATTTTACGGGCAATCAGGCAGGGGCATTTGCTTTTTTCAAGC
Organism: uncultured Chitinophaga sp.; assembly: GCA_964627105.1. GTDB lineage: Bacteria > Bacteroidota > Bacteroidia > M30B66 > M30B66 > CAMCXT01. The sequence goes on from CAZVHF010000014.1 coordinate 13,613, forward strand.
AGGATGGTAAGAACTTACTGCTGAATGCCGGCTTGCGTTTCGATTATGCGCAACTCAATACAGAACGGGCATTTCGGGCCATTTATGCCGATTCGGTAACGATTACCGGCTACGATCAGGCCAGTCCGCAACTCGAGCGTTATTTTGCCAATTTCTCAGGAAGCACAGGTTTATCGTGGTTTCCAACGAACAATTTGAACATCAAATACAACATCGGTTCGGCATACCGCATTCCAACAGCCCCCGAGCTTACCTCGAATGGGGTGCACCACGGCACCTTTCGACACGAACTGGGCGATTCGACACTAACTTCAGAGCGCAGTTTGCAGAACGATTTGTTGATTCGATATAGCAATCAGCATGTTGAGCTTAATTTTAGCCCGTACATTAATTTCTTCAACGATTTTATTTTCCTCGAGCCGCAAGCGAAATTTTCGCCCTTGCCCGAAGCTGGAATTTTATACCAATACAATCAGGCCGATGCGCTGCACTACGGAGCCGAATTGCAGGGCGATGTACATTTTACCGAGCATTTGCATGTTGGCGTAACAGCGCAGTATACACGTGGATGGAATCTCGAAACGCAATACTACCTGCCCTTTATGCCTCCTTTACAGGCGCGTGTGGATGCCGAATACGAATGGGAGAAATGGGGACATTGGGTCAAGGATGTATTTTTCGGGGCACAAATTCAATTGGCAGCGGCACAAAATGAAGTAGCTCGCAACGAAAAGGCAACAAATGGATTCGCGTTATTGAACCTAAGTTTTGGGATGGATGTGAACATTGGGAAAAATCCCATAAAACTGGTTGGAAATATTCAGAATGCTTTCGATACGGCTTACTTTGCGCACCTAAATCGATACCGTCAATTGAATTTACCGGAGGCTGGTCGAAACTTTATGCTTACTTTGCTTGTTCCATTAAAAACATCAAAATCGGGAACCTGATGCTTCGAATTTGGGCTGCATACCTTGTATTGGTTTGTCTGCTGCTGCAGTGGATTCCCGACTCGTTGCATATTTTGGTGCATGCGCATGAGGAACACACGCAGCATGCAAGTCCGCTTGAGGGCGAATTAGCTTTTGATTTAGCACACAAACACTGTAAGAATCCTGAGAAGGCCATGAATTCGGCCTGGATTCAATCGTTTGTTTCAATAGTTGTTGGTGATTTTTCTTTTTTGGAGTTTGCATCGCTGGCATGTGGGCAACAGCCCTTCGGTGCATTTGATTTTAAATCGGGACGTGCTCCGCCTGCAGCATGATTGTTCAGTTGATTTAATTTCATTTTTCACCTTATTTTCAATTTACAATGAACTCTAAAACCATTTTGTTTGGAGCACTGTGTTTATGTGCTTCCTTTTTTATTTCGTCCTGCAAAAAGGACACTCCCGATACCCAGGCGCCTACAATTACAGCTGTTGAGGAACCTGCCATGAACGATACGCTGCTTACAGGCAGCGAATTGCATATCGAAGCAAGCATTAGCGACAACGATGAATTGTCGCAATTAAAAATCGATATCCACTCGGCCGAAGATGGTCATAATCATGGTAAGATAGATGGTGCTGCCTACTGGGAAACCGTTATGATTCTTGATCTCTCTGGAGCGTCAACTTCGGTGCATGAGCACATCGATATACCTGCCGATGCAGCATCCGGAACCTACCACGTTATTTTAACTGCTGTGGATAAAGCGGGCAACCAGAGCGAAATCGTTGAGCGCGATGTTTACATTCAAAATTCGGGCGATCAACTGGCGCCCATCGTTACGATTACTTCACCATCACAAAATGACACAATTGCATTAAGTGCAGGGCTTAATGTAACGGCTATTTTGACAGATAATGTTGCACTCGAAGATGCTGATTTGATATTGCTATCAGGATCTTCAGTGGTTTACGAGACCGAAATTGCATTAAGCGGTACAGAGTTTAATCTGAATCAGAGCATTCCAATAAGTAATCTGCCAGCTGGTAATTATACAATCGAACTTATTGTACGAGATGCTGTGCAGAATATAAGTGATCGGGATATTGAAATTGTACTCGTGCCCTGAGTTAGCGTGGAATAAAATTAAAATCCCGAACTTCTAAACGAGGTTCGGGATTTTTTAAATTAAGAGGCTTTAATGAAGCCGGGTTCCGATGAGTGATATAAACTCGGCCCGCGTTTTTTCCTCCATGAATTCGCCTGTAAAAGCTGAGGTAGTTGTTACGCTGTTTTGTTTTTGAACGCCACGCATCTGCATGCACAAATGCTGTGCTTCAATGACTACGGCAACACCCAATGGGCGCAATGTTTCATCGATGCAATTGCGTATATCGGTGGTTAGGCGCTCCTGCACTTGCATCCGGCGTGCAAAGGCATCAACCAGTCGTGGAATTTTACTCAGTCCAACAATATGTCCGTTGGGGATATATGCAATATGCGCTTTACCGAAAAACGGCAACAAATGGTGCTCACACATCGAATACACTTCAATGTCCTTTACCAAAACCATTTGTTTGTAATCTTCGGCAAACATGGCCGATTTTAGGATGTCTGCCGGATTCTGATCATACCCCTGCATCAGAAACTGCATGGCCTTGGCAGCCCGTTCGGGTGTTTTAATTAAGCCTTCGCGATCGGGATCCTCGCCCAGCTGCTGAATGATGGAGCGGTATGCATCGGCCATATGCGCGGTACCTGCTGCTCCAAATGTTTCCTGCTTGCTGTAGCCTTTTTCATCAGGCGACTTCGATGCATCAGCCATAATATTCGACGAAGTTGTTTTCGGTTTCGTACAATTTCACACAATGCAATACGCAACGTTCGCTCTGAACCAGTGGATAGAGTATTTCCCAGATTTTAATTGCCAGATTTTCGGTCGAAGGCATCACGTTTTTCATAAAAGGCACATCGAGATTCAAATTCTTGTGATCGAGCTCTTCTACGATGTGTTCTTTGATAATCGAACTCAGCGTTTTCAAATCAACCACAAATCCGGTCTCCGGGTCAGGCGTTCCCTTTACGGTAACAAACAAATCGAAATTATGCCCGTGCCAGTTGGCATTGGCACATTTCCCAAATACTTCCTTGTTTTTTTCGTCCGACCAATCGTCGCGGCAAAGCTTGTGCGCCGCATTAAAATGTTCCTTGCGAGTAAGAAAAATCATAGCTAAATCTGCGGCAAAGATACGCGCAGATGGATAGTTTTAACCTAAATTCAATTGGATTTCTTCACAAAACCCAACATGGTACTAATCGCAACTTCTGCCTTTAATTTTATCCGATTGAAACTGCCGTTCTTCTTCGGCTAATTCGGCTTCGGTTTCGGACGAAATCTTCTTGTCTTTCAGCGGTTTTAAATCGGGCTGCCCGGCATTTACCCAGGCTGTGAACCACATCGACCCAATGGTAATAATGGCTTTGCGCATACGCCGTTCAACCATGCCATCCAATTGCTTGTGGTAGTCTTCCGAATAGTCTTTGCTGTAAACCCGCATCATGGCAGCGCCACGGTTTTCAAATGCGTATTTGCGGTCTTGCGGATATTGGTTGTTCAAGGCCGCTTCGAACAGCAATACTGAATCTTTGGCAGCAAAACTCTCGGCTACTGCTTTCCAGGCCTCGGCTAAAGGATCTTCGATATAGCGTGCCTTGCCTACAAAAAAATCATAATCCTCATGAAAAAGTTCGGGTAAACGCGATTCCCAGAATCCGTGTATGCCTTTTTGGTTGGTTAACTGCCCGTTGTAGTTTTTCGTGGTGTGCAAAGGCACGTGTGCATCGCCGATGTAGTGTCCCAAATCGGCCGAGAGTCGCAAAATTCGGTCATAATCCTGTGCCCGAAATGCAGCGGTTAATCGCTTTACCATCACATCGATGTGCCAGGGAACAATGCCGTGGGCTTTCAGGGTGTCCTCGCTATATTTTTTCACTGCATCTTCCCATTTCTTGGGTATCGAATCGAGTGGAGTTTGGCCGTAGCGATCGAGGTCGATGAAGTGTCGGGCGGCTTCGTCTGTAACTGCATAGCGGCGCTTATCGGGGTCAACGGCGTGCTCGGTTACAAACTCAATGTTCGATTTATAGAATCCGATGAGTTCATCGGGAAGCGTGAAGCAGGCAATGCGGTTGAGTTGCTTGTGTGCAAAAAAGCCCCAGGTATTGGCATGCGGAATTCCGGCAGCAAAAAGGCATAACAAAATTGCCGAGGCTACGAGAATTTTTAATCCGATTTTCATGCTTTATGTAAACTAAGCTGTTCGGCGATTTTTAGGCGTACAATGCTGCCATCTTCAACAACCGGAATGGTATCCATGGTATTGTATTGCAAGCAATAACGAATATCTTTTTCGAGATTCAGGTTTTTCAGGCGTTTGCGATGCGATGAATTTTCGAGAAATGCATACAGGTCGTGCGAGGCGAGTTGAAACAAGTGCCCCATGGCAATGGTCGAATCGCAAGCTGTTTCAAATTTTCCGCTTTTGATGAGCGCATTGGCCAGCGCACCTGCGAAAAGCGAGTCTTCGAGGTTAAAGCGATTTTTCCAGCCTGCACACAATACTACAACCGGTTTGCTTTGCAGTTCGAGCCATGCCGCTAAACTACCGAGATTAAGAAAGGATCCGATTACAACTTGATGCGCCTGTTTCGCAGCATCGATAGCTTGTGTGCCGTTGGTTGTAGAAATAGCAATGGTTTTTCCTTCCAATTCGGGACTCATGAAATGAAAAGGAGAATTTCCAAAGTCAACGCCATCCTGTTTCACAGCATCGCGCTCTGCGGCTACAAGAAATCCTTTTTTCTTGTATGCAAAGGCTTCGTCAAGACTGGCAACAGGAATCATGCGGGCAACACCATGATGAATGGCTGTACAAATTGCAGAGGTTGCCCGTAAAATATCCACAACCACCACAATCGCATCGGTTTGCGCGTGCAGATTGTACAATTGCGGTGAGAAACTGGTGGTAATAGAATTCACCTCTGTGCGAATTTAAGGTTTATAGAAAGGCAAGGTAACAACTTTTGCGGCGAGTAGCTTATCGCGTACTTTAATAAATATTTCCGAACCCGGCGCCGATAAAGCCTTCGGAACATAACCCATCCCAATAGCTTTTTTAAGGCTTGGCGACATGGTACCCGATGTAACGATTCCGATTACATTACCGGCCGAGTCGCAGATTTCGTAATCGTGACGCGGAATGCCTTTATCGACCAATTCAAACCCAACCAGTTTGCGTTCAACACCATTGGTTTTTTGCGCTTCGAGTGCCGAGCGGTTATTGAAATCCTTGGTAAACTTGGTAATCCAGCCCAAACCGGCTTCGATTGGTGAGGTTGTATCGTTGATGTCGTTCCCGTAGAGGCAGAAGCCCATTTCGAGGCGCAGTGTATCGCGCGCTGCCAATCCTGCAGGTTCGATTCCGAATTCGTGCCCGGCCTCGAAGATGCTGTTCCACATATGTTCGGCGTGCTCGTTGTTGAAATACACTTCATATCCTCCGGCACCGGTATACCCCGTAGCTGAAATGAGTACATTTTCTACACCTGCAAACGTGCATTTTGTGAATGTGTAATAGGCGAGACTTTTGAGCGGAAAATCGGTTAACTTTTGCAAGGCTTGGGTTGCCAAAGGACCCTGTACGGCGAGCAAAGCGGTTTTAGAAGAAATATCTTCCATTTCGACGCCCCAGGAATCGTTCTGCTTGAGCCAGTTCCAGTCTTTTTCAATGTTGGAGGCATTTACCACCAGCATGTATTGCTCTTCGCGGATGCGGTAAACGAGCAGGTCATCGACAATGCCGCCATTCAGATTCGGGAAGCAGGAATACTGCACTTTTCCATCGCTGAGCTTGGATGCATCATTCGAAGTGGTTTTTTGGATAAGGTCCAGCGCATGTGGGCCACGCAGGATAAATTCACCCATATGGCTCACATCGAACACCCCCACTTTTTGGCGCACGCATTCGTGTTCCTGAATAACTCCACTATAGGTTATCGGCATTTCGTAGCCTGCAAATGGCAATATTTTGGCGCCAAGCGCTTGATGAATGGCGTAGAACGGCGTTTTGAGAACTTCAGTCATGGATTTAAATAAAGCGCGAAACTAACCAATTCGCATGGCACAAAATTCAATTGTTGAGAAAATGTGAATCATTCCTAATACGATAGGAACAGATGATTACCTATCTTCACGGCCCAAATTCAATTTCATGAAGGCTTTAAAATTTGCCCTGATATTATCATTGGTGTTTTTGCACACTCTCGGCGGCAATGCGCAACCCTGCGTGATACCGGTGAATGCCGTTAATTTTCAGCAAATCAAACGCAACATCAGCAGCATTCCGGTAAACGGCAATCGTTTGATGCGTGCCAAGGAAACGGTGCACTCGAATTGTCTAACCACGGTACAACTAGCCGAAATAATGCAATTGTTTGCCTCCGATGTAGATCGCTTTGAATTAGCGTCGATAGGTGTTAATGCACTAACAGATCATGAAAACGCCTATTTGTTGATGGATCAATTTAGGCAGTTTTCGTTCGCATTTTATCTGTACGATATGTTGCATGCTCCGGTATTGCAGCCAGCACAACCCAATTTACCCAATGTGCCTGTTCCTGCCCCACTTCCGGTAATGACCTTCCCGATGCTGAGCTATCCTGAAGCAGCAGTTTATAATGGCAAACGAAATTGTTCGGCCTACTTGGCTGAAAACGATTTTATTGTGTATGCACAAGATATCTTCAACAAATCCAACGAAGGTATTCGTATGGAGGCATCGCAAGCAATGGTTTCCAGAACCTGCATGAGTGTGGCGCAACTGATGAAATTGAGCAGCCTACTTTCCATTGAAAATAACCGCCTCGAATTGCTGAAATTGGCATATCGCAATGTGTTCGATGAACAAAATTTCGACTTTGCACAACAGGTTTTTTCGCATCAGCCCAACAAAATAGCCTTGGCAGAATTCTTAAAAGCAAACCGGGTTATCATCGCTGAACCGCCGATGCCTCCACCTTGTGTGGTAACACCACAGCAATTTCAGATGTTGCGTGAGAATCTTGCCCGTGAAAGTTCATCGAGCACACGCTTAACCGTTGCGAAGAATCAGATTCCGGTGATGAAATGCTTCACTTCGCAGCAAATGAAAGAAATTCTCTCCCTGTTTTCGAGCTCCATCGATCGGCTCGATCTGGCGAAGTTTGCTTACGGATTTATTCTCGACCGCGACATGTATTACCTCACAGTAAGTTCGGTGTTTAGTTCGAGCCTCGACAAGGAGAATCTGAGCAATTACATTAAAAAGCAACCTTAACTTTTCACATACAATACAATGAAACGCACATTTCAATTATTCTTATTTGCAGCATTTATGTCGATTGCCGCCCAGGCACAATCGCGCAAAGGCGTTGAATACTCCGGGACTAAAGCCCGCTACTCAATGATTGGGAAAAGTAAAATATTCTCGGAAGGTGTAAAGAATGTTGAATACGAGATTTTCTTTAATAAGAAAAAAAATACGTTAACGGTTAATGCCGGTCCTAAGGATAAATGGTATGTTGTCGAGTTAACTTCACTCGATACTATTGCCGGTAACCTTACCCACATTGGTCGTTTGGAAGGCACTGAGAAGGAGACCGATGTACAGAAAATTGCCAAATCGCGCTGCGAAGTACGTTTTCAATTGGATAAAGTGAGCATTAAAATCGGCGAGTCGAAATTGGAAGAATACCTGCTCGATGGTGCCAAAGTATGGGATGACAAACCAATGGGGAAGTAAAAGAATGGTCCGACTATCATTGAATTGGCAGTCGAACCTTCCCTTCAATTTTCTGCAATCTTAGTTTTTGAGCGCGCTGTTTGTTTTGAGAATCTCGTTTACGCTGATTTCTGTTGTATACTTCTTGATTCCCTCGCGATCAACATAAGAGCGCGTAAGCAGTTTGCCTTCGATAACAATCTGATTGCCTTTTTCGAGATACTTCTCGGCAAAATCGGCCTGTTTACCCCAGGCGATGATGTTATGCCATTGGGTTTCTGATACCTTATTGCCGTCGGCATCTTTGTAATTCTCGGTAGTTGCGAGACTGAACTTGGCCAGTTTTTTTCCTTGAGCCAGTTCTTTGATTTCGGGGTTCCCGCCGAGGTTACCAATTAACCTCACGGAATTGCGTAAGCTGTTCATGTTTTTTGTTTTTTGGGTTAGTGAAAAATGGGTGCACCCGTTATTGTTCCGATTATCAATTGACATTGCAAGTGTACAACGCCTGTTTCGAATTAGTCGTTAATAAACGTTTATAAACGTTTAATTACGGCTATCAAATAATATTACTATCTAAATGGCTTTAATGCAATTGAATGTAAACGGTGGAGTCTGAATTGAATCGAATCAGCCAGCCAGAAATGTACTTCTTCTGATCCCGTAACAACATTCGTTTTCGGGCAAATCGTTCTTAACCAGATTTCCTACAATTTCATATTCAAGTGAAAATCCTGCTTTTTCAAGAACCCTTCTCGAGCGTGTATTCGAAGAAAACGGCCGTGCATAAATTCGGTCTAGTGGCCATGTTTCAAAAGCATATCTGCACATTTTGTTAATGGCAGAAACCATATGTCCTTTGCCCCAAAATGGCTCACCAAGCCAGTAGCCTAATTCCGCATTTCTGCGGTAGATGTCGTTTTGAGGATAAACGCCGATGGATCCTGCAAAAGTGCCTTCAACCGTTATGGCAAGAATTTTACGAGGGTTTTCTGAGAGCGCAAATGCAATAAAGCGTTCGGCAGCTTCACACGAATAGGGTTTGGGGAATCCGTCAGTTAAAAATGCGGCAACATTCGGGTTGTCGGCCAATGAAACCAATGCTGGGATATCGGTATTTCGGTAAGGTCGCAACGTAACGTGCATAATGTCTAATCGGATTAGAAAAATATCTCAGACAACAAACGTTTAAAGTTAGTTTTAATACTAAATTCAAGTTCTTAAAATCAAAAAAAAAATTACTTGTTTCGGATACATTCCTGATTTCCAGGTTCAATAAATTGGCAGAAATAGCCACATTCGGCGATTACCTGTTTATAGTATTGGGTGTTGCCGTATTCATCTCGCAATCGTCTGAAATACTCGCCTGATCGAAAGGCATCGGAGTTTTCGATCGAATATTCGGTTTCGAGCCATTGGTTGTGTTCACATTTTGCGGCCATCCATATACATTTCGCTTTAAATTCGGCATCTGTGCTTAAGGCAAATGCCTCCATGTAATTTTCGCGTGCAGCCTCACAGTTGTAATAGCCTTGAATGTTGAATTTCTTTTCATCCGAATAGCCCGCAAATCGGTTCGAGTCGGTATAGTCCCAATTAACCACTGTAGCCGATAATAAACGCGCATTGCCATACCAGGTCATGTTGTACAAGCCATTGGCCACTAAAAAATAATTGGTGGCACGCTCCTTCGCATCGAGTTTCGGGTCGTTGGCTTTTGCATGCATTTCGAGAATCTTATCGACGAATTTCCTCTTGGTATAGGGTGTTTTCATTGGTTTGGCATGGTCGCAATCGTGGCAATCCACAATACGAATGTTAAAAGGATTCCCCAGCAATTCGTTTGTTCCGGCATCGGGGTGCTTTGCGTAGATAGTGCGTGCAGCTTCAAAATTACCCGCATACATTTGGCCAACCGCCAGTACATCGTATAGTTCGTTGAGCTTTATCGGATACCTCGCCAACACATATTTTTCGAAGGGAGTGTGGTTTGTGCGCAGCATAAAATCAATCATCTCCTGAGTTGTAGCTGTACTCTTGTAAAATGCATCGGGCGATGGCTCGGCAAGCTCGGCGCGAAGTTCATTCCCATTTTCACTATACTGCTTTCGCAAAAACCGTAAAATCATGCGTTCGGCATTTTCACTTCGGGTAGCCATAATTCCCGCAGGATTCAAGCCCTGAATCAGATTCAGAATTTCCTGTTCATCCTGTGCACGAACCTGCTTCAGTTCGTCCCATCGTGCGATGAGTTGATGGATTGCGGCCTGGGCGCGAATAAGCGGGTTGTCTTTCCCGATTTGCAGTGCCTTCTCGGTTCGTTGCAAACACATGCGCATATCGCCTCGCAGATAACTTACAAATGCTTGCGCCATGAGCCAAACGCCTTTATCGTTGGTGCGTAGTGCAGCAATTTTTGAAAGGCTGTTATCGAGTTCCTGCAGGTTTTTAGTTTGCACGCTATGCCA
>CAZVHF010000015.1:0-23733 GCA_964627105.1 uncultured Chitinophaga sp.
AAGAAATACGGTATCGTCTCGATGCCTTTCAGGTAATTGAAAACCCCGTAATGTTCATCGGGCGAGTGGATGTCGTCGGTGTCGAGTCCAAAGCCCATGAGTACGGTTTTTAATCCAAGAATTTTTTCGAACGATGCCACAATCGGAATTGATCCGCCACCGCGCGCCGGAATCGGTTCCTTGCCAAACGTGGTTTGCATGGCTTTGGCTGCCGCACGGTACTCGTTCGAATCGGTTGGCGTTACAACAGGCCAGCCACCATGGTGCGGACGAACTTCCACTTTAACACCAGCTGGGGCGATTGATTCGAAGTGCTTCTTAAACAACTCGGTAATTTTATCGGGACTTTGGTTGGGCACCAAACGCATCGAGATTTTTGCATAGGCTTTCGAAGGCAAAACGGTCTTTGCACCTTCGCCGGTATAGCCTCCCCAAATTCCGTTCACATCGAGGGTTGGACGCGTAGCAGTGCGTTCGAGTGTGGTATAGCCTTTCTCTCCCATTACATCTCCGATTTTGAGTTCGCGCTTGTATTCTTCCACCTCAAAAGGAGCTGAATTCAAAGCATTGCGCTCAGCTTGCGAAAGTTCAATTACGTCATCGTAAAAGCCCGGAATGCTGATGTGCAAATCACTGTCCTTGAGCGATGCAATCATTTCGCACAACACATTGATCGGGTTGGCAACGCCACCGCCGTAAACGCCCGAGTGTAAATCGCGGTTTGGTCCGGTAACTTCCACCTCAACATACGACAAGCCGCGCAGTCCGGTGTTTATAGAAGGAATATCGTTGGCGATCATCGAAGTGTCTGAAACCAACACACAATCGGCTGCAAGGCGTTCTTTGTTGGCCGCAAGGAATCCGTCAAGGTTCGATGAGCCTACTTCTTCCTCGCCTTCAATCATGAATTTCACGTTGCAAGGCAGGAGATTATTTTGTAGCATGAGTTCGAATGCCTTCACGTGCATGAAGACTTGCCCTTTATCGTCGGCCGAACCGCGCGCATAAATATTGCCATTGCGAATTACCGGCTCAAACGGGGGGCTTGTCCAAAGTTCGAGTGGATCGGGCGGCTGCACGTCGTAATGTCCGTAAACCAGAACAGTTGGCAGGTTTGCATCGATTATTTTTTCGCCATATACGATGGGATAACCCGGTGTTGGGCAAATTTCTACCTTGGCGGCACCGGCGGCTATAAGGCTTTCTTTAACCGCATCGGCCATGCGCAGCACTTCTGGTTTGTATTTTGGATCGGCGCTAACAGATGGAATACGCAGTAAAGCGAATAATTCGTTGAGATAACGCTCAGAATTTTGGTCGACAATGTGTTTTATATCGCTCATTATGAATGCTTTTATTATTGAATCGAAAGAAAAAATTTACTATTGCAAATTGAGAAATTTGGCATAAATTTAGGTGTGGGTTCGCCGCTTTTTTGAAATTATTATTAAAATCAAAAATTTCTCATGCGGTCGGGCGTTATTTGGAAAGAAAACCACTTGTTGGTGATGGCACGTTTACGACGTATTAGGCAATTTGTATTTTTACTCGTGCTCGCATTAGGCTACCATGCGAGTTTTGCGCAATTGTCGGTTTCGCAAGCCAACGCTTTAGCCATGGTCGACTACCTGGTTGATGAAGAAAACGGCACAGTAGAATTCAACCCTGCAACCATTTCTTTTACAGGAGGAGCTAATATGCTCGGGCAATTTAACGGGGCTTCGTCCAATATTGGTTTTCAGGAAGGGGTGATAATGAGTACGGGATTAATTTCAAATGCCATTGGCCCCAACGATGATGATGGATTGAATGGCGGCGGTAATTTTGAATTGAGTGGAACCAACTTACTTACGCCTCTTATTGGCGGAAAAGAGACCTTTGATGCAGCGGTACTCCGGTTCCAGTTTCGAATCTTGGGCGATTATGTAAAGTTTCGCTATGTCTTTGCATCAGAGGAATACAATGAATTTGTTTGTTCTGAATTCAACGATGCTTTTGCTTTTTTCATCAGCGGCCCCGGCATAGCTGGGATGGAAAATCTTGCACTTGTTCCCGGAACTTCTACGCCGGTAACAATAAATACGATAAATAATGGGGCGGTTGGTACAAATGGCTCTTCTTCAAATTCTCCCTGTATATTATCAAACTCGGCTTTTTTCGCCGGCAATAATCAAAATTCTGTTCAGTATGATGGTTTTACTCGTCCAATGACTGCCGAAAAGGGAGGACTCACATCCTGTGTTTGGTATACCCTAACGCTTGTTATTGCCGATGTGAATGATTCTCAATATGATTCCGCAGTTTTTCTCGAAGCCGGAAGTTTGTCGAGCAATGCTCCCCAATTTTCTGCAGGTGCCGTTACGCAAATCAATGGCTTGCCAAATTATTCGCCAGATGTCACAACCATGAACGAAAGCTGCGGAAGTCTTCTGTTAACAATTCAGGTCGAAAATCCACTTCAATCATCTATAACTTATCCCTTAACTATAGGAGGTACAGCAAGTCCCGGGATAGATTATGAGAGTTTACCCGCTTCAGTTACTATTCCGGCCGGGCAAATGGTAGTGAACATTCCAATAATCATAATAGCTGATGGCATAGCTGAACCCGGAGGCGAAACCATTACCATTTCATACACCCAACAAACCTGCTCGGGACCACTCGTCACAACACAAACCTTTACCATTCTCGACCCAACTGCTGCACTTACTATCGCTCCTATCGCTCCGTTTAATTACCTATGTCCACGTATTCCGACCCTGCTCGATGGTCTTATTAGTGGAGGGAAGCCTCCATATCAATTCCAATGGGCTGGATTTGGCTCACAAATTAATCCTGTTACAGTTATTCCTGAACAATCAGGAATCTACCAATTCAATGTTACCGACCAATGCGGTGCCAATGCACAATTAAATGTTCAGGTGAATATAAATGGCTATGTCCCCTTGGTATTAGATGCTCAACCTGAGCATATTATTTGTAAAGGCGATTTTGTAAGCATCGGCGCTCCGGCATCAGGTGGGCGCCCACCACTTAGTTACTCTTGGCAACCTGTGAGCGAACTCTCGCCTGTTATTACGGTTAATCCGGCGGAATCTACCTTATTTACCTTAAGCGTTAGCGATTCATGTTCAATCCAAACCGCCCAAAATATACAGGTTACAGTAAATGAGGTGGTTGCTTTATTTGATGTAACATACCTCGATCAACGCACTATACAGTTTGTTGATTTATCATACGATGATGTTCAAATATGGTCGTGGGACTTTGGATATCCCAATGCATTTTCTGGTGACCAAAATCCACAATATACCTTTCCCGATACCGGCTTTTATGAGGTAGAACTTGCCGTTTCTGACGCAAATAATTGCCGCGATACCATTAAAAACACCATTTACGCCTACCCACCCTATACGATGTTTATTCCCAATGCCTTTAGTCCTGACGATGATGGTATAAACGAGTATTTCAAAGGCTTCGGTGAAGGCTACGTCGACTATGAAATGTGGATATTCAACCGATGGGGAGAACAGATTTATTACACTGATAACGATTTACATCCATGGAGAGCCGGTACTAGAAATTCGATTAACGATTTGCAATCGGGTGTATATGCTTATAAAATCGTTACCCGACGCCCAACCCTCGAGAAAAACGAATATCTAGGAAAAGTTGTTGTATTGAATTGATGTAAAAAAGATAAATGCACAAAATTGAATGATTCGAATATCTTTGATACGAATTTAATGTGTGATGCATCGCTTGTTCCCCAAATGGATAATTCTCGCGCTATTACTGCTTCAGAACATCTGCGGTGTAGCCGAACATATTATCGGAGGAGAGATGTATTACGATTGCCTTGGTGGAGGTTCGTTCAAAATCACCCTTAAACTTTACAGGGATTGCGCCGGTCCCGGTGCTCAATTCGATAATCCGGCAACAATTAGTGTTTTCAATACCAGTAATGGAAACTGGATTCAAGACATTCAAATACCTATTCCCTCTACGGGCACTTTTTTCGTTCCGCCCAACTCGGTTAATTCATGTTACTTGCTACCAACATCCTTAAACCTTTGCATCGAAGGGGTCATTTATGAGCAGATTATTTCTCTGCCTCCTCTACCTCAAGGGTACACCTTATCGTACCAGCGTTGTTGCCGTAATCCCAGTATTGTGAATATTCAGAGTCCTGAGAATGCCGGATCGACCTACACGGTGCAAATTCCCGGAAGCGCATTTACACTATGCAATTCTAGTCCGCGCTTTAACTTTTTTCCACCGGTTGTGCTTTGTGGAAACCAGCCCTTTAGTTTCGACCATTCTGCTACAGACCCCGATGGCGACCAGTTGGTTTATAGCATGTGTACGCCCTACGATGGCGGCTCATTTACCGATCCAATGCCTGTTCCTGCGGCTGCTCCACCATACGGCTTTGTTGTATTCAATGGTCCCACTTATTCATCGGCACAACCTCTGGCATCCTCTCCCCCACTGGCATTAAATTCCTCCACAGGATTTCTTGAGGGCACTCCCACACAGCTAGGGCAACATGTACTTGCAGTTTGTGTTCAGGAGTATCGTGCCGGAGTACTCTTATCGGAGAATAAGCGCGATTTTCAGTTTAATGTTGTTGCCAACTGCACTCCACTTCCTCCGATACAATCCTCAATTAATCCATTGATGCTAGTACCGGATGGAACAACCATTTGCAATGGACTCACAGCGCCCTTTTACTTCTTCTACAACGGTGCACAACCAACTTCTAGCACACCTTATTCATCGTTCCTTTGGGACTTTGGCGTGCCGAATGTTAGCACCGATGTAAGTACGTTGCAAAATCCTTCCTTTACCTTTCCTGAAGAGGGAACATATACCGTTACACTCACCGGCAATCCCAATACAAGTTGTCCGGTTTCTTGCTCACTTGAAATTTCGCTCTACAATCCTATCGAATTAACGATTGGAGCTTTTCCTGCTTCGGAACAATGCATCACGGGTAACAATTTCGAATTTGTACCGAACGGAACGTACGCAACACCTGCTACTTACGCATGGGATTTCGGTAGCGATGCGTCCCTTACAACTTCTACGCTCCCAAACCCAAACGGCATAAGTTGGAATACTCCGGGCATCTATACGGTTTCGCTTGACTTATCCGATCCAAATTGCAGTGCTAGTGCAATAACCGAAATTACTGTACATCCCGATTTAAGCGTCTCCTTCACTGCCAATACTCCCAGTGCGTGCACAAACACACCGGTTGAGTTTACGAATCTTTCGACATATTCGCCTGGTGCAACATTAAGTTGGGATTTTGGCGATGGCAATACGTCAACGCAGATCCAACCCAATCATACCTACACGAATATAGGCCTTTACGATGTTACACTATCAATTAACAACCCTGTTGGCTGTGCTGGAACACAATCCCTCACCCAACCGGCATTGATTAATGTAAATCCCAGCCCACTTGCTGCATTGTTCTCTGATACCAGCATTCAAAACATGTTCAATCCGGTAATTGCATTTAGCGATTCGTCATTAGGTGCATTAAACACTACTTTTTATCCGGGCGATGGAAACTCGCTCAATACCGCCGAATTGGCTTATACCTATAATTCATCTGGTAATTACTTGGCAATCCTTGAAGTTGAAAACGAGTTTGGCTGCTTCGACACAGACAGCCTCAATATTATCATCGAACCCTACTTTTCACTTTTTATCCCCAATGCTTTTTCACCAAATGGCGATGATGTTAACGATACATTTGGGCCAATTGGAGGAGGCATGAAAACATACCTGTTTAGAATTTTCAACCGATGGGGCGAGTTGATATTTGAATCAGATTCAATTGAAAAGCGTTGGGATGGAACAATTGACGGCGGAAAAAAAATTGCGCAACAAGACGTGTATTCCTACACCTTAAGTGTAGTGAGTTTCGA
Source organism: uncultured Chitinophaga sp. (assembly GCA_964627105.1). Lineage (GTDB taxonomy): Bacteria > Bacteroidota > Bacteroidia > M30B66 > M30B66 > CAMCXT01. Next base: position 5,943 of record CAZVHF010000015.1, read on the forward strand.
AAGAAAACAATTCGTCTACACCGGCAGAATCACTTTAGTCCGTTAAATTTTCGTAATTATTTCCTATTTTCGCTGCCAAAGGTGGAAATAGAAAAATCAACAAGCTTTTTTTTCGTTTTTAAACAATTGAAATTTATCGTTTCGATCGTTTATTTCTTTGCATCGCTTTCGACATCAACAAACGGGCAGGTTGTAGTAGTTAATAATCTACTTCCTACCGACCAGCAAGTTTGCAAACCCCTTATCTTCGGATTTTCTACCGTGAATGCCCCACCGGCGGCATCATTGAATACCATACCGGGTTTCACCCCCGAAGTAATGGCCTATGTCGAGACTCCGATTCCATTTCAGGCAGCAACACCGGCCGGAACAGTTGTTAACCTAACAGATGATGTTCCATCTGGTGTTTTACCCATCGGATTTACGTTCCTTTTCTCGGGTATACCCTTTACGCAATTCCGAATTTCGCCCAATGGGTTCATTTCGCTTGGGGCAGGCTTACCAACAAGTTTGTTTTCGTTTGATGCTGATGCCATGGCAGCAGACCATTGCGATCCGACTGAAGAATTTCCGGAGAATGCTATTTTGGGGTGCTATCAAGACTGGAATCCCAATGGGGTTCCCAACGCCATTCGTTACCAAACTACAGGCACTGCACCTAACAGAGTTTTGAGCGTGTATTATACGAATGTTCCCTTCTTTTCGACCTGCGGCGGAACAGCAACGTTTTACATTCGTCTATTTGAAACAAGTAATAATATCCAAATTCACATTCAGAACAAACCAGTTTGTTTAGGCATGTGGCAGGGCGATAGTTTTTCGGGAATTACGCCCGATTGCGATAGCGAATGTCCTCCTGTAGCAAGTTTTGCAGGAACCGACATTGCAGTAAACAACACGGCAACTCAATACACCTATTCTGTTGTTCCATACACCGGAGCTACACCCGCAACCTACGCTAATCCACAACTCAGTTGGACAGGTTTGCAGGGCGCCACATTGGCAACCGCTACAACTTCCTTCAATCCTACGGTTAATCCTGGCAGTGGACAGGCTTTACTCGATTATCCGGCTACAGCACAAAGCGTTCGAAGGTTTATTTGCAAAGTAACCTATGATTCAAATTTACCCTGTGGCGCTCCTTATGTATTGGTCGATACCGTAACATTCAGCCAAAAACCATACGATATGGCGTTTACGGCTACAACGCCTATTTGCCTGAATGAATCATCATTAATTACGTACGAAGGAACTACACCCATTGCCACTGGCGCGCAACCTACCATAATTGCATGGAATTTCGGAACAGGGGCAACTCCGCCTACTTCGAATTCGCTTGCCGACCAAAGTGTAACTTGGAGCACTACAGGCATTAAAACTGTTACGCTCAACTTAAGTGGAGGTGGTTGCGCAGCGAACGACACTTCTTTTACAGTCGAGGTTGTTGCCAGTCCTACCTCGGCATTCAATTTCCCAACATCAGTTTGCGCCGAAAGTTCTGCCATTTTTTCTGCAGTCACCCCCATCGCAGGTGCAACCTATTTGTGGACAACCGACGGCGGCATTATTTCGCCAGCTACAGGTGGTCCAAGCATTTCGATTAGCTGGAATACACCCGGCACGAAAACCATTACACTCCAGGTTACAGTTGGATCCTGCACATCGGTAATAACATCGCATACAGTTACAGTAAAGCCAAGACCATCGGCTGCGTTTAACTCAACAGCAAATTCGGTTTGTGAAGATGTTGCACTACAATTTTCATATCAAGGTACAGCAGCAGATGTGGCTAACTATTCATGGAATTTCGGTTCGGGTGTGGCAAGTCCATCAAGCAATTCGCCCAATCCATCTGTAGTATGGAACACGCCGGGTACAGTACAAGTTGGTTTTTATGCGTTGGGAACAAATGCTTGTTATTCTGATACTGTTAGCCAAACCATTGTTGTTCATCCAAAACCAATAGCAGCGATTAGTGCGGTCGACTCTGTTTGCCAAAATGCATTGCTTGCTTTAAGCTGTAACATCCCTCCTGCTGCTGGTTCAACCTTTACGTGGAATCTTGGAACGGCTGCGCTTAGTTCGGGAAACACAAATTCGGCCGGACCAATTTCGGTTTCGTGGGCTACGGCTGGAAACCAATCGATTACGTTGAATATTACAAGCCCACAGGGATGTTTATCAGAAGATTCAGTAAAGGTAATCCATGTAAATCCGATACCCTCCTCGCAGTTTAGTATTTCGCTATCCTCGGTATGTGTCGGCGTAAATTCAACGCTTATCCAAACGGGTATTAGTGGAACGAATCCGACTTTTACTTGGACAGGTTTATCAGGAGGCTCGTTCAGTACACCGTCGGCTGCGAGTACACAAGTTAATTTTTCTACTCCCGGAAATGCAAGTGTATCGCTTGTTGTAGTTGCCGAAGGCTGTTCTTCAGCTGTAACTACACAGAATATCAATGTATTAACAACGCCAACAGCTACATTTACAGCAGATGCAGGAATTTGTCAATCTGAAACTGCTCAGGTCGACTATACCGGAACTGGAACAGCCAATGCCCTTTTTAATTGGTCGTACAGTGGTGGAACACCTTCTACACCAAACCCGGGACTAGCTCCTTACACCATACTCTGGAATACCTCAGGTAGTAAGACCATTACCCTTACGGTAACAGAATTTGGTTGTTCTTCATTACCATATTCTCAAACTGTAGAAGTGTATCCGGTACCTGTTGCATCGTTTGTAAGCTCCTCACCATCATGTGCAGGCTTGTACGACACGATTACCTACACCGGAAATGCCGGTACCGCTGCTACCTATAACTGGAGTTTCGCCGGCTCTACAACGCCGGTATTGGCCGGACAGGGTCCACACTACGTATCATATACCAATCCGGGTACATACACAATTAATCTGGAGATATCTGAAAACGGGTGCAATTCGGCTCCTAACCAAATTACAATTCAGGTTAACCCAATTCCTACAGCTGATTTTACGGTTGTATCTCCGGTTTGCAAAGGCTCTGATTCTGAAATTAACTACACCGGAACAAGTTCTAGTGCAATGGGCTACATTTGGGACTTTGATGGTGGAATCGCTGAAACGGGACTTGGAATTGGACCTCATGATGTAAATTGGTCAACAGCAGGCACAAAAACGGTACGTTTACGCGTGGTGCTGCAAGGCTGTTCATCTACTGAGGTTTCATATCCGATCGAAGTGCTTGAATTGCCAGTAGCCGATGCCGGTATAAACCAAACCGGGTGTTCGGGTGGCAGTGTTAACTTGGGAAGCTTAGCAATTCCCGGTTACACCTATGAATGGAGTCCGTCCAATGGCCTAAACAATTCGTTCGATGCACAACCAATTGCCAGCGGTATAAATAACACCAATGGACCAATAACGCTTACCTACATTGTGAAAGTTTCGGATGGTCAATGCATCAATCGCGACACAGTTACATATGAGATTCAGGAGCCGGTTAACGTTTCTTTTGATTCGCCTCCCGGGCAGTGTTTTTCGCAGAACAGTTTTTCGTTTGAAGCCCTAGGGGCTTTCTCTGCCAATGCCAATTATAGCTGGACTTTTGGTCCGAATGCATCTGTACCCACTTCAACCATTCCAAATCCATCAGGAATAACATTTAGTAATACCGGCCCGCAAACCATCAGTGTTCAAGTCGAAGACAATGGATGCCTAAGTAATACTTACACATCGGCGGTTTTCGTTTATGAAGAACCAAATGTTAATTTTTCTGTAGGTAGCCCTGAAGGGTGTGTTCCTCATAGGGTTTATTTCACGAACCTCAGCAGCAATGATTTAGGAGTAGATTATGTTTGGTATTTTGGAGATGGAACAAGTTCTGAGTCGTTTAGTCCGGCCTATACATACGACACTCCTGGCGATTATCCAGTTACATTGCTTGTGAAGGCCGAAAACGGATGCGACACTGCACTTAGGTTTGATAATCTCGTGCGTATTTTCCCTTTGCCAAATCCATTGTTTCAATTAAGCGATAACAGTTTAGTTATGCTTGAAGATACCATTAGCGAATTTTTAAATATCCAGGAATCTTACAGCGGATATGATTCGTCATATTTCAGGATTATACCATCATTTAACAGCAATGGTGCAGACACATTGTTGTTTGGCAATGCACATCAGATCCAATTTAACAGGCCCGGTAATTATGCCATCTGGCACTTTGTTGAGAACGAATTTGGCTGCGTCGATTCATTGCTGCGTTATGTAAATGTTAACGCCGAGCAATTTGTTTTTGTACCCAATACGTTTACACCCGATAACGATGGTGTTAATGATATTTTCACCGTTGTTGGAAGAGATATCAAGGAGTTTGGGATGCAAATTTACAACAGGTGGGGCGAGCAAATTTTCAGCACGTTCGACATTGAAAGTGGCTGGGATGGCCGATACAATTATTCAAATAATGCTATTGTTTCAGGAACATACTACTACCTGATTCGCATCCGCGATAGTAAAAATAACTGGCATACCGTTGATGGATTTATTAATGTGATTCGTTAATTTTTAGGCCTATATCCTTTAGGCAAAGCATTTTTAAGTTTTTTCATGTATTCTCGGTCCGAAATCTCATATGCACCAAACTGAAGCAGATGATTATTAAGATACTGCGAATCGAGTAGGATGAAATTATTTTTTCGCAGATAATCGACTAGAAAAACCAAACAAGCCTTACTTGCATTTGTAACTCTGTGAAACATACTTTCGCCAAAAAAAGCACGTCCGATACAAACACCGTATAAACCACCGGCTAGCTCATCGCCTTTCCAGGCTTCGATACTTAGCGCTAATTCTCGTTCGTTTAATTCACAATAAGCATGAATAATTTCCTCGGTAATCCATGTGCTGCCTTGTTTACGTTCGGCACATTTTTCCATCACCTGTTTAAATTGTTTGTTTATGGTGTAGGTAAATGGTTCTCTATTTAAAAAACGCTTTAAATTCTCAGGAACATGAAAGTTGTCGTCTATTGGAATGATTCCTCGCATGACCGGTCTATGCCACATTATGCGATTATTCAATTCGGGGTGAGCCATCGGAAAATAGCCCATTGAATAAGCCTCTATTAAATCATCTGCTTTTAACACTGCTCCAATTTACTTTTTCATCGAAAAGAAAAATGTACTTCCCACACCCGGTGTACTTTCGACCCAAATTCTACCCCGGTGTTTGTCGGCAATTTTCTTGCATACCGCAAGACCAATTCCAGTTCCCGAATATTCGGCCTTATTGTGCAGGCGTTTAAAAGGCAAATAAATAAGGTCGAACGATTTGGAATCGATACCTATTCCATTATCGCTAACTTTTAAGACGAACTGATCGGCTTCCTCGATGCAATCAAAATGAATAGCAGGTTGAGGCTTATCGTTGTATTTGAGTGCATTCGAAAGTAAATTATCGAGAATTTGCTGAATTAATGAACGTATACCGCGTACATTCGGAAGATTACCCACAGTTACTTGCGCATTTTTTTCGCGAATGAGCTGCTGGTAAACAACCAAGGTATCGCGAAGCATTTCGCGCAGACTCAGCTCAATGAAATCTTCTTCGGTTGTTCCCACGCGAGAATAGGTAAGTAAATCCTGAATGAGCCGCTTCATGCGGTTTGCACCATCTAACGCAAAACCGATATACTGCTCAGAACGTTCACTCAGACTAATTTCCTTGCTATTGAGTAATAATTGCATAAACGACGAAATCATGCGCAGGGGCTCTTGTAAATCGTGCGATACGATGTAGGCAAATTGTTCCAGTTCCTTATTAAATCCAAGCAACTGTTGAGCTCGGTGTTGCAGCGCTTCATTTAACTGAATCAAGGATTCCTCACTCTGCTTTAGAGCTGTAATGTCTTGCATAGTACCAATTAAACGAATGGCCTTGCCTGCCTCGTCGTAAATAAAAATACCGCGGTCGAGAATGTACTTGTAACCGCCATCGGCACAACGATATTGGTATTCTTCGTTCCAGTATTTAGTTCTGTTTAGTGTAGCTGCATGTTGGTTGTTAAGGATGCGTTCTTTATCGCCTATGAAGATGAACGATTGCCAATGTGCATGATTGAGAACCACACCATCGGTTTTGTGCGCGGTAAGTTTTGTAAACGAATCGCCCCAATCGTATTCGTCGCGGCGAATGTCCCAATCGTAAATCCCTTCGTTGGCAGCTTCCCGTAAAAGCCTGAAACGCTCGTTCTGGTTACGCAATTCTTCATCATATAAAATGCGCAGTGTAAGATCTTGACCTGCGGCATAAATAATTCCTTCGGTATTGTTTGCGTTTAAAGACCATTCGAGCCACACCCTTTTATCGTTGGCACCTTTGATGATATTTTCGAACTGCACATCCTGATTGGTCTGAAGTTTCTGGAATGCCGCCAAACTCGACTCCATATATTCATCATCAACCCAATTGAAAAACGATGTTCCAATAATCTCTTCGGTTTTTCGCCCAAGTATAGCTGCGAAACGGGCGTTGAGTTTATAAATTCTTCCGCTTCGGTCGAGGATGCAAAGAAAATCGGGAACTAACTCAAATATTCGGTCGGCTTCGAATGCTACCCTGCGGCTATCGATGTGCACACCGAGTTGATTCGAAAGCATCCGAATGAGACGCACGGCCTGTAGTTCATCATCGAAAATTGTCTTTTTATAAAATACCAATGTGGCAACATGCGCATTACCCGAAAAAACCGGAATCGCCAAACCGGTTTCAATACCTGCTTCAACAGCCATGGACCTGCGCACAAATTTTGGCTCCAGAAACAAGTTAATAACCTGGTGACGTGCATTATTGCGACGCATGTCTTCGGTTTGTTCCAATGGAATTTCCAAAGTCGATGAGTAATCGCAAAAGCGTTTCAGTGAATTGTCGTCGGGATAATGGAATGCAAATAAGCGCTCCTTGTTACGTAAATAATCGGGAAACCAGCATTCACCGGCATCGGCTCCAATTTCGACGCAGGTTGCCTGAAGCAATTGGATGAGGCTACTGCGTAAATCGGCATCCTTATGAATGAATGAAAGTAACCCACTTACAACATCTTCAGATCGACGGTTCGCAATTTCCTGCGTTAAATCCTGCACAAAACAAATCGCTGCAGCTTCGCCCTGCTCATTTTTTGACGGATACGCCGTTACCAGCCAAGTACGAGGCATGCCTGTCCTCGGTAAAACCACAACTTCTACCTCTACGTAATTTCCTTGCAATACGGCTCTTAATTCTTGCGTGGCATGTTCAATACGGTCGGCATTTAGTAAAATATTGAAGCCGCGACGCAGCAATTCTTCATTCGAATACCCGCTCAACTGACAGCAGCGCCCATTGGCAAAAAATAATTTTCCTTGTTTGTTGATGGCAAACACGGGTTGCGGACTGTCTTCCAGTTCAAAAAGAAGACTACCGCTTAGCACCGAAAACGAAGGTTTCGCTAAGGCCTCCTTCGTAAATGTATCGCGTGTCCAAATGAGAAAAGAGTGATTGAGTCCTTCAATACGATTTAATTGAAACTTAATCCACTCTTTGCGATTGTCGCCTATTTCTGTAAAAACATCCACACTCAAGACCTCAGGGTTTACAATTTGCTCCTGAATCTTAAAACATATGCCGGAGTCGGATCTAATGCCTAGCAGGTTCGAAAAATGGCCTTGTTCTATTTGCTCTTTTGGCCTTCCTATAAGTCGGCGCAAGGCATCATTGGTATATACAACCAAATGATTGCTTCCCTCAGTAATGAATACCGGAGTTGGGAGAATTTCTAAAATCGTCTCGTGCGCCAGAGCAGGATGCATAGAAATATTATTATTCGAGTCGGTCGTTTTTATGATCAGACTGGTTCAATCCGGTCATAGATTGCAATAATGCGTTGATAACCGATAAAATTAAACTAAAAAGCAATGCCCAACCAAATCCGTTCACATTAAAGCCGTCCAATAAAACATCGGCAACTACAATGATTATTGCATTTATTACCAGAAGAAATAGTCCAAACGTTAGCAGGGTTACCGGTATGGTTAAAATGAGTAAAACTGGTTTTAGAAAGGTATTCAGAAACGATAATACCAAGGCAACCAGCAAGGCATCAACAATTCCTGACACCTGCACCCCGGGTAGAATCTGAGCGGTAAATAAAACGGCAACTGCCGATATGATGCTTTGCAGCAACCACTTTTTCATAATGAATTTTTACTTCTGCAAAATAGCATTTTCCTACTTTTACCGCTGATGAAACTTGTAACAATTATTGGAGCGCGCCCTCAGATAATTAAAGCCGCTGCCTTAAGTCGTGCCATTGCCAATTTTCCGCATGATGTTGAGGAAGTTATAGTGCATACCGGCCAGCATTATGACCCGGGCATGTCGGATGTTTTCTTTACTGAACTAGGTATTCCACTTCCTAATTACAACCTTGGTGTTGGTTCGGGAAGTCACGGTGCACAAACCGCTGCCATGATTGCAGGTATCGAAACGATTTTATTAAAGGAAAAGCCCAACTGGCTAGTTGTGTATGGCGATACCAATTCGACGCTTGCAGGAGCGGTTGCCGCATCGAAAATCCACGTGCCCATTGCGCATATCGAAGCCGGATTACGTTCGTTCAATAAAGCCATGCCAGAAGAAGTGAACCGTATTGTATGCGATCATGTTTCGACCTTGCTCTTTGCCCCAACCGAAGCCGGATATAAAAACTTACAGAAGGAAGGATTTGAAGCGCACGATGGTCCATTTTCAGCAAACCATCCGGGAATTTTTCATTGCGGTGATTTGATGTACGATAACAGCATGTTTTTCGCCGAACTGGCTGCTCAGAAAACCGAGTTTATTGAACAGATGAAACTCAATGAACCTTTCATCCTGGCAACCATTCACCGCAATGCCAACACCGATAATCCGGAACGCTTGTTAACACTTTTGAATACGCTGAACGCCCTAAGTTTAGAAGATGGCATTCGCATTATCTTGCCCGTTCATCCGCGCACTCGGAAGATGATTGATGCCTTGGATTCGAGCGCAACCGAATCGGTCTTTCGGAATCATTTGTTCTCGCTCTGCGAACCGGCATCCTTCCTCGAAATGATTGCTCTGGAGCAGCGTGCACTCATGGTTATTACCGATTCGGGTGGGGTGCAAAAAGAGGCATACTATTTCAAGAAACCTTGCATTATCCTTCGCCCCGAAACCGAATGGATTGAGTTGGTAGAACAAGGTTGTGCCAAAATTTGCGATGCCGATTCCGGTAAAATTCGAGCTGCTTACCATCAATTCAAGTTAGACAAGCTTGAATTTCCACCTCTTTTCGGCGACGGGAATGCCGCACGTTTCATGCTGCAACAATTGTGGGATAATAAATAAAACCAAAGGCCAGCGTTGAAAATCCTCATTTATTCTCAAAAAAGTTCGGCGCGAAGCCGGTATATTTTCAAACTGATTTTTGAGGAATTGTTGGGGTGTTTCTATAGTGTTACAAACAATCCCGGCGAATTTGAATCGTATGATGGTCCAAAATGCAGTTATGGCAAAAAGCCTTTGGCTAATGAAGTATTTCTCTATTCTTGCGACTTGCTTTTTGAGCAAGGGATTCATTTTCAAGAAGCCAATGAATCGGTGGAAGATGGACTAGCATTGCTTTTTCCGGCAAAGGTGCCTGCAGCGATGCCCTTTGATGTATTTGCAGCCAGTTTTTACCTCGTAAGTCGTTATGAAGAATACCTACCGCATTTCAAGGATGTTCACGGGCGATTTAAAGCAAATCAATCGGTGCTTTTTAAACTGGGCGTGCTCAATGAACCGATAGTGAATCAGTGGGCGCAACGGTTGTTGGAGGTATTAGAAAAGAAATTCGGCAACATCATCCGCCAGAAAAAATCATTTTCGTTTATACCATCCATCGATATCGATAATGCCTTCGCATACAAGCACAAAGGATTTATAAGGGCAATAGTTGGCAGTGCTTCCGACCTTATTGCATTCAATCCCAAGAATGCCTTGTATCGCTTGCAGGTAATTTTGGGATTCAAAAAAGATCCATACGACACCTACGATTACCTTTTAAATTTAAACACACACTATCCATTCAGAACCCTTTTCTTTTTCTTGTTGGGCGATTTCTCGAAGTACGATCGCAACGTGCCGCATCAGAACCGATACATGCAGGAATTAATCAAAGTTCTCGACGATGAAGGAAAGGCGGGCATTCATCCTTCGTATGCGTCACACCGAAGTCGCGAACAACTGAAGAAAGAAATTTCTCGCCTTTCAACTATTCTGCATCGCGAAATACACTTAAGCCGTCAGCATTTCTTAAAATTTTCTTTACCCGAAACGTATCAGCACTTAATCGCGTGCGAAATTACCGATGATTATTCGATGGGATATGCCGAAATACCGGGATTTAGAGCCGGAATAGCCAGTCCATTTAATTTTTACGACCTCGATCTCGAAACGGAAACCCAGCTAAGGGTGCATCCAATTTCAATTATGGACGGAACCCTTAAAGATTATTTGAATTTGGAGCCCGAAGCGGCAATGGAAGTTATACGAACGCAACTTAATAAAGTAAAAGCAGTAAACGGAACATTCATAGCCGTATGGCACAACGAGTCGTTTGCCGAAAACAAACGCTGGAAGGGCTGGAGAACTGTTTATGAAACGATGTTACACTATGCGTCAGTAAAAAATTGATTTGATAAGATGATTAGGTATTATTCTCCAACAGAAATAAACCGTGATCGCTGGGATAAACTCATCGCGGCTAGCGTAAACAGTTTACCATATGCCTGTACGTGGTACCTCGATGCCATTCACGGCGATCAATGGGGCGCCCTGATCGAGGATGATTACTTGGCCGTTATGCCGATTCCTGAAAAAAGTAAATGGGCAGTAAGCTACCTTTCGACTCCCCTTTTTGTGCAACAACTGGGTATTTTTTCTCAAGAACCGATTAGCGCGCTTCAGACTCATGCTTTTTTGGATGAATTAAAATCCAAGTTCAGCTACATCGATGTCAACATGAACTATGGAAACCCAATGACATCTGATGCAGAATTTACTGCAAGCCAGCGAACTAACCTTGTATTGCCACTACCAGATGACCGGACGCTGATCCGAAATTCCTTTTCCGAAAATCTAAGCAGGAATATCCAGAAAGCAGAAAAACTAAATCTCTGCTACGGTACTTGTTCGGTTAGGTCCGTAATCAATATGTTTAGCGAAAATAAGGCTGCAACTGTTCCCAACTGGAACGAAAAAAATTACATCATACTCGAACGGCTTTTTCACATGGCTTCGCTTCGGGGATTTGCACGAAGCATGGCTATGTATTCGCAGAAACACGAATTGTTGAGCGGGGCTATTTTTCTTGAGTGGAATGGACGAAGCATCTTTCTGTTTTCAGGAAATTCAGACAAAGGCAAAGAATCGGGAGCTATGGCGAATCTCATCTACCAGTACATTCTTGATGCCCCGTCGGAAACGAAAACATTCGACTTCGAAGGCTCAAACAATCCAGGCCTCAAACGATTCTACGAAAGTTTTGGTGCAATTGAGCAGAACTACATACATTTGAAGCACAACAGCCTGCCCTTTTACCTGCGCTGGCTAAAGTCCTGATATGGTACATATTCTACAACACCAGCAGTCGGTTGCGAACGTATTTATTGCCGAGTTACGCGACGAAATCATTCAAAAAGATCCTTTACGCTTTCGCCGAAACCTCGAACGTTTGGGCGAAATACTCGCCTATGAGATTAGCAAAATGCTAGATTACAAAGATGCTGAAGTGGTAACACCGCTTGGAATTGCCGAAACGCGACTTCCTGCCGAGCAGCCTGTAATTGCAACGATTCTTCGCGCGGGTTTGCCGCTCCATCAGGGCATGCTCAATTTTTTCGATCGTGCCGAAAATTGTTTTATTTCTGCATACCGAAAACACCACAAAGATGGATCGTTCGATATTAAAGTCGAATACCTGAGCAGTCCATCACTTGCCGATAAAGTACTGATTCTTTGCGACCCGATGCTGGCCACTGGTCAGTCGATGTATCTCGCCTATAAAGCCATCGCCGCGAGTCACGGAAAACCAAAGCAATTACACATTGTAAGTGCTATTGCCTCACGCGAAGGACTCGAATATACGAAGAGTCATTTTCCAGAAACAACCAGAATCTGGCTTGGGGCTGTTGATGATGAGCTAACGGCTAAATCGTATATCGTTCCAGGATTAGGCGACGCCGGCGACCTTGCCTTTGGCGAGAAACTCTAATTGACCAATTTTGCTGAAGCTTGTTCCTGTTTTTTTATTGTGTATGGTGAAATTTGTGGTGGGCGTTCCGGCATTATACGCCGCTACAAACTGGAGTTTTTTGCCCATGTTTGCGTTTTCGACCATTGCCGGAAGCTGTGGAGTAATCGCCTTTCTTTTTTTCGAACGTGGACTGATGAACCTTTGGACTGCGATAAAGCACAAATTGCCCTTAAAATCAAAACCAGCCGCACCCAAGCGTCGTTTCACAAAACGCAACCGCATGCTGGTAAAAATTATTAATTCATACGGTTTGCCGGGTATTGCTCTAATTACACCAACCATTATTTCAATTCCAGTCGGAACCATTCTTGCCGGTCGACTTTTTCACAACCACAAACGCGTTTTTCTTTATCTCGCAGCATCGGTGGCCCTATGGTCGGCCTTATTGAGCAGTCTGCTTGTTTTATAATTTTATGCTACATTCCAAGCCCCACCATATTTTTTTCGATCTCGACCGCACACTGTGGGATTACGATCAAAACCTCGAAGATTCGCTCAACGAATTGTTTGATGAACATATCGGTGTTCGCGTTCAGGCCGATTTGGATGCCTTTCGCAGAGCGTTTCATTTCGAAAACACACGACTATGGAAAGATTTTACAGCAAATAAGATTGACAAATCATTTCTACGCGAAAATCGCTTTCACTTCACTATGCAACGTCTGGGCATCGACGATAAATCGCTTGCACTGCTTGTGGAAGATGCATATATGGAAAAAACGCCGGCCAAGAAAAAGTTACTTCCGGGCGTACACGAAACATTGGGCTATTTAAGAACAAAATATCAACTGCACATTATTACTAATGGTTTCGAAGATGCGCAACAGTTTAAACTACGCAACTCGGGCATTCATCATTATTTTACGGAGATAATCACCAGTGACTCTGCAGGGTCAACCAAGCCCAATTTAGAGATTTATCGGCACTCGGAGCAAAAAACCGGGGCATTACCTGAGCATTGCCTGATGATTGGCGACGATTGGCTAAATGACGTTCATGGCGCGCTCGAAGCAGGATGGCAGGCACTACATTACGACCCGAAAAAAGTGGGATCCAAGGAGAATACCATATCGGATTTGATTACATTAATCAATATTCTATAAATCTGATTTTGCTTGCGAACGAAGCGAAACAAATTCAACCATTAGATTTTAGTCTGCGATTTATAGGTATTACATATCGCCCACTTCAAAGGAATATTATGATTTTGTTTCCTGATAAAAAGAAGAAGCAATACCCCCTAAATATTGAAGTGCGATTTAAATTACCTCTGTTGCCCGTTCGTGAACACGTTTGCTTCGCTCCAAAGCAGCCTTCACAAAATCTATAAACAAGGGATGTGGATTGTCGACTGTACTTTTGTACTCAGGGTGGAACTGAACCCCAACAAACCAGGGATGAGAAGGTATTTCAACAATTTCAACCAAGCCCTGTTCCTGATTTATGCCGGATGCATGCATGCCGGATGCCTCGAACTGCTTCAAATAAGCATCATTAAATTCGTAGCGGTGACGGTGGCGTTCTGAAATCTCCGTACGATGATAGGCGATTGCTGCTTTACTTCCGGCGGCAATTTGGCATGGATAGGCGCCTAAGCGCATGGTGCCGCCCTTTTGCGTTACGTTACGTTGTCCTTCTTGCAAGTGAATAACCGGAGCATCGGTGTTTGGATTCATTTCGGTAGAGTGTGCGGCGGTCAAACCCAATACATTTCGTGCAAATTCTATTACAGCGCATTGCATACCAAGGCATATTCCTAAAAATGGAATGGCATTCTCACGTGCAAAACGGATGGCCGATATCTTACCTTCTATTCCACGTTCGCCGAAACCAGGTGCCACAAGGATACCTGCAAGTCCAGAAAGCAACTCGGGAATGCTAACTTCTTCGAGATCTTCAGAATGAATCCACCTCAACTTTACTTGGCACAAATTGTAGGCACCAGCATGAATGAAAGCCTCAGCAATGGACTTATACGCATCTTTCAACTCGATGTATTTACCAATAATGCCAATCTCGACCTCATGCTTCGGATTGCGTAGTCGATGCAGGAAGTCTTTCCAATTTGACAAATCAGGCATTTCCTGGTAAGGCATTCCCAATTTTTTGAGAACCACTTTATCGAGTTCCTCTTTTTCCATGAGCAGCGGAACATCATAAATGGATGGCGCATCGCAAGATTCAATGACCGACTCTTCGTTTACGTTGCAGAATAAGCCGATTTTGCGCTTCAACTCTTTGCTCAACTCATGCTCGGTTCGGCAAACGAGAATATCGGGCTGAACCCCCTGTTCGAGGAACATCTTTACGGAGTGCTGCGTGGGCTTGGTTTTTAATTCGCCTGCAGCAGAAAGATAAGGAATCAGTGTAAGGTGAATCACCAAGCAATCGCGCGAGCCGAGTTCAAGTTTTAGTTGACGAATGGATTCGATGTAGGGCAATGACTCGATATCGCCAACAGTACCACCTATTTCGGTAATTACAAATTCGTAGCGACCACTTTCGCCTAAAAGCTTCATGCGACGCTTAATTTCGTCGGTGATGTGCGGAATGATCTGAACCGTTTTACCCAGATAATCACCACGGCGCTCCTTCTCGATTACTTCTTTATAGATTCGACCAGTGGTAACGTTGTTAGCCTGCGATGTAGGCACATTGAGGAAACGTTCATAATGGCCGAGGTCTAGATCTGTTTCGGCACCATCTTCGGTAACGTAACATTCGCCGTGTTCGTAAGGATTGAGTGTGCCCGGATCGACATTTATATATGGGTCGAATTTTTGAATAGTAACAGAGTAACCTCTGGCCTGTAATAATTTGGCCAGGGAAGCAGAAATAATTCCCTTTCCTAAGGAGGAGGCTACCCCACCTGTTACGAAAATGTATTTGGCGGGCGATGACATGGTTTACCTGAAGAGTTTGCCAAAATTATAAAATCCGCACGAGAGATTTGTCTTAAATTATTGGGAATTGAGAATTTCTATTCAACGCGGGATTGTTAAGAAATTGAGTTATCCTATATTGGAAATTAAATATGCATTGAATCCAAACCAATCCACATCAGAATCGTTTTGTGGTTTCTGATGGAATTGCCCCTATTTATAAATGCTGCTACCAAATCGACTTTGAATTTATACCATATTGTTTTCAATACCCCCTCGCTTTATAGGGAATCTTTTCCATCGATACCGTTTCGACGCTGAAAAACCCGAACTCCTCGCATACTTTCCCGCTGATGCGGTACATGCCGCGGCCGCGAAAGGGGAAACGCGCTATGACTGGTGGAAAATGCACTGTATCGAAGAAATAGCCCTGTTCATCCACGAATGTGGCAAAATTCATCCGCTCACCTTTTACTGTTCGGGAATCTTTTACCGCCACCACAGCGCCAAGCAGTTCTACCGCCTGTCCTTTTTTTGAAGGCAGCTCGCTTGCCATACAGAAATTGACCGTGGGCCTCTCTATAAGTTCAAAGGGCGAACACAGCGGAAAGCCGAGCAGCTCGATTTCGTCGTACGCATTTTCAATGAAGGTATCTTCCAACGCCGGAAACTGAAAGGCGGGCTCTTCGACCTGAAACAATTGTGCAGGTTTTTCGACCTTTACAACGGTTTTATTCAGAAGTAGATGTGCATCCCAAAGTAGTTCCTTCTTGGGTTTACCAGTAAAGCGAAACGCCCCGATGCGGATGAGGATAAGCACCTGTTCAAGACCAATCGCCACCCGGCTTACGAAATCGGCAAGCCCGAGAAACGCGCCGCCCGATTTACGCGCCAGCAGAATCTGCTCCGAACTTCGCTTTTCGAGTTGGTGCAGCAGGATGAAACCCAAAAATATCGACTGCTCGAAAATGCTGTTGAGGTGCAGGCTGCGGTTCACACAAGGCGCTTCGATGCGGGCGCCGAGCATGCGGGCTTCGTGCACATAATCCTGTGTTTTGTAAAAGCCACCGAAATTGTTCAGTACGGCGGTCATAAACTCGAGTGGATAATGCGCCCGCAGGTAAAGACTCTGAAAGCTCTCCACCGCAAACGATGCCGAATGCGCCTTGGAAAACGAATAGCCCGAAAAACTCTCCATTTGCCGCCATACTTCGGTGTAAACTGCTTCGGGATAACCACGTGCCTTGCAGTTCTCGGTAAACGTATCGGCAACTTTCCGAAATGCTTCCGCAGAGCGAAACTTGCCCGACATGCCCCGGCGCAGTATGTCGGCATCGGCCGGATCCAAGCCTGCAAAGTGATGCGCAACCTTAATTACATCTTCCTGATACACCATCACGCCGTAGGTTTCCTTAAGCAATTCTTCCATTTTGGGATGGATGTAGCGAAAACTGCCGGGATGATGGAAACGCTGGATGTACTCGCGCATCATGCCTGAGCGCGCAACGCCCGGACGAATAATCGAACTGGCCGCAACGAGTGTGATGAAATCCTCGCATTTTAGCTTACTGAGCAGCATGCGCATGGCCGGCGATTCGACGTAAAAACAGCCCATCGTTTTTCCGGTGCGGATGAGGTTTTTAATGGCCGGATCTTGTTTGAAGTCAGCAACACGGTGAATGTCGATGCTGATTTGCCGATTTTTGCGCACAAGGTCAACGGCTTCGCGTATGTGGCCAAGTCCGCGCTGACTGAGGATGTCGTATTTAAAGAGCCCCACTTCTTCGGCCACGTACATGTCGAACTGCGTAATCGGAAAGCCTTTCGGAGGCATTTGCGTAGCGGTGTAGGTGTAAATGGGCGCATCCGAAATAACCACACCGCCGGCGTGTATGCCAAGGTGGTTTGGAAATCCGTTGAGCCGCTCGCCGTAACGGAAAATGAGTTTGCTGATGTGGTCGGCATCATCGGGCAATCTGCGTTGGTTACTTAATATGTCGATTTCGGTCTTGGGCAGGCCAAATACTTTACCCAACTCGCGGATTACAGCACGCTCCTGAAATGTGGTGTAGGTGGCAATGAATGCCGTGTGTTCGGATCCATACCGCTGAAAAATATAGCTCAGTACTTCGTCGCGGTCGCGCCACGAAAAGTCGAGGTCGAAATCGGGAGGCGAACTGCGATGCGGGTTGATGAATCGTTCAAAATACAAATCGAGTTCAATCGGATCCACATCGGTAATGCCGAGACAGTAGGCTGCAATGCTGTTGGCTCCGCTGCCGCGTCCCACATGGAAAAATCCGCGGTATTTGGCGTAACGGATGATGTCGTCGGTGATGAGAAAATAGGGCGTGAACCCTAGTTTGAAAATCACGTCGAGCTCGTGGCGCAGACGTTTGCGGGCTTCGCGGTTTTTGGTGCCGTAGCGGTACACCAGGCCGTCGTGACTGAGTTTTTCGAGCAGCTGCCGGTCCTGCGGAATCGAACCGGTGAAGGTTTTGCGGTTTTTAGGCGTTCCGAATGCAAAGTCGATGTGGCAGGTTTCGAGCAGGTGAAGCGTTCGGGC
>CAZVHF010000016.1:0-5158 GCA_964627105.1 uncultured Chitinophaga sp.
TCATTTTGCAGCGATTGTTGGAGGACGAGCAAAAATTGATGGCGATCCTATGATGGTGGCGCTCGATCTCGCCATCGATGCCGAAATGTTTTACTGGGCAGTAAACTATAAGCCCGAACGCCTATTGTATCCAAGTTCTTCGGCAGCCTACCCGGTCGATTTGCAATCAGAATCGGGAGCCATTGCCCTTAAGGAATCGGACATTGATTTCAAGCGCATGGGCCAGCCCGATATGACCTATGGGTGGAGTAAGTTAACGGGCGAGTTCCTTGCTAAAATTGCAGCCAGTCATTACGGGTTGAAAGTTACCTGCATTCGTCCATTTAGCGGCTATGGCGAGGATCAGGATTTAACCTACCCCGTACCGGCCATTGCTGCCCGCGCTGCCAAAAGGGAAGAACCTTTCGAAGTGTGGGGAAGCGGTTATCAGGGGCGCGATTTTGTGCACATCGACGATGTCATCGATTGCATCCTCCTGGCTATGGATCACATTCACGACGGTACAGCCATCAATATCGGGATGGGCAAACTCACCAGCTTCCGCGAAATCATTGCGCTATTTTGCAAGTTCGCAGGTTACAATCCCGAAATTAAACCTTTGCTCGACAAGCCTGTGGGCGTGCATTCACGCTATTGCGATATGAGTTTTGTGGAAGAAAAACTGGGCTGGAAAGCTAAGATTTCGACCGAAGAAGGTATGCGTCGGGTTTATGAAGCCGCACTGAAGCAATTGAGTCATGCCTAAACAGGTTGTCGTTTGCTTTGGGCCGGGGCCGCGTTTTAAAGGCGGAATTCAAAACTACAACACATCGCTGGCATTGGCACTCGATAAGCGTGGCGACTGCGAGGTTCATATCGTTTCGTGGACGCAGCAATATCCCGCGATTATTCCCCGCGAGTTTGTCGATAAATCGAGTAAAGCCGACTTGCTCGAAGGCAGCAATGTTAAGGTACATTATCTCACCAATTACAATAAGCCTTCGACCTGGCGCCAAACGGTGCGCCTTATTCGTGAGCTTAAAGCTAACAAGGTAGTATTTCAATGGAGCATTGCGCTGCAAGGTTTGCCGCTCTCGTTCATTGCCAAACGCCTTCAGAAGGTAGATGGCCTCGAAGTGGTGTTCGATGTGCATTTTGTGAAGCAGAAAGAACATTCGGCCATCGATCGCCTGCTAACGAAGCGCGCGCTGAAGTTTGCCGACACCATTATTGTGCATGCAAAAAAGACCTGGGAAGAATTGAAAGAAGTCTTTCCTGCCAAGAACTTTCACTATACCGAAGATGGAAGCCGAGGCAACAACACGGTCATTAAACTGTATCATCCGATTTACGATTTGTTTCGCCCCGATGCGAACCTCGATATCGAAGCCTTAAAAAAGGAGTGGGGGTTAAAAAAACATGTGTTTCTCTTCTTTGGATTTATTCGCCGATACAAGGGTCTCGATCAGGCCATACGAGCCTTTGCCGAATTACGCAAGCAGCGCGATGATGTGAGTTTGGTAATTGCCGGCGAATCGTTTTGGAACACACTCGACCAGAAAAAATGGAGCACGAAAGTTAAACAGGTGCTGTTCGGTTGGGCAAAGCGCATTCTCTTGAACAAGAAAGACGATGAGCGCGAAGATCAGCCACTGGAGTGGATTCAGAAGCTGGGCATAGAAAAAGCGTGTTATGTGGTAAATCGTTTTATTGGCAACGAAGAAGTGCATAAATATTTCCAGGTGAGCGATGCGGTGGTGTTGTTTTACAGAACCGCTACTCCAAGCGGAATTGAGTCATTGAGCTATAATTTTTCGCTTCCATTATTGGCAACGCGTGTTGGCCATTTTCCCGAGACCATACAGGATGGATTTAATGGATATTTGGCAAACGATGGCGATATTGAAGACATGACCCGGGCCATGCAGCGCTTCCTCGAAAATCCCATACCGCGCGAAAATGTGCGCGAAAGCACCAAGATGATGAGCTGGGAAAATTATGCATCGGCTCTCATGCGGCAATAGTTTATAAAATGAAAGGTTTTTCGCCAATTTTCAGCCAAATTTTTAAAACACGCTGAATCACGCACGCTAGTAATTTGGCTTTCAGTGTTGTTAATAACTTTGTTTGGCAAATTTGAGCGTTAGAAAGGAAATAAAATTGCCGCAACATTAAACTTGCATCGTGGGTTTAATACCAAAAACGAATATTTTGAGTTAACCTTTAAAAACGCTTATGTGCTCTGCATCTCATTTCACCAAAACCAATTCTAATCGGACTAATACACTAAAACGTATGCGCAATTTCGTACTACTTTTTCTTTCATGCATTAGTTTAAATGCAGCTAACGCTACCGAAAGCATTGTGCGCGTATCGAATGGATTGTCGCAAACCAGTGCTTATGCCGGAGGATCTTTTCTCGTAAAAATTCGCATTGAGCGCCGTAACCTCGATAGTTTCTTTCAGATTCAGCAAGAGCTTCCGGCCGGGATGACTGCAACCGGTGTTGAAAGTCAGGGCGCTACGTTCTTATTCAAAGATGGTAAAGTAAAATATTCGTGGCTGCGGTTGCCTTCAGAAGAAGACATTCAGGTAATCTACAAGGTTAAAGTACCTTTCAGCATCAAAGGGAATTACGAGATTAATGGCAGTTATTACTACATCAACGATGAAGAAAAGCAGGTATTTCAGCTTCCCGTTTCTAAAATTGAAATTCTTGAAAATGTTGCCCCAAGCGATACCGTGGCCGAAAAGAATCTATTAGCCATTATCAACAATGAGCCTTCGAAACCGGCTTATGTTGCTGAAGAAAAGCCCGATTTATCATTCAAAATTCAGATTTTAAGCTCTACACGCAAACTCGATCGTGATTCGATTCGTAAAGTGTATAAAATACGTGAGTCGGTAGTTGAAGAAAACTATAACGGATTGTTCAAATACACGGTTGGGAATTTCACTACGTATGAAGAAGCACGTGATTTCAAAAACAAGCTCGATTTTCAAAAGTACATTCCCTTTGTAATTGCCTACAACCGTGGAGCCCGCATCACGGTAGGCGAGGCTATGCAGCTTGCTGCCAGACGAAAAACAATTACAAAATAGATGCATATCAAGACCATCTGCTTGTAGGAGTGTATCAATTTTCTCCCTTATATTTCAGTTAGTTTTACGACCTTCGTGCTATGAGGTTGTTTTGGGTACTTTTTTCGCTACTGATTTACCAAACGCTGCAGGCACAGGAGAATAAGCTCCGCTTTGATTTTCCTAAAGAAATTCAAGTAGGACAAACATTTGAACTGGGAATACACTTTTCACTTGCCTCGCTTGCCGGAATGGCACGTTTGCAGCTCGATTTCCCAAAAGGATTCGAAGTGCAGGAAAGTAAAAATTCGGGGGCTTTGTTTACTTATTCGGCCAATCTGCTTCAACTGCTATGGGTTCAATTGCCGCAGGCCGACAGCATGCATTGTGCTGTTAAAGTGCAGTGTTTGCCCGGTTTTGGAGGTAAGGCCGAAATTGCGGCGCGCTTATATTTTCTTGAAAACGGTGCACGGAACGAAATAGCCTTTAATGCCTGTAAATTATCGATTTCAGGTGAAGCTTCAAAGCGTTTTATGCCCATGAAACGCGAAGAATCGAAATCGGCAAGTGCTATAGCGCCTAAGCCCGCAGTTCAAAAAGCGGGGGGCACGGTAAAACAGCAAGATAAATCTGTAAACCAACCGAATAAATCGATTGATTCCGAAAAAACGGATGTGCCGCAAAAAGGAGTCGAAGTGGCTCCAAAGCCAGATAAGGCAAATTACGCAAAAGCAGATAAAGCCGAGGCCGGAAAACCTTCAGAGGATGGAATAGCGAAAAACCAACAAAGCGTAAATGCCGGAAAGGCTGAAACGCCCGAAAATAGAGAAAAAACTGCTGTTGCGGCGATCACGTTTCGGATTCAATTGGCGGCATCATCCGAAAAAAGTTCGCCCGAAACACTGGCTACCCGTTTCAATCTGAAAGCAACCGAAATTTCAGAGGAATTTCACAACGGCATGTATAAATACACAAGCGGTAATTTCAAGACATTGGCTGCCGCACGCGAGGCCATGGGGAAAAATGCAGCGATGAAAACCGGATGTTTCATTGCCGGTTACGAAAATGGTACCCGCATCGCACTCGAAGATGCCATTCGCTTATCGAAAAAATAAATGCCGGTTTATACTCAAAAGCAACGGAGCTGGATTATAACTGCCATTACTGGTGCAGTTGGCATTTTTTTACTTTGGATTTTACGCGATTTAATACCCGCATTTCTGGGTGCTGTGGTAATGTATGTCTTGTTTCGTCCATTCTTCGGACAAATGGTTGTGAAATGGCACCTTCCGCGTTGGCTGGCGACCTTAGGTGTTATTCTTATTTCTTTTACATTGTTGGTATTGCCGTTTCTTGTGGTGGGGGTCATGATTACCGATAAAATTCAAGAATTGCTAAAACATACCGATCGCATCAACGATGTTCTTGTTCAGGTACAACAATTTGTTGGTTTTGATTTTCACGATCCACAAACCGTACAGCGCTTAATTGGCTCTTTGCAAAGCGAAGTTTTTGGCGGATTCAGTTGGTTTTTGTCGGGTGCAGGCAGCATATTGCTTACGGTTTCGATGATGTATTTCATGCTCTGGTTTATGTTGATGAATCATCTCAAGTTTGAAACAGCCATCCAACGTTTTTTCCCATTTACCCGTGCCGAAGTCGATGAATTTGCTGAAGAACTAAAAAGTTCAACCTTTGGAAATGTACTCGGGCAAGGCTTAATTTGTCTTGTTCAAGCGGTTTCGCTTGGTATTGGTTTCACTGTTTTTGGTCTGCCCGATCCTTTCTTCTGGGGGACCATCACATTTTTCATCTCGTTTTTGCCTGTAATTGGTGCGCCAGTAATTTTTGTCCCTGCCGGGTTAATTTCGCTCGCATACGGCGATTCGGCAGCTGGATATGGAATTCTCATTTGGGGCTTTTTACTGGTAACCAATATCGATAATTTGTTGCGGTACTTTATTTCGAAATACTTTGCCGATACGCATCCGCTAATAACAATTGTAGGCGTAATAGCCGGTATTCCGGTATTCGGCATTCTTGGTTTGGTTTTTGGTCCGCTTCTGATATCGTGGTTTTTACTGTTACTTAAAATTGT
>CAZVHF010000016.1:5258-6350 GCA_964627105.1 uncultured Chitinophaga sp.
AGCGGCGCAAACGCCGACGCAGGGTTGGATCTTTCTACTTACGCGGGCGTAAGTGCCTATCTAGATTCTTCATCGGCTACGTTAATCGATCGAATTACGGAGGGTACAACGGGCGATATTATGCCACCTACAGGAAATAAACTCGATTCGTGCAACGTTTCCAAAATCAACGCCTGGATTAACGCAGGTTTCCCTCAGTAAATTCAAACCTCATCATACATGAAAAATTCACTTTTAGCAGTTTCGTTTGCCTTGTTGACTCAGGCAGCCATTTCGCAAGATATCCACATGACGCGCAGTGCAAAAGTTTCTTTCTTCTCAACTACGCCGGTAGAAAATATCGACGCAGTGAATAAAGAAGCAACATCGTTCATCAATACCAAAAGTGGCGAGATCGTTTTTGCTGTACTGATTAAGAGCTTTAAGTTCGAAAAAGCCTTGATGGAAGAGCATTTCAACGAAAATTACATGGAGAGTACGAAGTATCCGAAATCTGATTTCAAAGGAAAAATAACCAACCTTTCGGAAATTAATTTCGCGAAAGATGGCATCTACAAAGCTAAGGTTAGCGGGTCTTTAACCATGCATGGTGTAACTAAGTCGGCAAATGCAGATGGAACAATTACTATCAAGAATGGGAAAATTTCGGCAAATTCTAAGTTCAATGTAAAGCTTGCCGATTATAAGATAGAGCGGCCTGCCGTTGTTTCCGATAAAATTGCAGAAACAATCGAAATTACGGTTGATGCGGCATACGAACTCAAGAAATAACAGATTAATCCGGGCCGAAAGGCCCTTTTTTATGAAGAAGCACCTTACTCCACTTTTTCTGTTAATGGTATTGGCATGCGCACCTTTTGCTGTGCAGGCACAAAATACCGGCGACGATTTATCGAAATTGCTCGATGAGGCAGTTTCAATGCAAGAAGAAACCAATTATGCTGCGGCAAGCTTCAAAACTACCCGTTTAATCAATGGACATTCGAGCGAACAGGTGCATGCCGGTGTGCTCGATATGCGCATTTCGCATCGCTTTGGTACAGTGAATGGAGGTGCATATACCTTTTTTGGACTCGACAATGCCACCATGCG
>CAZVHF010000016.1:6450-23593 GCA_964627105.1 uncultured Chitinophaga sp.
TGGTTGATCCACGAAAACGCAATAGAGAGTAAGGAAAACTGAAGTCGTTTCTTTTCACGTTTTTTGGATTTTCATTTTTCAATAGCAAGTAAAAATTGCTATTTTTGCCGATTCATTTTTGAACATTTAACCCCGAAATTGATCCATGAGACAGCTAAAAATTACCAAGCAGGTTACCAATCGCGAAACAGCGTCACTCGATAAATACCTGCAGGAAATTGGTAAGGTAGAGCTGATAACGGCCGAAGAAGAAGTTGAATTAGCCCGCCGTATCCGTCAAGGAGATCAGGCCGCGCTCGAAAAACTTACCAAGGCAAACCTTCGCTTCGTGGTATCGGTATCCAAGCAGTACCAAAATCAAGGTTTAAGCCTTCCCGACTTAATCAACGAGGGAAATCTTGGTCTTATCAAAGCAGCACAGCGTTTCGACGAAACACGTGGTTTTAAGTTCATCTCCTACGCCGTTTGGTGGATTCGTCAATCCATTCTTCAGGCATTGGCCGAACAAAGTCGTATCGTGCGCCTGCCGCTCAACAAAATTGGTTCTATCAATAAAATCAACAAGGCTTTCTCAAAACTCGAGCAGGAATATGAACGCGAACCTTCTGCCGAAGAAATCGCCGAATTGCTCGAGCTAACCGAAAACGATGTAAAGGAATCGATGAAGAATTCCGGACGTCATATTTCTATGGATGCTCCGCTCGTGCAGGGCGAAGAAAGCAACATGTACGACGTATTGCGTTCGAGCGATAGCCCAAGTCCAGAGTCGGGCTTGATTAACGACTCCTTACGCAAGGAAATCGATCGCGCACTTTCAACGCTTACCTCACGTGAGGCAGATGTAATTAAGTATTACTTCGGACTCAATGGCGAACATGCCATGACGCTTGAGGAAATTGGCGAGAAGTTCGATCTTACCCGCGAGCGTGTGCGTCAGATTAAAGAGAAGGCCATACGCCGTTTGAAGCAAACTTCGCGCAGCAAAATCCTGAAAACCTACCTCGGGTAATTTTACCGCAAGAGTAATACGGTTCCCTGAAGATTTTTTCCCTGACCTTCGAACAAAAAAACGTAGGTGCCATCGGGCATCTCGTCGCCGTTTTCGTTGCGACCATCCCAGCAGCCATCTGCACTTTCGATGCGCTCCCAAATTTTAAGTCCCCAGCGGTCGAAGATTGTAAGCTTGCTGCATGGAATGAAATTGCGGTCGTCGGGCGCGGGTAAATCTTGCAATGCCGGACTAAAACAATCGTTCTTGCCATCGCTATTGGGCGAGAATACATTCACCTCGTTTACCTTGTAATAATCTTCGAGCGCATCGGTGGGCTGAACAAAACTCAGTGTGTCGCGGCAATTCGGATTCGTAACGATAAGTCCAATAACAATTGAATCGCCGTACGCATACGAATATGTGGGCGATGGATTGGCATCAAAGAAATAGCCTTCACCAAAATTCCAGAATGAGGAGTCGGCCAGTTCGGACTGGTTTAAAACTTTAACTTTTATATCGGTACAAGATGCTATTACTTCGGTTTCGAAATTTGCCAGGGGCGAGCCTTCGGGAATCGTTACGATGAGGCTGTCGCGACCTGGGCATTCACCTGAATTTTCGGGTGGGATGCGCAGCAGGTAAAAGGTTGTAGTAGCATCAATTGAAGCCTGCGGATTTTTTAATCCGGCATCATTCAGTAGGCTTTCCGGAGACCATTCATACGTAAATCCTATAGCATCGTTGGTATCGCCAATCTGAACAACTTGTCCACGACAAATCTCCAGATCGGGGCCGGCGTAAATGCTGTCGCTTCGCACCTCAATGAACTGGATAATGGTATCGGCGCAGGTTTCGAGCGAAAGAATCAGCGTATATTCGGTTGTGTTTTCGGGCGAAGCATTCGTGGTTTGCTCCTGCGGTGAAGCTAAACCAAGTGTGGGTGTCCACTGTGGCTGGTAATACGGGTCTATTGGAAAAATCGGTCCGATGCTAACCTCATCGAGCAGGCAGATGGAGAGCGAATCGGCAATGTCTTTGGTCGAATTTACAACCCTGATTTGTTTGTAAAAGGTATCTACACCATTGCAGGTTTCGGGATTTCCGGCGATGAGCGAAACAGTATATGTTCCGGGTGTATCGAATGAGAAAGTCGGATTTTCGGCGCTCGAAAATTCCGTTCCGTTGATTAACCAACTGTAACTTGTTGCATTGAAGCTGCTGTTGCTGAAATCGACTGCAAAAGGCGCGCAGCCAATGGTGGGCGAGGTAAATGCCGCCCGCGTCACAGGTAGTTGAAAATCGAACTTAAACACAGCGTTGTTGCATCCGCTGGTTGAACCATTTACATTTGACCAAACGCCCGGTGTGGTGGGGAAGTCGTCTCTTCCGCCGCAACCCGCGCATACGGCCTGATGCATAATGCCGCGTTTGTCGAATCGACTCGTACCGCCATCAACGTGTTCGCTCGAGGTTGGGCCTCCGAAAAAGCTTGCAAACAGCAGGCTTTGTTCCTGCTCGTCGAGCACCATGAAATAAAAATCGTTGTTGTCGGTCGTGCTTTGAAATGCATCTGGCGTAACCGTTAGTCCCGATGTTCCGCCAAACGGACTTCCATCGGCACTCGTGTTTGATGCGCCGCCCCAGCCTGCCATGAATAACTGTCCGCAAATATCAACAGTAAAGGCGCTCGGCGTAATGTCGGGTTTTGCTGCCCCGCGACCAAAGGTTGTACTCCAAATGCGCGAACTGAGATTGGTCGAAAATTTCGAAACGAATTGCTTACCGTTTGTTTCTCCGAATGCGAAATTTTCGCGGAAGAAATTTCCTCCTTTTTCGGTTTGTCCAAACACGTAAACCCGGTCGTTTCGGTCGAGTGCAATCTGGTAATTCTGGTCGTATGCATCCGTTCCATAATAGGTCGATGCCAGCAATTGCTGTCCGTTGGCCTTGATACCCGAAATAAAACCATCGGCTTGCCCGCCTGCATTCGTTGTTGCATAAGCACCTGTGGTTACCGGAAAATCGAGCGAAACCGTACCGCCTGCAACCCAGGCATTCCCGCTGCGGTCGAGTTCGAGCGATAAGATGCCATCCGACTGGCTTCCACCAAGATAGGTGCTCCACTGAAGCTGATTTAGATTCTCGTTTAGTTTCGCTACGATGCCATCCTGCAAGCCTCCGCCATAGTTCTGCTGGATCGGGCTCCCATTAATTGGGAAATCGAAAGAGCCGGTTGAGGTACCAATGATTACCGAACCTAGCCGATCAACCGAAATACCGCCACGGGCATCATCGGCATAATTGTATTTGAGTTGCGATGCGGTATTGATACCATCGTTCCCAGTGCCACCCAGGAATGTTGATGCTAAAAGTTGGTTGCCCGAATCAGAAAAACGTGCTACGAAAAGATCGGTGCCATTGGGAAACGAAATTCCATTGCGAAGAATCGAAACCGTAGGCCCGCCTTTGAAGGTTTTTTGAAACGCGGTTGTGCTGGTGGCAAAATCAGATGAGCCTGTGGTTCCGAGTACAAACAACTCGTTCGAAGTGCTAACCACAAGACTTTGTGGAATTTCGTTGCCCGAACCGCCAAGATAGGTAGCAAATAAACGCTGACCTTGTGCAGAGAATTTAATGATGCCGATATCGCAAGGCCTAGAGCCTGTTCCACCGGCGAAATTTTGTTGCCAGGCTCCGGTTGTAACCGGGTAACCAGTTCCGAAAACCACACCGGCCGAATAGGTATTGCCTTCCTGATCGTAGGTTGCGGTAAAGCCCCAGTTATCGACACTCGAACCGCTGTAGGTGCCGAAAACCAGTTGTGGATCGATGATCAAATCGAATTTGGAATTGTAATTTCCGAGCGAAAAGCCGATGGTGTTTTTATCGAGAACAAAGCGACACGCTACGTCAACCTTTTGGCCATCAATTTCTTGCCAGGCAATTGGTGCTTCCTCTTCAATCGTGCCGATGCTTGTATGTAAAATCAATCGTCCGTTTTTTAGCTCCAGTTTATCCAATCCCGAATATTCCATTTGTATCGACTTTGGATTTGCACCGGCTTTAACGATAAAATCGTATTTAAGTCCCTTGTTTCCCGAATACACTTTCCAGTCGATTCGGGGATAAACCTCATGCTGCACTATGCTTTCGTAAGCATACACTTTGCTTGCCCATTTTGAGCGGTTTCCAGTGTAATAGTTTGTGTATCCAGGTAATTCAGTTCCGTGCGAATTTTTGAACGAAGTAGTAGCATTTTTTAAACGAAGTTGGAAGGCATGTCCATGCAAAACTTCCTCATTATTTGTATGGTAATGGCCATCGTGCTTTGCATCGCTCAGGTTCCAGGTAAGGGCATTGTGTTCAACGAAGCAGGCGCCTCCGGGGAGTTCGGCCTTATAGCGCACATTTGCCGGCCATTGACCTTTGTTTTCTTCAAAACGCAGTTTGCCGTCGCCACCCGACCAAACAGTAAAACTGCTCAGTAATAATAAAATGAGGACGGTTAAATGTTTCGTCATAGTTTGCTAACGCTTTTCGCGCGTGCGCAATACCTTACGAAAATAGGTTTTTAAGGGTTTTGAACTTTAATTCGATCGTGAAAATAACACACGAAAACCATGTGAATGAAATCGGATTTTAATACGAACTTCTGTGATAAATCAAAATCGTTTTACGCTAACAATCTAATAATCATCATGATGAGTTATTGTAATTGAATTGCAGTTCGATTCAATCTGCTGTTAACCATGTAAGAACACGGTAGAGAAAGTTGGAAATACTTTAGCGTTGTACGGCCAATGAACGCACCACGGGTTTGCCGTTATCGGGCGTGATACGAACTTGATACAAACCGTTTTGGAGGCGCAACGCTTCTACCGGAATTGTCTCTGTTAAAATCGTTGCAGAATTCTCCACATTTTTCGAATAAACCACTTTCCCACACACATCGAAAAGTTCGATATGTAGAGATTTTAGAGGTGCACGTTCGAATTGAATTGTAGCTTGTGTTGTGGAAGGGTTCGGAAACAAACTGAAGGGAAGATTTTCAAGTTGCTTCACCGAGGTGAAATCAACCGGGTTCGTGCGGTAAAGAGCCGAACTTCCGAGCAAGCCGCTGGTTACCTCAAGTACCGGCCACCCTGTTCCTTCAACAAAGAACATATATTTGGTTTCGTTGCGCGGAAAAGGAATCGGTGGAATAGGGAAGGGTAATGCAGAAGAGGTAATGCTGATGGTGTTATCGGATGAAAGTTCAGATTTTACGCGGTATACATTTTCGTACGTTGCGTTCGGGAGTAAGAGCGTACCACGCCCGTCGACTAAATTGGCACGGGTTGCATCGCAGGCCCAGGAGAAGGTGCCCGGTATTTCGAGATTGAACGAGTAGGTGCCTCCCGAACTGCGGTTTAATTCGAGTGGAATCGGAATGATTTCATCGGGATCGGAGTAATTCACCGGAAAACCAAGTCCGCTTGAGGTCATTCCAAATCCAATTTGATTTAAGCCTGAAGCCTCGCGTTTAAAAAAATTGAATGAGTTATCGATGGTAAATCCCGCTAATGATCCTAACGTATTTAATACAAATTGAGGAATGGGTACTTCGCCTTGTTGCGCAAAATCGGCGCTGCTAAACGTGAACAAGAAAGTAAAACTTGCTTCAGCGACTCCAATAAAGTTATTTGGCACTACACCATTATCGGACATACCCGAAAAGTCCCAAGTTTGGTTATCGCCACTTTGATTATCGTCGGCCGAGGCATTTCCTCCATCGGTCATGTCGATGCTTTGACCGGCCTGTGGTAAGTCGTTTTCGGTAATCTGAGCGAGCAATGTACCGCACGAAAGTAAGGCGGCGAAAGTGAGCGTAATGACTGATTTCATGGCTTAAAAGTAGGGAAATTTCCCATAAATCACTCACCAATATTTGATTTTTAAGGCCTGAACTGCAAATTTAGTTTCAATCTTAATTGCTGCATTTTCGAACGAAGGTGGCCCCATAGTGCCCATGGCATTGCGCGAAAAAACGAAACCTTCCTTAGGAATACCGAACAAACCCGTGTCGAGTTTTTGGTTGTCGTTTTCGTCGTGAATTACGCCAAATGCATAAGTTCCGGGTGGTAAATTATCAAAACTTGCCTTGAGCGTTCCAGCTGCAGCCGGTATGCGTAGTTTGCGGTATGCCTTATCGCTTTGGTCGGGAAATCCGCTTGCCTGATTAAACAATGCAATTAGCACATGGCCTTTGTTGTTTCGAACGCCCGATAATTCGATTACGAGCGAGGCTCCCGAAGATTCGGTAGATTCGATTGGTTGCATCAAAATGAAAGCGAAAAGTGAAAGAATGAAAGATTGCATCATCGAATCAAAGTAACGAATAAACCCGCCAAGTGTTTACTTTTGGTGCGCGATGCGCAAATATGTCTTTCTAATTTTATGCTTGAGTTTTGGAACTATCCAAGCACAAAAGAATTTACTGCTCGAAGTTTTTACCTACGACGGTTGTTCGCATTGCATGTTGGCCAACCGCGCATTGCGGAAGCTGGAAGTCGATTCCACTATAAATCGAAAGGTGGTTGTACTTACCCATCACGTGGATTACGAGAAGGATGATGGTTTTCAGGATTCGCTCGACCATCCGTTTTCGCGCATGCGGCAGAAAGAACTTGTGCAGAAGGGGATTTGCAGCGGAATTTTTACTCCTCAGGCAGTTTTGGACGGAAAGATATGTTTCCCGATTTCTGGAAGAAAGCAGCTCGTTGAAAAAATTAATTCCTTCGTTATTGACACAGCTGAGATTGATGCTGTGTTTGCATTCAAATCAATTAATGAGGGTTTTTCAGTCGAAATCAATTTTAATAATCCTCTTGATACAAACTGGCAAATCAATTTGATTTTGATAGAAAACAGTCGGATAGTTTCGCCGAAATCGGGCGATAATGCCGGAGCTACCCTCGAGCATGCCAATTGCCTGCTTGAGGCACGGCGCTTCAATTACCGTGATAGGTTTTCAGAAATATTTCGATTGCCAAAGTTTATTTTATCGCATCCTGAAAAATTTGCTGTATTGGTTTATTTACAGCATACAGAATCGGGATTTATTCAGGCTTTGAAACGAATGCCACTGAATGATTTACACTGAATCATTTTGGTGATTAAATCCGCCGAGTTTTACGTGCCCATTCTGCCAGTGAAATAAGCCAAACGAGCAGCAAAAAAATACAGGCACCCGGAAATACAATCATCCACCAGGCATCGGGTTGTGCATGGCCTTTGCGCAGAAGGCCTCCGAGTGTTACCGCATCGGTTGGCATACCGATTCCGAGATACGATAAACTGCTTTCTGCCAGGATGCTTCCTGCAACCAGGAATGCCATTTCGATAAATAAAACACCCATCGTTACAGGCAAAGCATGCTTGAAAACAAGCCGATACCAAGGGTAGCCTGTTGCTCTTCCAGCTTCAATAAAAGTTAAATCGCGCGTGCGAAACATTTCAGCGCGTGTTAATCGAGCAATGCCCGTCCAATGTGTGAGGCCGATAAGGAGAATAACCAGATAAATACTGCGTTCGCGAAATAGTGCTGCAAAAATAAAAATAAGGAGAAGCTTCGGTATGGCGATAAATATTTCAGTAAACCGTTGGATAAAATTGTCGATCGGAAAAACCAAAGTTTTTTCAAACCACTTGATTCGACGCAGGAATCGGCTGCATCCCACAAAACACATTATAGTGCCAATTACAAGTAAACAACTCCAGAAAAAGGACGCCGTAAATTGAAAAAAACCTTCTGCCATGGCATCGGTAATGGCAAAGCTGCGCACCTGAAATGCCCAGAAAATACCAAATGCAAGACCGGGAATTCCGAATAGTAATGTACTCCGGGAAATTTTTAAGCGATCGTTTCCGAAATATCCGGCAAATGCACCGAGTGTTATCCCAATTAATGCGGCGATTAAAGCAGCAAAAAAGCCAATTTTTACGGATGCTGAAATCCCATGTATGATGCCCGACAATAAATCGTTCCCTAGTTGGTCGGTGCCCAAATGATGCTTTTCAAAAAATGTCGCCGGTCGTATTTTACCGCTTGCATCTTTTACAAATTGTTCAGTACCGGGCCCGCAATAATCGCGATTTAGTTTATCTGGTTTGTTTGGCGACCAAGGAATGGGTGCTGGAATGAGGAAGTCGCTTTGCATTTCGCTCCAGGTCGCAATATCGAATTGTATGGTCTCAGTGTTTCCGCTTTGGGCATCGATAATTGTTTCTGTGCGGGTAGGGTAGAGGATGCTGCTAAATGCCGGGAACCAGTAATTTCCTTTGTAGCTTATAAACCAGGGCTGATCGCTTGCAATAAAGTTAGCTGTAAAACTAATGAACAGCAATAAATAGACAGGCCAGCGTAAACTTCGCGGAAGGCGTTTAAGCATATTGAAGAATGCCCAATCGTTAATTTGAAAGATCTTTCTAAGCATCCTTGTTGTTTTTGTTCGACCAGCGTATTCGAGGATCAAGCAACGCAATTCCAATATCAGAAAGTAAATAGCCTAGCATGGTAAAGAAGCCGAATAGCGTAAACAGGGCGACAATCATGGGGTAATCTTTCGAAATGGTGCTCTCGTAAATTTCGAGGCCCATGCCAGGTATGGAAAAAATGGTTTCCAGCAAAACCGATCCGCTTATTAATAGCGGAAAGTACTGGCCCAGTAAGGTAACCATGGGGATTAGCGCATTACGCAAGGCATGGTGCAATACTAAATGTTTTAAGCTTAGGCCACGGGCTCGTCCGGCAATGATATACTCTTTCTGCATTTCGCTTTGCAGGGCCGAGCTAAATTGGCGATATAAAAATCCAAATGAACTCAGCGCGTAAACCATAACCGGCAATACGAGGTAGGGCGGATAATAAACCAATCGCCTGAATATAGACCAGCTTGAATTAAAATCAGCTGTATTTCGGATGCCACTACCAGGGAACCAATCGAGCATGTCGGGGTTGGCAAATAACAACAGGCTTAAGTTCGCAAGGAAAAACAAGGGCAATGCCCAAAATGCAAAACTTGAAACATCTACTATTTTTGATATGAGATGCGTGGGCTTGAGCGTTTTAAAAATCCCTGCCCCAAAGGCCATAATACTAGCGAGCAGCAAGCCTAGACTCATAATGAGGAGCGTCCATTTAATTTTAGTCCCAATATGCTGCGATACGGGCTGCCCATCGCGAAACGAAATTCCGAAATCTCCTCGAATTACTCCTTTACGATCGCGTCCATTTCCCCACAGCCACTGGTGATATTGGTTCTCAAATCCATGAAAACGAATAGCAGGTAACCATTGTTTCCACCACGAACCCTCTTCGAGCGCCTTGTTCAGTAACTGTTCGCTTATTGTCCAGTTTTCGGAAACATGCTGCAGGCCCGGGAAAATGCGGAGAAGGTTATTTAAGGAGTCGGCGCGTTCGATTCGTCGTTCGTGCAAACTGGTTCTGCTCATCTGATAAACCAGATAATTAATGCTAATTAAGTTGTTTTTGAATGCGGGGCGATTAAATGGGAATTCGGCCGTATTAACCTGTTTAAGCAAGGTATCGGTGCGAAGTAAGGTGTGAAACCACTGCATTGTTTTTTGAGGATCGCCGATTTTTCTTCCCATGCGAAAAAGCATATTGCGCTGGTCGGAATCGGCAATGCGGTAAAGTGTATCGCAGTCGGCCCATGTTTCGATGGTCACATAAAAAACGGGTAAGTCGAGGCCAAGGTTTTTTCGGCGTTCGGCTGTGTTGGTTGATGATGTGTTGTTGGCTGAAGCGTTGTTTTCCTCAATAACATTCCTGAGCGGATCGCCCGGAGCAAACACACTAATTACAAACGCAAGTACTGAAATTACCAGTAACGTCGGAATAAACAAGAACAAGCGTTTAAGTAAAAAGCGAATCATTTCGTATCTGTGTTTAATGCGCCAAACCAGATATGAGGACGCTCGCGGTAAAGGGTATCGTTTCCGAAACGTTTATGCAATGCATATTTACGGGTGGCATTAAAGAGAAAAACATAGGGCTGTTCATCCTGCACAATATGCTGTATTTCGTGCATAATCATTTTTCGCTTTGCGGGGTTTAATTCGCTGTTCGCAGCCTCAATTAAAGAATCGGAGTAGGCATTTCCAAATCCTACGAAATTACTTCCTCCATTCGACCAGCTTTCGGAATGCCATATTTGACGAGGATCTTCGGGTTGTGTGGAGGATGACCAGGCACCAAGCATGGCATCGAATTTATGTGCATAAGCCTGCTCGTAGAAGGCCGAAAATTCTAATCCTTCGGGTTTGATTTCGATACCAACGCTGTAATAGGCATTTTTTATTAACTGCACCAACTCGCCCGTAACCGGCGAAATCATATAGCTTAGTGAAAAAGAAAAGGGAACACGTTTGCCATCGATGATTTTATCGCGAATGTTATCACCATCGGTGTCTGTCCAGCCCGCATCGGTT
The DNA here is from genome assembly GCA_964627105.1 of uncultured Chitinophaga sp. Lineage (GTDB taxonomy): Bacteria > Bacteroidota > Bacteroidia > M30B66 > M30B66 > CAMCXT01. The sequence goes on from CAZVHF010000016.1 coordinate 16,934, forward strand.
AATAGCGATTTAGCTTGTTCCAAGTCGTGTTGAAGCTGTTTTTGGTTGGGGTCGTAATCGGCCTGCCCCGGTAAAATAAAGCCCGAAATCGGATAGGCTTTCCCTTTCGTAATTACCGCAATAATTTCGTCGACAGGCATAATTAAGGCCATTGCCCTGCGCACTTGTCTGTTCGTGAAATAGGGAACGCGCCCGGCTTCGGGCTTCATATTCATACCCATATAGGTATAGCTGAATGAATTCGTAATTCCTGAAAAATATGAAGCATTAAAGCCACTTTTTCCTTGAAGCCTGAGTAATGCCGGGGCAGATAACTCGGGTGTAAAATCAATTTCTTCGCGTTTCAACGCCAGAATAAGCGGCTCCATTTCGCGGATTACCTTGAAGATTATGCGCTCTGGATTATTCTGATTTTGAGGTAATACACTCGCATCGCCCCACCAGTTATCTTTCTTTTTCAGGATGATTTCACTTCCGCTATTCCACGTTTCCAGTTTATATGGACCAAGACCATCCATTTGATTGGCAACGCGGGCTTTGTCGGGGTGATTGAATGCATTAAGGAACGCAACTTCTTGTTTTTGAAAGGATGCAGTAATTGTTTCATCTGCTAATTGTTTGAAGTTGTACCTCCCGAGTAAGTCATTGGGATCCCAAAAAGCGCGCTGCAAGAGGACGACGTACGACAGCAAATTTGCGTTGTCGAAATACTTCTTTTTCATGCGCAGAGTAAATGCGTATGGATTATTCGGATCAGCATCGACAGATTCGACATTGGCGAAAATGGATTTCATATCGGACGCTTCGATGCCCGGACAAACCAGTGCTTTGATACTAAAAATGGCATCGGCAGCGGTTACTTCCTTGCCATTGTCCCAGCGCATACCTTTGTTTAAAACACATGTATAGGAAAGCGAATCGGATTGAATTATTGGAGCTGATTCGAGTGCATCGGGCATTAGTTTTCCACTGGCCAAATCGAGCGTCATCAGTTTTTTCTGTGTGCATTGCTGTATCATCCGCTGATATCCATCGTTGTTGTTAACCGGATGCAATCCTTTGGGCTCGGCCAGCATATGTACAATAACCGTATTGTCGTCGAATTTTCGATGCTCAACGCACGAAATCAGTAAGGTCTGAAATGAAATCACTAAAGCGACAGCAGGCAGCGTATAAAAATGCAAAATGGTTGTTCTCTTTCGAAAGAAATTCAAACCGTTTTCACATTTTCTCGATTGCATCGTTTATTTAGCGAATAAAACGAAGGTGTTGTATCTGTTTCGAATCATGGAAAACAAATTCATATACACCCTTACACCATGATGACACATCCAGAACAATCACATCATCTGCAATTTTGCTGAATGATTTAATCAATTGACCAGCTGCATTAAATACTTCAAGTGAATAAAAGCTTGAAATTCCGTTTGCCAAACGAATAGCAATCTGATTTTCTGATGGATTAGGATAAATACTAAATGCGGTTTGCATGATGTCTTCAAAACCGACTTGTTTAATCACCTCAATTGTAAGTGAAAATGTATCGGTGCCACATGAATTCTCTACAATTTGTACAACATCCCATAAATATTCATAAGGGAAATTATACACTACCGAATCTCCGACCAGAATCGTATCGTTAACCAACCAAGTTGAGTTTTGATTCACTGTAGAATTTGCTTCGAAAACAACTTCAAAATTCGAAATTTGATTCCAAGTAAATCCAGTTCCCGGATTTGTGCCTGTTGTAACTGTTAGTGCATCCGTACTTCCCTGACAGCCATTAAAATCAACATAATTAGCTATGTAATCTGTATTCGAAGCGGGACTAGCCAGTGTTGAAAGTGCGTTTGGATTTGAAAGCCCAGCGGCTGGTTCCCAAACAACCGATTGAACCCCTGATATACTAAGTGTAACCGGTTGGTTATTGCATGAAATTCCTCCACCAGTTAGATTCGGTACGGAGGGTGATAATACATTAATTGTAACAGTATCGCGTGCAATACACGCACCGTCGATGCTTCCGGTTAGGATAAAACTGGTTGTTTCTGCGAGCGTGGCTATTGGGTTGGCAGTGGTGCTATCGCTTAGCAATTGGCCATTATTCCATGTATAGGAATTTCCTCCTGAGGCAAGCAACTGAATTTCACTTCCGGAACAAATGCTGGTGTCGTTTCCGGCCGAAATTGGCGCCGAACCTCCAACCTGTATGTAAACCGAATCAACTGCCGTGCATCCTTCGGGTGTTGTAGATTGGATAAAATACCAGGTATTTTCTAAAGGACTTGCAATTGGATTGAGTATGGAAGTATTCGAGATTGAACTATTTTGAAACCATATAAAGTCATCTGAACTACTTGCCGATAATTGTGCACTTGTTCCGGCACATACCGTTGTTCCGGTACCTGCATCAACAATTGGAAGTTCGTTGACTATGTAAGTAAGCGAGTCGGTAGCCTCGCAAAATCCGGCTGCGTTAACGGTTGCGTAAATAGTGCCAGAGTTAAGCGGATTTAATTCTATTGTGTTGAAACTCGTTTCTGTAAATGAAATGGTCGAATTCCAATTTACCTGTGCGGTTGAACCGGCTATAATTTGCAACAATTCGCCCGCACAAATGGATGGTGAATTTGTTGAAAGCGCTAAAGGCAGCTCCGGAAGAACTGTGATTAGCACAGAATCGCGAGAAGTACAGGTTTGATTGTATGAAGCGTTAAGATAAAAATAACCTGTTGTCTCGGGAGTAATAGGCTGATTCAGTAAGGTTGTCGAAGCGAGCAGCGGATTTGCATCCCAAAAGTAATTTCCTTCTGCAATAGCATTAAGGACAATTTCTTCGCCTTGGCAGACGGTTGCATTTTCGCCAGCATCAACGAGTGGTGCATTCGCTAAAACGGCAATAACCTCAATGGTTTGATTGAGATTACATGAATTTAGATAAAAGGCTGTGGTTTGAGAAACGAAAGGTTGTATTGAAATTTCGCTACCCAAGTTGAAATTGTCTGAAGTGGTTCCCCATACATAGGAATAATCAGCGGAGTTTAAGGCACTCAGGGTAACAAATCCGGGATTGCAGATTGTATCTGTTGATGCCGCAAGATTTTCAGTTGGAGGCAAGTTTGAAACAATGATTCCAATGCCACCCTTTGTAGCTCCGTTCGGAGGAAATTCGTTCATGTTAATAGAATCGGTCGTACCGTTGTTACCTCCCGCAACTGAAGCAGATGCTGTTAAATTTGGAACGGCAATATATCCTCCACCGCCTCCACCGCCAGGACCCTGTGTTTCTACCGACAGAAAAGACAAATCCTGATTGCCACCATTACCACCATTTGCCTGAAGCGTTAAATTACTTATACCGGCTGAAGACCGGATAATGATTGAACCGCCACCGCCACCGCCACCAGCTCCATCGTTTCCGCTCGTGGTTCCGTTTGCACCATTTGCTTTAAGCGTACCATTTCCGGTAACTGTTGCAAAAGAACGAATCAGAATAATTCCGCCACCGTTTCCCCCGTTGCCGGCCACAGATGAACCTCCTTCACCACCTCCGCCACCTCCACCCAAAAATGCTCGATTATCTGCATATTCAAGGGGTTTACCACCAAGTCCTCCAACGTTTCTTCTGTCATCATCGTTACCAGGTGAGGTTCCTGGTGGCGTATTCAGTGCATTGATTGATCCCGAAGTATGCGAATATCCGCCTTTTCCACCTCCACTGCTTGTACTGTTTGCAAATTGAGGACTTTCCAAATTCCACGCAGTAATGTAATTGCTGCTTGAAATATCTGGATTTCCTAATCCGGTATAATTTGAACTATTACCGGCATTGGCACCGCCACCGCCACCTGCATTGTGAGAATTACCACCGCCACCGCCGTTTGCTGCCGCACCACGACACAATCGGCCGCCAAAAGTATCGTATTCAGTTAACCAGCCCGCGATTCCTTCACCTTTTTGTGCGCCGAAATTAGAATTAGAAGTCGTTGAATATTCCCATACACCCCACCAAGCATCTGCAGGCGTCGAATCTGTACCTCCCCGAAAGCCCTTGCCCGAAACATCAATTGCACTGCTTGAATTTAAGGTTGCCGCACTATCAATTTCAATGGCAACTATGCCTCCACTGTTCCCATCCCATTGTGGACTTGTTATTCCTCCTGATCCCGTTACACTTAATTCTTTATAACGTGGAATGCGTAAAATTTGGGTTTTACCGGCTACAATGTAATTGTTTTGCAAGCCGCACATCAATTCGATTTGGTTTTCATTTGGAACAGATTTAACCTCCACCCACTCATAATTTCCTGCACCGTTGTAGTTTGTAATTGTGCCAAAATCAGGAACATCACCAGCAACAATCTGGGCGCCTTGCATTTGGATAATCAGAAGCAAATCTCCGGCAGATAGCGTATTAGAGAAACGATTGTTAGCGTTTAATGTCGAATTTGAAACCTGAATTGTGATGTTGCCGATAGCTGCATTTGCCGTAAGTGTAGTGTATTCATTCACGAGCGTTGAAGCTGACGTAATTGAACGAATTCCATGTTTGCCGCGCTGAGCAGACAGAGAAATCGAACTGAATATAATTCCAACAAAAATTAGGTGTTTAAGCATAAATATTAATTTCATGCGCAATTTATGAGAAAAATCAAAGGGATTAAATATGCCCGTGTCAAATTCTTATAAGTTCAAACTATTATTTAGTGATAAAATTTAATCAATCCAGGTGCGAACCATGAGCCGTTCTTTGCCGGTTTGCGGTGTATTGATAAAAGCCGTTCTGTTGTGAAGCAGTATCGTATTGTTGAAGATGAGCATATCGCCAGACTCCATCGCATAAACAAACTGATTTTCGGTTTTTTCCAGAAATGCATCGAGTTCATTTAATGCATCGATATAGGCTTTGGGAAGTGGATTTTCGGCTTTTGCGTGACCGCGTTCTATCCAGTAGCGCATATAACGAAAAACAGGAATTTCGCCATCTTCATTCAATACAGGGAAACGATTAGCGCGCAAATTCTCAAGCGAAAATTCAGTTCCCGGCGTAACAATGTCGCGGATTACCGGAATTTTTAAAAGTGCCACACATTCAGGCATTCTTCGGTCGGCATAATTCAAAAAATCGAGTGCATTGGCCAGAAGCGATTCTCCGCCGCTAAGAGCCGGACGCACACACATTAAACCAACATACCTTGGGTAATAATTTAACGCCGAACTGTCGGTATGAAATCCTGTGGTTTCGTGTGTTTGGCTCACCGGTATGCGCGATTCGCGGTAATCGCCGCCATAATCTTTAACGTCGTAAAACGCACCGTAACGGGTGTTGAGATTGCCTATCGTAGTGCATATTTTTTCGTAAACAAGGCGCTGCATCGCTTCTTGTTCATCTGTAATGCCGGTTTTTAACAGAAAAAAACCTGGTCTTTTGTTCAAGTAACTGTGCAGGAATTTTTTATTCAGCTTCGACGGAAGCATTCCATCTCCCAGCTGCTCTTTTTCAGCATGGTCGAGCTGAATAATCACTTCCTCGGGTTTAGGTACTTTGTTCCAGCAAAGCTCCATTATTTGCGTAGTTTAAATGCCACATGCAAGGGCGTTCCTTCGAGCGGTCCGAAAAATTCAGGATCTTGTTCAATGTGGTCTTTGTTGATGTGAAGTTCTTTTACATCGGGCATTTGTGTAAAGCCCGCCAGTTTGAAACAGGCAAAATAATCCTCCCAGGTTTTGTGCACGCATTGCACGTTTACCGGAACACGATCGAGTCGCCATATTTGTCCGGGAAAAAGAATGTTGCGCCCACTAAAATAATCGCCGCTTGGTTCAAAGTAAAAGGGAAATTCTTTCTTTCGTAAAAAGGGAAGCGAGGGATGCGGCACCGCCATTACGAATGCACCACCAGGTTTAAGAATTCGGTAAATTTCTTTGATGGTTTTTGCACTTTCCTCCACATTCAGATAGTTAAACAGAAACATGGCCAGTACCAAATCGTACGAATCGTTTACATAATCAGACATGCTGCGGGCGTCGCCAACGCGGTAATTGATGCCGGAGCAATCGTTCGATTTTGCCGCCTCAATCATTTTTTCGGAAATATCGATAGCGGTAACAGATTGGGCACCACGATGAACCAGTTGCCGAGAAACATATCCCTCGCCACAACCAAGATCAAAAATATGCAGGTTTTGGAGGGGCTCGCACATTTCGAGTACAAATGGCCGAGCCGAATAATCCGAAAGTAAAATAGGTTTTGTGCGTTGCCAGCTGTCGGCCTGGGCATTGTAAAGGATTCGGGTGTCTTTTTCGCTCATGGGTGCTAATCAAGTGCGCAAGTTACATTTCCTCATTTAATTGTCTAAACATCGATATGAATTATCTGTTATGAAATGCTTAGTGTTAAATCTCGATATAAATTTATTCTTATACTTGCAATTCACTAAAAAAAACAATGTGCGATGGAACATGCAGCTGCAAAAATTACTGATATTTCAAATTTAAATCATCCTTACCTCGAATCGCTTCTCGATGAGGCCATGAACCACCGGGCGGTGAATCACCCTTATTTAAAGGCTCTTGCAAGCGGATCCTTTGCCAATATGCCTGCGGTAATGCGCGATTTTGCCGGTCAGTATGGTTTTTACAGTGCCTGGTTTCCGCGTT
>CAZVHF010000017.1:0-14427 GCA_964627105.1 uncultured Chitinophaga sp.
GATACTTGATTGATTCATAAAAACCGGAATTGCTCGACTAAGCAATTCCGGTTTTGTTTTAATAGGCCAATCCTATCACGTTATATCCGTTTCGGTTCAAAACAACATTGCTGATTTTCGCAAAATACCAAACCTATTTCCGCTAAATTTGCCGCATGACATTCGTTGAAGAACTACGCTGGAGAGGTTTGCTCCACGACATGATTCCCGGCACCGAAGAACTGCTTGCCAAAGAAAAAGTTACAGCCTACATTGGTTTCGACCCCACTGCCGAGTCGCTGCACATTGGTTCGTTGGTTCCAATAATTCTGCTCATGCACTTACAGCGTCATGGCCACAAACCCATTGCGCTCGTTGGTGGCGCCACAGGTATGATTGGCGATCCATCCTTCAAGTCTGAAGAACGTAAAATGTTGTCGGAAGAAACATTGCAGAAAAACGTGGCCGGAATTGACCGGCAACTAAGGCATTTTCTTGACTTCGAAAAAGGAGCCGAATTGGTAAATAATTACGACTGGTTCAAGGAATTCTCCTTGCTCGGTTTTTTACGCGATGTAGGGAAACACATCAGCGTGAACTACATGATGGCAAAAGACTCGGTAAAAAAACGCCTCGAAACGGGTATCTCTTTCACCGAATTTAGTTATCAACTCATTCAAGGTTACGACTTTTACTGGCTGTGGAAAAACAAGGGCGTAATGCTTCAAATGGGCGGTTCAGATCAGTGGGGAAATATTGTAACGGGTACTGAACTCATTCGGCGCATGGCCGCAGGCGAAGCGTATGCGCTCACCGTGCCGCTTGTTACAAAAGCCGATGGTAGTAAATTTGGAAAAACCGAACAAGGCAATGTTTGGCTCGATGCCAATTTAACAAGCCCCTACCAATTTTATCAGTTTTGGCTCAATGCGTCCGACGAAGATGCTGCGCGCTACATAAAGATGTTTACATTCCTCACTCAAGAAGTTATAGCGACTATCCTTAGCGAACATGCCGAAAATCCCGCACAGCGCGTGTTGCAAAAAAAACTGGCCGAAGAAGTTACCTGTATGGTACATGGTCGCCATGAATACGAAACTGCGCTGGCGGCTACCGCAGTTTTGTTTGGACAGGGCACAAAAGAGCAATTAAGTGCCATGCCGCTGCAAACCTTTCTGCAAGTTTTTGATGGCGTACCGCAATTTGATTTGCCTATACATATATTGGAAGAAGGTGTTGCGGTTTTAGATTTACTGGCTGTACACAGTGCTGTTTTCGAATCGAAAGGCGATGCACGTAAAATGATACAGCAAAATGCAGTTTCGTTTAACAAGGAGAAATTTGGTGATGCAGCAGGAATGGTAGGAAAAGAGATGCTCATTGGAGACAAATATTTGTTGGTGCAGAAAGGGAAAAAAAATTATTACCTCCTACATTTTACCGCGTGAGAGTAATTGATACCATACCACATCCGCAATTGCGCATTTCGATTTTTGAAATGAATGCAAAATTTTTGGTGAAATTTGAAGCCGGTCCCTATGAACAAACCTATAAAATAGAGCGTTCTGAATGTCCGGGATTGATTGAGTTGAAAGCACACGTAAATGATGAATTACTTGCAGAGGTGGCTGCTTGTTTTCGAAAAATGCATGAAATTAATCCTTGGAAAAATATCTGATATGAAGTCCTTTCGAGTGTTTTTATTATTGATTTCGGCCTGGATATGCTTACCATTGGGCGCTATCGGCCAGAATACTTACTCTATTGGATTACTCAAATATAAAGGTGGCGGTGACTGGTATGCAAATCCTACCTCCTTACCTAATTTGATTCAATTTGCCAACTCAAATCTTCGCTGCGGAATTGCTCCGGAGCCTGTAACAGTTGATGCTGGAGATTTAGCTATAAACCAATTGCCCTTTGTGCACATGACCGGACATGGCAATGTGGTTTTTTCGACTGACGAATTAGAGAACTTACGCAATTATTTGATTGGGGGCGGCTTTTTACATATCGACGACAATTACGGAATGGATCCATTTATTCGTCCACAATTAAAGCGTTTATTTCCTGAATTAGAATTAATGGAATTGCCAGCAAGTCACCCGATTTTTCATCAGTCCTACGATTTTCCTGCCGGCATCCCGAAAATCCATGAACACGAAGGTAAACCACCACAAGCATTTGGATTTATTTACAAAGGTCGGCTTGTGCTTTTATATACCCACGAATGCGATTTAGGCGATGGTTGGGAAGATCAGTCGGTACACAAAAATTCAGAAGCTACACGGCAAAAGGCCTTGAAAATGGGGGCGAATATGCTGCAGTATGTATTAATGGGGAACGATCCGGTTATGGGAAATAAATGAAATTTTACCTGTGTTTTTGATAGGAAAAAATTGTTATTTCCGCACAGCATGTACGATGTAATACCTCGGAGTAATGCGTCTTAACAAGGGACGGATTCCTATTTTATTATCGAAGGAAACCCATTTTTCTTTTTTAAGGATTTTCCATCCTGATTTGTCGAGCAGCCAGTCGAATTGCCAGTCTTCAAATTCATGAAAATGTTGATCAAGTATGTCGTTTTCATTTCGATAGGCCTTTGAAAACCATAATGCCAGTGGCACACTTGCGATGAGATGCTTTGCATTAATCTGTTGCAATACTCCCATCGGATTTAGCAAATGTTCGAAGATTTCAAAAGCTGTAACCACGTCACCGCCGAAATTGGCAACCGCCTGCGGAGTTACATCCAAATCTTCGCCCTGCGTGTTCTCTACCAAATATCCTTCTTTTCGCATTAGTTTTGAAAGAGGATTATCGACTCCAAGGTCGAGAATTTCGGCCCCTTTAGGAATACACGAGTCTAAAAACAAGAGTGTTTTTCGATAGCGTTCTTTCAGTGCTTTATTGTTGAGGTCGTAGTTTTGGGTATAATCCATGGTTTAAAATTTCCTGTAAATGTTAATCAGGTTTTGTTTGTCGTAATCCCAATTCAAATCACCATCTACGGTTGCTTTGTAGCCATTCATCCCAAGCGTTTGAATAAGATCACGGTTATGGTAAAACTTTAATACTTGTTCTGCGAAATCTTCCGGATTATCGGCTTCAAATACCAATCCAGCATGTGTATTTTCAATAACACGTTTTAGTGGTTTGCAGGAGCTCACCAACACAGGCTTTTGGGTCATCATGCCTTGAAACAGTTTATGCGGCACCGTATTATCGGTATGGTTATTCATTCGATGCGGAATTACATTAACGTCGGCAAAATTCATGTAGGAAAATATTTTATCGAATGGCTTGTATCCTAAAAAATGTGTGTTTTTTGTGTGTAATTCTCTTGAAATTGATTTCAATTCTTCTATGTAGGACGCCTTTCCGCCACCGATTATGAAAAATTCTATTTCAGGATAATCACGCAGCAAAGCCATTCCTCTGATGGCCGTTTCGAGTCCCCTATCAGAATCTATTCCGCCTGTGTAGGTTAATTTAAATCTATTGGTCCATTCACCGTAAACAGTTGTATCCAATGCCTGATTTCTGAAATTCTTTTCTTCAGAATTTGTTACAACTGCTATTTTATTTAAATCAATTCCATGGTTAACGCTAAGCCTAACCTTCATTTCATCAACAACAGCAATAATAACATCTGCTTTTCTACACACTTCCTTCTCAATGGCAAACCATCTGGAATAACCCATGAATAGTTTGTTTTTAAGTTTGAGAATGGGGTTTTTAGCCCTAGCCAGCCAATTGGTAATTGCATCAGGATAGTTTTCGTGAAAATCTCCTACGACTGCAATTGGTTTATATTTTTTTACCTTCAGCGCTGTGAGACAAAGTGGTAAATCGTGCACATGAATGGCGATGAAATTTTCCTTATTAATTAATTCTTTTGCTTTCCTGAGAAATGCGAAATGAGGCATCTTAAGTGCAAGCAAAATATCCCAAAACGTTAAAATATATTTATTCCCACCGGCATGTATGCGATAAATTGTTAATGATTTTTGCTTTTCTTCTTCCGGAAAGTTTTCTTTCGCATGACAAATCAACGAGATTTCGAAGCCGGCTCCGATTAGTGCATCTACTTCCTTTTTTACACGAATATCAGGAGGATAGGGTGCATTAAGGAGCATGAGTATTTTCTTTTCCACAAGTGTATTATAATTGGGCTAATTTAGAGATTTTTGTATCACATAACTTCAGAATGACAATCGACATAATCGCAGGAGCACGGCCCAATTTCATGAAAATTGCTCCAATCATTAAAGCAATTAGGCAAGCTCAGCATCTGGGTGTGTCAATAAATTTCAGGCTAATTCATACCGGTCAACACTACGATGAAAAATTGAGTTCTGTATTTTTCAAACAATTGGGCATACCTGATCCGGATGTCAACTTTGGAATTGGATCGGGAACACAGGCAGAGCAAACTGCTGGTATAATGGTTGAATTCGAGAAGGACTTACTCGCGCACCCGGCCGATTTAGTAGTGGTAGTAGGTGATGTTACTTCGACCATGGCCTGTTCGATAGTCGCAAAAAAACTAAACGTAAAACTTGCGCATGTCGAAGGAGGTATTCGCTCTTTCGATATGACCATGCCCGAGGAAATTAATCGTTTAGTTACCGATGCGTTGAGCGATTATTTCTTTACCACATCTGAAATTGCAAACGAAAATCTTAGAAATGCGGGTGTTTCAAACAGCAAGATTTTTTTTGTGGGCAATACCATGATTGATACATTGTATCAAAATTTAGATAATGCTACTCCTCCCCTATTTTGGGACGAATATCACCTAAACCCTTTTGAATACGCTGTTTTAACTTTACATCGCCCCTCGAATGTCGATGATTTTGATGTGTTCCAAAACTGGATTTCATACCTCGATTCATTTGGAATAAAAATTATTTTCCCAATCCATCCGCGAACACGTACCAACTTTAATAAACTTGAAAAGCCGACCTTAAATATCATCGCGGTCGATCCTCTCAGCTATTTTGAGTTTATCTACCTCATTAAGCATGCAAAAGCGGTAATAACAGATTCGGGCGGTGTTCAAGAAGAAACTACGGTTTTGGGAGTTCCTTGTTTAACGCTTCGAAATAATACAGAACGCCCCGAAACGGTGGGTACAGGAACGAATGTATTGATAGGTGAAGATCGGCTCAAACTCAAAGCAGCACTCGAAGATATTAAGGGAGGGATTTGGAAAAAAGGGGCAATTCCTGATTTATGGGATGGAAATACTGCAGAGAGAATTGTGAAGATTATATGCGAATTGAATTTGACTTCTTCTAAATAGATGGGAATAATTCAAAAACAAGGAATTAAAAGCGGCGTTATTACCATCGCTGGTATGTTAACCGCTGTTGTTAGCTTGTTTGTTATTCAACCGTTTTATTTGAGTAAAGAAGAAATTGGATTAACACGAATCCTCTTTTCAACTTCGTTTTTAATCTCTACAATTTTACCACTCGGAGCAGGGAATATCATCACACGCTACTTGCCGAAATTTAGAAACGACAAGAATTCGAACAATGGCTTTTTAGCAATTCCAATAGCTTATTTGTTGGTAGGAATTGGAGTGTTTTTTCCATTATTGGGTTATTTTAGCAATGAGATATCTGCTTTATATATAAAAGACAGCAAATTATTTTCAGACTATTTTTTGCTGATTTTTCCTTTTTCGCTTACTCTAGCATGCATATCGATTCTTAATTCGTATTTCTTTTCTTTATTTAAACCACTTTTACCGGCATTTTGTAACGATGTTCTACCAAGGCTTTTGTTTATTATTTTAATCCTTATTTATTCATTCGGTTTAATTAATCTAACGTTATTTGTTTATTCATTTGTTTTAATTTATATAATCCAGCTAATCATTCTGCTTATTTATCTATTTAAAGATGGGTTGCCCTCTGTTCTGCCTTCGCCAAAAATCCTGAATAATTCCTTAAAGCGCGAAATACTATTTTTTAGCGGAGCTGTATTTTTCTCAGGACTTTCTACTATGGGAATTAAACTTGTGGATACAGTAATTATCGGTCAATTCGTATCTCTCGACATTGTTGGCATTTACAGTATTGCCGCATTTATTCCCAGTTTCATCGAAGCCCCTATTAATTCATTGGAGAAGATTTCCAATGCACGAATTTCCAAGTCGTGGGAAGATAACGACATTGCCAATATTCATCATATTTATGTGCAGAGTTCCCGATTTTTATTTGCAATTGGCGGACTTCTTTTTTTACTGGTTTATGTAAATACTCCGCCGTTTTTCAAATTGCTACCTGCAGGATTTGAACTGGGTATTCAATCGGTTTATATCTTAAGTTTGAGCGCTCTTTTTAATCTTATTACGGGAACAAATACGGCTATCATCTTTACCTCAAAACAGTATCGCTTTGGATCTTTTGCACTAATTGCGATTTCAATTATAAACATACTACTATTGTATGCCCTAATACCGAGATTTGGAATTAATGGAGCGGCATTGGCGAGTTGCATTTCAAGCTTCATCTACAATTTATTCAAGTATTTATTTATCTGGAAGTACTTTAAAATTCAGCCCTTTGATTTTATTACCCTGAAAATCCTCTTAATTGTGGGTTTTGTTTTTATTGTTAGCTCAATTGTTCCTTTCAGTGCAAATCCATTTTTGAGCATTATTGCAGGTTCATTGCTTGTTGCAATTTTGTATTTTATTTTACTCAAGATTACCGGAATATGGAATCACTTAAAGGTTAAACTTTAACGCAAATGCAGAATAGCTTTGGTGTTACGAAGTCCTGTTTCCTATTTCAATCACTTCAGGCGATAGGATTTTGCCTTCTGCAATCGAAAAACGGATGAGCGTCTTTTTTTGATGAAATCCGTGTTTACCAGCTGCTCCCGGATTCATATGCACTAAATTATAGTGCTTATCGTACATCACTTTTAAAATGTGCGAATGGCCACATATAAATAATCCAGGCTTTTCGTTTTCAATTACTTTACGGATTCGGTCGGGATACTTACCCGGATAGCCGCCAATGTGCGTCATGAATACCCGAAGTCCTTCGCATTCGAAAAGCTGATTGAGTGAAAACATGCGGCGAAGCATTGCATCATCGATGTTACCATATACTGCTCGCAGCGGTTTTTGTGCCAACAATTGGTCAGCCAATTCAACCGAACCGATATCGCCGGCGTGCCATATCTCATCAACTTGTTGGAGGTATTTCTCAATCTTCGGATCAAGAAATCCATGTGTGTCAGAAAGCAGCAGAATGCGCTTCATCGCTTCGATAAATCAAGCTGTTCGATGCAAAATGTATATTCGGCGGCAACACTATTTGAACATACCACAATGGTGCGCTGTGAGCCAAATCTGGCTATTAAATCTTGATACCACCGTATTGCCTTTTCATCGAGATTAGAGCATGGTTCATCCAACAATAAAAGCGGGGTATCCGATAAAATAGCCAGTAACAGACGCACACGTTGTTTCATGCCCGAACTAAAATACGCAATGCGTGTATCTGCTTTATCTTCTAATCCCGATAACTGAAGGATCTCGGCCGTCGATAAATTTTCGAGAACCGATTTTAGCTTAAAATGAAATTCAACATGCTCGCGCAGTGAAAAATCTTCGATGAGTTCGAGGTAAGGTGTTGCAAGCGAAATATGTTGGTAAAGCTTATCGGCAGCAATTGAATCATTATTTATCTTCCAACTTATTATTCCTTCAGATATGGTAGCATATCCAGCTAAAATCTGAAGCAATGTCGACTTTCCGCTGCCATTTGACCCACTAATAACAGTACGCGATGCAGTTTCAAAGCAATGGTTCAAATCGCGAAAAAGCCAGTTAAAATTAAATCGCTTGGAAAGATTAAGGAGTGTAATTTCCATAATCAGAATTACTCGTCTTTACCATAGCCGCGCATGATTCCGCGCTTGGCATTCTGAATAAACAGGATAATTTCGTCGCGCTCAGAGGTTGCCGGCATTTCAGCTTCAATCCTTGCCAATGCATCACTCGTATTTAATCCGCTTACATACAGTATGCGGTAAATATCCTGAATGGCTGTTATGGCTTCATTGCTAAATCCGCGGCGGCGCAATCCAATGGAATTTATTCCTGCATACGATAATGGCTCACGACCGGCTTTCACGTAAGGGGGAACATCTTTTCTCACGAGCGAGCCACCAGAAATCATTACGTGAGAACCAATGTGCACAAATTGGTGAACAGCCGACATTCCACCAATAACAGCGTAATCTCCCACTACAACGTGACCGGCCATGTTTACGGCATTGGCAATAATGCAATGTGATCCAACCAGGCAATCGTGTGCGAGATGAACATAAGCCATAATGAGTGAATGGTCGCCAACGCGGGTAGTCATGCGATCGTTTGTACCTCTGTTTATCGTAACACACTCGCGAATAGTAACATTATCGCCGATTTCAACAGTTGTCCTTTCTCCCTCAAATTTTAAGTCCTGCGGAATAGCCGCTATTACTGCACCCGGAAATATGCGACAATTCTTTCCAATACGCGCACCATCCATAATGGCAACGTTTGAGCCAATCCAGGTACCTTCGCCAATCTCTACATCGCCGTGGATAACGGCAAATGGATCAACTGTGACGCCTCTGGCGATCTTTGCGTTGGGATGAATGTAGGCAAGCGGCTGAATCATGTTTTGCAGGTTGCCAAAGGTAGAAAAAAGGAGGGATTAGTCAACCAATCCTTTTTCCTTGACAATCTGCGCCATCATTTCGGCCTCTGTTACCGGCTTGCCATTTACGAAAGCTACGCCTCGCATGTGGCATATTCCTCTTCTAATTGGCGAAATCAACTCAAGTTTAAATATCAGTGTATCGCCAGGAACCACCTTTTGCTTGAAACGAACATTATCGATTTTCATGAAATAAGTGAGGTAATTTTCCGGATCGGGCACGGTGTTCAGCACCAAAATTCCACCCACCTGCGCCATGGCTTCGATAATTAAAACGCCTGGCATTACAGGGTTTCCGGGGAAATGTCCGCGAAAGAAATCCTCGTTCATGGTTACATTTTTCAACCCAATAACATGATTCTCGCTCATCTCCAGAATTTTGTCGATGAGTAAAAACGGCTGCCGATGAGGTAAAATACGGGTAATGTCGTTTATGTTGTAAAGTGGCGGTTGACTTAAATCGATATCGAGCGAATCGCCTTTACGATTCTTTTCCTGCTTGATTAATTGCTTGATTTTACGTGCAAATTCTACATTGGCGGCATGACCGGGACGCGTTGCAATAACCTGTGCACGGATAGGTTTTCCAATCAGCATCAAATCTCCAACAACATCGAGTAATTTATGTCGGGCAGCCTCGTTTTGGTGCATGATGGAAATGTTATTCAGCGTTCCATCTGCTGTAACATGCACGTCCGAGCGACCGAATACTTCGTTCAGTTTCGCTTTTTCTGTTTCAGTTAAATCACGGTCAACATAAACAATGGCATTACTCAGATCGCCACCTTTAATTAAATTGCTTTCGAGCAAAGCATTGAGTTCATGTAGAAAAACAAACGTGCGACAAGGTGAAATTTCGGTGTTGAATTCGGCAATGTGATTCAGTTGGGCATGCTGAAATCCGAGCACGCGCGAATTGAAGTCGATCATTACTTTAACCCGATAATTTTCGGCCGGAATAGCCATTATTTCTACACCACGACTCGAATCGTTGAAGAAAACATTGGTTTTTAATTCGAAATAATCGCGTTCGGCGTCCTGCTCCACAATACCGGCACTTTGTAATGCTTCAGTAAAAAAGCGTGCACTTCCATCCATAATCGGAAGTTCGGGCCCGTTTACGTCAATAATTAGATTGTCGATTTGCAAACCGCCTGCAGCGGCTAATGCATGTTCAACGGTTGAAACGCGCGCATCGCCTTTGCAAAGCGTTGTTCCGCGTGCGGTTTCAATCACAAAATCAACATCTGCAGGCACTTCGGGCGCACCATCCAGATCGCTGCGGCGAAATACAATACCTGTATTGGCTTCGGCGGGCAAAAACGTTAACGTTACGTGAACTCCAGTATGCAGCCCAACACCGTTTAATTGAGCCGAATTAGCTATAGTTTGCTGCTTTTCTTTGGGAATTGTTGCGCTCATGATTCTTTTACAAGTTTTTCCAATTCTTCTATACGCGCCAGAATTTCGGGCAATTTTCTAAATCCAACATACGACTTTTTGTACTCGCCAATTCCGAATGCCGGAGAGCCTTGAACGATTTCGCCTTCTTTGGTGATGCTGCTTCCGATACCGGACTGGGCTGCAATTTTTACTTTATCTGCAATTACGAGGTGACCAACAATTCCAACCTGCCCGCCGATCATACAGAACCGTCCAATTTTAGTTGACCCTGCGATTCCGGTTTGTGCAGCAATAACGGTATGTTCGCCAATTTCTACGTTATGTGCAACCTGGATAAGGTTGTCGAGTTTTACGCCTTTTCGGATGATGGTGGAACCCAATGTTGCACGATCGATGGTTGTGTTGGACCCAATTTCGACATGATCTTCGATAATTACATTCCCGATTTGCGCTACTTTCACATAATTGGCATCGTCCTGCGGAGCAAAGCCAAAGCCGTCACCTCCAATCACAACACCCGAGTGAATACGGCAATCAGATCCGATTTTACACTCCGAATATACCTTTACACCGGCGAATAGCGTGGTATTACTGCCAATCGTAACATTATCGCCAATGTATACTCCAGGATATAATTTCACATTATCGCCAATCACAGAATTTTCGCCTACATACACAAAAGAACCGATGTAAGGATTCGCGCCTATCTTTGCAGATACTGCAATAGTATGTGGATTTTCTCTGCCCGTTTTATTCTGAGCTATTTTATTGTAGGTATCGAGCAAAACCGCAAAACTTTTGTACGCGTCCTCAACACGAATCATAGTTGTGTTTACCGGAAATTCGGGAACAAATGAATCATTCACCACTACCAAACTCGCTTGAGTTTTGTAAATGTATTCCTCGTATTTTTTATTGGCTAAAAAGGTAAGTGAACCGGGTTCACCTTCTTCAATTTTGGCCAGCCGATTTACCTTGGCATTGGCGTCACCTTCAATTATTCCGCCTAGTAAATCTGCAATTTGACGTGCTGTAAATTCCATATTGAATTCTAATCAATTGATTGTTCGAGCTCTTTGGGATAGCAAAGAAAAAACTTGTGTGTGGCGTTTGTCAATACAGAAAGATGCAATTGATCGGCAACTTTATTGAGACCGGCAATATTCCCATCTTTCTGAAGCACATTAATCTTATCCTCATCATCTTTGTAGGCGCTGTTTGTGATTTTGCCCGTAAAGACAAAATACGACAAAGCATCATCCGAAAAACCAGCTCTTGATAAGCGTATACGATATCGTTCCACCTGATCGGTAGAAAACGGCTCTGTATCTAAATGAATGCGCAAGAGATCGCGGTGTATAAGACGTGTACTTAGTTGACGTAGAATGGCATCGTCGTGATTGATCCATTCCTTCGCCGCGGCAAATATATCATAATCATCCAAGGCTGCGAAATGCCTGAGTATTTCGGACTGATTATCGCTCTGATTGTGAATACTCTCTGATTGTGAAAGAAAATACCGAAGCGCAGTTGAGGCAAACAAGGATTCATTTTGTTGAGCAAGGTGCCTGGCGCGCATCAAAGTTCCTACTAAGAGGTTCTCGGCCGAAAGCACCGTTTTGTGCAGATATACCTGCCAGTACATCAACCTGCGGGCTATGAGAAATTTTTCGATGCTGTAGATTCCTTTTTCCTGTACCACAATACTATCATCCACCACATCAAGCATTTTAATAATTCGCTCCGAACCCACTGCGCCTTCTACTACACCGGTAAAAAAACTATCGCGGTTCAAATAATCGAGGCGATCCATATCCAGCTGGCTACTTACCAGTTGATGCAGAAATTTCTTGGTATACGTGTTCTTAAAGATAGCAATGCAGACATCGAGTTTTCCCTGAAATTCGGCATTCAGGTGCTCCATGATTAACAGCGATAATTTTTCGTGTGGCCAGTTAGGAATAACAGCATGTTCCAATGCGTGCGAAAAGGGTCCGTGCCCAATATCGTGTAGTAAAATTGCAGCGTAGACGCCGTTTTCTTCCTCATCGTTTATTTCATTGCCACGGCTGCGCAAATGCGAAACCGCCAATTGCATCAGATGAAGTGCGCCCAATGCATGGTGATAGCGGCTGTGATTGGCTCCGGGATACACATAATCGGTAAGCCCGAGCTGACGAATTCGACGCAGCCGCTGAAACCAGGGATGCTCAATCAGATCGAAAATAAATTCGTTCGGAATGGTTATAAAACCATACACCGGATCGTTGATGAGTTTTTTTTTGTTCTGCGTAAGTTTCACAAACAATATTTAGCAATTTATCGTGTTTCTATCGATTAATTTGCAGCCGCCAAATTAGACAAAAACATTCATGGAAAAGATACATATCCTCTGGGCCGACGACGAAATTGATTTACTAAAGCCGCACATCCTCTTTTTGAAGGAAAAAGGCTACGAAGTGCATACCGCCAATTCGGGCGACGATGCATTGGATATGGTGAAGGAACGCCCATTCGATATTATCCTGCTCGACGAAAACATGCCCGGCTTGAGTGGTCTTGAAGCGCTGGTGAAAATAAAGCAAATGCGCAATGAAATTCCAGTTGTTATGATAACCAAGTCGGAAGAAGAGCATATTATGGAGGATGCGATTGGTTCGCAAATATCCGATTATCTCATTAAGCCGGTGAATCCGAATCAGATTCTTCTATCGCTGAAAAAGAACCTCGAGAACAAGCGCTTGATTCGCGAAAAAACATCTTCGGCCTATCAGCAAGAGTTTCGTCAGATAGGTATGACACTGAGCGATCGCCTGTCGATTCAGGAGTGGAAAGAAGTGTATCAGAAACTGGTATTCTGGGAACTCGAGCTTACACGCAGTCGCGAAGAAGGCATGGAAGAAATTCTTCGGATGCAAAAGTCGGAGGCCAATACACAATTCAGCAAGTTTATTGCAAACCACTACCAAGATTGGCTCAACGGCAAGGATTCGAATGCCCCGCTCTTATCGCATACAGTTTTTAAAAACCGCTTAGTTCCCGAGCTCGATAAGGCAGAAACGACATTTCTTGTTCTTATCGACAACCTGCGTTACGACCAATGGAAAGTCATTCAGCCTATCATTTCAGAATATTTCAAAGTCGATAGTGAGGAGTTGTACTGCTCCATTTTACCTACAGCCACGCAATATGCGCGCAATGCATTTTTTGCTGGATTATTACCCTCAGAAATAGAGAAACGCTACCCGAATTATTGGTTAAACGATGAGGATGAGGGTGGAAAAAACTTGCACGAGGAATTTTTCATGCAGGAACAATTGAAGCGCCTAGGCAAGGACATGAAAACCTCGTACACTAAAATCACGAATTTCCAATCGGGCAAGAAGCTTTCAGAAAACATTCCGAACCTGATGGGCAATAAGTTCAATACGATAGTGTACAATTTTGTGGATATGCTATCGCATGCACGCACCGAAATGGAAGTTATACGCGAACTGGCCGACGATGAGAAGGCCTACCGTTCGATAACGGTGAGTTGGCTCGAGCATTCGCCCCTACTCGATATACTGAAGCAAATTGCCGATCGGAAGGCTCGTTTAATCATCACCACAGACCACGGAACGATTCGTGTTACCGAGCCAAGTAAAGTAGTGGGCGACCGCAATACGAATACAAATTTGCGCTACAAGCAGGGGAAAAATCTGAATTACGAAAAGCGTGATGTGTATGAAGTGCGCAATCCATCCGATATTTATTTGCCCAAACAGCATGTGAGTACAGCATTTGTTTTTGCCAAGGAGGATAAGTTTTTTGCCTACCCGAATAATTACAATTACTACGTAAATTATTATAGGAATACCTTCCAACACGGCGGTATTTCGCTGGAAGAAATGTTGATTCCTTTTATTACGCTGAGTACAAAGTAGTTTCCCGCTGCAATTTAACCCAGAATATGCATTAGGAAATCTATTCCGAGCCTAAACTACTTCAAATCAGGATCCGCCGGGGGCGGAAACATATCTTCTCAAACCGTAGCGCATAATCTGGGTTTAAAGCATAAAAAAAGCGCCGACTTCTAAAAAGCCGGCGCAACTAAAATCAAAACAAAATAGATTGTATTGAGTGATTAAAGGTTAATAAGTTAGTTCATACTTTGTACATTCAACCGAAGCATCAAAGGTTACGGTTCCCGACCACACTTCATCGCCGAAATCATCCTTCACCAAATAACTGGCCGTCTTGGTTTTCGACTTGCCTAAATCAATTGTCTTAGATACCACAGCTGATTGCCCACAGGCAGGAGAGGATG
>CAZVHF010000017.1:14437-23205 GCA_964627105.1 uncultured Chitinophaga sp.
GTGGAGAAACAGTGACTGACGGCGTTTCATGACGGCAGGAGAGGATGGAAAAAACACACTGGAAGCATACGAGCCAATTACCTGATTATCGATATAAAACGTTAAACTCGTAATTACATCATCTTGCAGGTTTTGCGAAGTTGTACCATTGTACCAGAAACTAACTGATGCGCTGTAATTGCAGGAGCCGTCGTCCTTGTCGGCATCGGCGTTATAATTATCGGCAATAGCATCGATACAGCCTTCTTTTTTGCATGAATTAAGGCTGGCAAGCGATAAGGCGGCAAAGCCCCAAATGAAGAGTTGTTTTCTCATGGTGATTTGTTTAAGGGTTTATGAATGAAGAATTATTTGAATTTAATGGCATCGCATTTCCCCATATCGTTGTCGATAATAATACCGTCGGCATTCGGAAATTTTTCCTTGGTCTTTCTCACCAGTTTATTAAAAAGTAAACGTGGCTTGTCGTCCCACACCATACCTATTTTATATGTGCCAAGGTATTCATACTCCGCAACCGGTTTTGCGCGGTAAAAAACATAAACACCCTCTTCTTGTTCGACTTCGGCGCTCGATTTTCGCACTTCGTACACACCGGTTTTGAATGCGAATGCAGCTAGCAGCATAAAACTGATTACTGATCCAAATAGAAAGTATCTCATAAAAATAGGTTTGGCCAAATGTAAATTATGTTTTACAATTAGACAAGCATACTTTACATTTAATATTAAAAAAAATTAATCGTCTTGTTCCAGTTCAAATAATTCTTCGACCATAGTTGACAATTCCCTGCCTAACTTCAAGGCAAGTAATGTCGAGGGAATGTACCGCCCGGTTTCAATAGAATTAATGGTTTGCCTCGAGACAGAAATCTTCTCGGCAAGCTCTTGCTGCGTTAGGTTTTTCTGAACCCGTGCGATGCGCAATTTATTCTTCATCGCGTTCGCGTTTCTTGAAATAGAAAACCAGAAGGTATACGATAAGCATACTGAATATCAGCGAAAATCCACTTAAGGCTAATCGGCTATCCTGCAACACCAAATCGAATAAGGTGTACAAAATTCCCCAGCGAAACGACCACTCGAACGCTTTCAACCGAAGCAAGGCCACCAACTCATCTTCGGCCTTATCGCGACTCGAGGCTATGAGAAAGAGGCTAATGAGTAATGCGCTGCGCAGTGCCACACGTAGCGTATCTGATTGTACTAAAACTTGGTTTCCAAATCCTGTTTGAACGAGCAATATTATGAAGCCTGTCATCGAAAGCAGGATAATTCCTATCAGTTTAACCGAATACGGAAAAAGTGTGTGCTGATTTGTCGGACTATTATTCATAGCGTTGATTTTCTGGTTGACTTGATTTTTGAACAAATTTATTGAATGCGTAGATGCAAACTATGCTTAAAATCAGTGAAATCAAAGTCCAGAATACCGAATTATCGCCGGTGCCCCACTCGTCGGGATTCGTAGCGATCCAATTGTGTTGATACGCGAAATAGCCTAATACAGCCAGCGCATTGTTTGTAAAATGTGCCGCAATTGCATACCACAACGAGCCCGACCAAAGCGCTATATATCCCAGCAACACGCCTAACAAAAACCGCGGAAAGAATCCAAAAAACTGAAAATGGATAAAACTAAACAGGAAGGCCGTTATCCATATTCCGAAATGCGCACCACGCTTTTCTGAAAGTAACTGCTGAATGGTGCCCCGAAACAATAACTCTTCCCCAATAGCCGGAATAAGCGCTACCACAATCAGGGTTTGAAACAAATCGACCGGACCGGGCATGTATAGAAATTGCTCGATTAACGCCGCCGCTGCATCCTCCTGTGCGCGCATGCTTTCGTACACCGAGCGAAACATCCCGCCCCATTCAATGGAATTGTTCCAAATACCCAAGGCATTGATCCAGGGCAATTGAACGGCCATGAGTAACGCTGCAAATGCCAAAAATGCAAGCGAAGGAGGCCGATCGAGTTTTAGGAAATGTTGAGACTTTTGTCCCATTAAGCGCGCATAAATCAAGGGCGGAAGAATGAACAATCCCGCAGAGGCAAAGGCCTGCGTGAACTTCATCATGGCGATACCGGCAGGTCCGTAGGCTGCATAATGCTGCACAGCATCAATCGGTAAATCCCAAATGAGCATGCTTATAAGCAAACTGAGAAACGACATAAGGGAGGTGCAAAAAACACAAACCAGCATTAGTACGCTTAGCCGCAAGCCAAGGGAACTTTGCTTCAGAAAGGGGAGTAATTTCATGAATTTAGTGTGGTAAAGATGCAAAACTTCACACGGATTGATTCCCTATCTTTGCACGATTTTTTAACCTTATGGCTCAAATCGGCAACATCGACTTAGGCAATTTCCCCATGCTGCTTGCTCCAATGGAAGACGTGAGCGATCCGCCTTTCCGTTTGGTGTGTAAAGAACACGGCGCCGATTTGATGTACACCGAATTTGTTTCATCCGAAGGACTCATCCGCGACGCCGCCAAGAGTAAAAAGAAACTCGACATTTTTGAATACGAACGCCCCATTGGCATCCAGCTCTTTGGCAGCGATGTAGAATCGATGCGCGAAGCCGCCGAAATTGCAGCTGCTGCAGGTCCCGATTTAATCGACATCAATTACGGCTGTCCGGTGAAAAACGTAGCCTGCAAAGGTGCCGGAGCCGCCTTGCTGCAAGATATTCCCAAAATGGTGCGCATGACCGAAGCCATCGTAAAATGCACCAGCTTGCCGGTTACCGTAAAAACTCGTTTGGGTTGGGACGATTCCACGAAGAACATCGAAGAAGTTGCCGAGCGCCTTCAGGATATTGGTATTCAGGCATTGACCATTCACGGGCGCACCCGAGCGCAGTTGTATAAAGGTCCGGCCGACTGGACCTTAATCGGCAAAGTGAAAAACAATCCACGAATCCGCATTCCAATCTTCGGCAACGGCGATGTAGACTCGCCCGAAAAAGCATTGGAAATGCGCAACCAATATGGTGTAGATGGTGTGATGATTGGTCGTGCAAGCATCGGTTATCCTTGGATATTTAACGAAATCAAGCATTTTATGCAAACCGGCGAATACTTGCAGCCTCCAACCTTGGCCGAGCGGGTTCGTGTATGCAAAACGCACCTCGATGCATCCATCCGTTGGAAAGGAAACGTACTGGGAATCATCGAAATGCGACGCCATTATACCAATTATTTCAAAGGATTACCGCATTTCAAGGAATACCGGTTAAAGCTCGTAACCAGCAACGCGTATGAAGAAATAAACGCGGTGCTCGATTCCATATCAGAGCACTACCACGACCTCAACTTTGTTTAAATCGAACCATGTTTCAATCCCATCCATCCAAAACAGAACTTTCGCAATTGGGCGAGTTCGGCCTTATCCGCAGAATAACTTCCGGCTTTGTGCTGCAAAACAAAGAAACCGTAAAAGGGATTGGCGATGATGCAGCAGTGTTGCGATTTGAAACTGAAAAAGACATTTTAGTAAGTACCGATATGCTGCTCGAAGGAGTGCATTTCGATTTAACCTACACCCCGCTGAAGCATCTGGGCTACAAAGCTGCGGTGGTGAATTTTTCGGATATCTACGCCATGAATGGGCATCCGAAACAACTCTTTGTATCGCTTGCCTGCTCGAACCGTTTTCCGGTCGAAGCCTTGGAGCAGATTTACGAAGGCATTGCCATGGCCTGCAAGGCATACGGCGTTGATTTGGCCGGAGGCGATACCACATCATCCAAAGCCGGACTCATCCTTAGCCTTTCGGTTACAGGCGAAGTTGAACGTGGGAAAGCGGTATTGCGCAGTGGTGCGAAACAGGGCGATTTACTTGTAGTTTCGGGCGATTTGGGAGGAGCGTACGTGGGCTTGCAGCTTTTGGAGCGCGAAAAAAACGTGTTTATGGACCATCCCGAAGCGCAACCCGATCTGGAAGGAAACGATTACATCCTCGAACGGCAGTTAAAACCCGAGGCGCGAATGGATGTGGTGGAGTACCTCGCCGAAATTGGTGTTACACCAACCGCTATGATTGATGTTTCGGACGGGTTATCGTCTGAAATTCTTCACCTGTGCTCGCAAAGCAATGTTGGATGTAACTTGTATGAGGAGAAAATCCCCATTGACTCTACAACCTACAACATGGCACGAGAGTTTAATCTCGACCCTACAGTTTGCGCATTGAGCGGTGGTGAAGATTATGAGTTGTTGTTTACCATTGCGCAAAGCGATTACGAGAAAATCAAAGGAAGTGCGCTTTTAAGTGTTATTGGTCACATGACCGATATATCGGAAGGGACGAACCTTATTGACAAGAGTGGCGGCGTGCACGACTTAACGGCGCAGGGTTGGAACAGCTTTCCGGGAACCTCAGCTTAATTTGTGCTTGGCATACCAGGTTTGCAGCCAATTGTAGTACTGGATTACTTCGGTTTCGGCTTCCTGGTTTTTATACACATCGAGCCAGTCTGCAATTTTCTGATTCGTTGAAGCATTCAAATCGCCGTCTCTTCGGGCAATAGCTTGCATAATCGACAGAAAAGAATTTACTTTTTTATAGGATAAATCGTCGTTGAGGTGTTGTTCAAAGTCTTTCTGCACCTGTCGAATACGGGGCAATGCCGCATCCCAGCGGTCGAGCGTAATTTTGAGAATAATATCGGTAATCCCGATTTTCACCTTAAAATAGGGGTCGGCCATTTCGTATGCCGAATGGATGTAGAGTTTTGTAACAAGCTTGGAGGCCTTCTCGAATAGGCGCGACTCGTAATAACAAAGCACAAGGTTTAAGCGAACCACAAGGCTGTAAAGTGGATGTTTTTCGAGTGCCTGATTTTGAATGGTTTCTTCAAGAATGCGGATAGCTTCGGGCAAATTGATGCGCGTATTGGCATACACGAGAGCGCTATTGTAGAAAATAAAGTATTTATCGGCCAACATTCCATTGTACTCGTCCATGGCCAATTTAAGCAGCGAAGCCACCTTGATGGATTCTTCGGTGCGATTGTCCTTAAACAGGGCGTTTGTCCACCAGGTGAGTAATTTGCATTTGAGTTCATGATTCTGCCGGGTAAAGAGATTGGCCTGCACAGCCAGTGGAATTTGCTGCGAGAGGTAATTGGCCATGGCGGCATAGGCATGTTGTTCGAGAAACAACTGACTAACACCTTCGATAACGCGAAGACGAAATGCCGGATCTGATAAGTAAAAGCTATCGTCGCGGTATCGATCCAGTATTTGCTCGAGCGTGATGTTGTATTTGGAAGTGCTTCTTCCGGTTTGCTGCGAAAGGCGTAACTGATAGCCGAGCAATACGAGCACTTCATCGAGCTCTTTCAACGCTATTTGTTTTTTTCGCAATGCAACGCGTTCCTCAATAAACTTAGAAGGATTTAGCACAGGAATTTCACGACTAAGTTGAATCAATTCGCTCAAAACCAATTCAAGCAAATCGTTCCATTGCTTTTCGCGGGCACGGGATGCGGCTTTTCCAAGGTAATCCATTCCAATGTGCAGATTTCCTTTTGAAGCATGAAATCGAGCGAGCGCAATGTATTGCAGGGTTTGATTGTAGGAGTTTGAAGAAATAAAATCGGCTGCGTGTCGGTCGAGGTAATCGCGCAGGCGTTTTTTTAATTGGTAACAAAGATTTTCATCCGGATTTCCAGGAATTTTTTTTGAAAGTTCGGATGCCGAAAAACTTTTACCGGCATTCGCTCGGATAATATCAAACAGCTGAACCACCCTGCGCTCCTTGCTCGTTTTGATGCGCTGCATGAAGATTTTGAAGGAACGGATTTCTTCCTTCGACATGGTGTGAATTATTTCTTCCAGCATTGCCATTTTGAATCTGTAAGACTAGATTGTAAAATTAATGCGTTTATTTAAGAATTCATGTGTAAATTGCTCTTGTGAAAAAGAAACTTTTTTTAGCATACTTTGCATTCCTTTTTGGGACATTGGTTAAGGCGCAAAACGTTGTTAATGTTACGTCTTTAACTGGGTTTCCGGCAAGCGCAAACTTCGATAGTACCTATTCATTTACTGTAGCCGTTACCTATATCTCGGGTGCAGGGCCTACAATTTTTGCCGAGAATTTGCGGCTAAAATACTTGTCTGATAAGATGATTGAGGATGGCCTTGCGCCAGGCATTTTCGGTCCATCGCAAGATGTATTATTGGAATTGAATAATCCTTTGGAAATCGCGGTTGATGATTTCAATTTCGACTCGAGCGAATTTCGACAAGGAGGCAACATTGTTGTTATTTGGCCCTCATTCGCTGGAAATACGCCAAGCGATAGTCTGCAAACCACAGTGCAGGGAATTGATCCCAATAACACAAATGGCGTAATGAATCTAAGTGGCATGAAGCTACAATCCATTTGCTTTAACGGAAAAATCAACTGGGATGCGCTTGAAAAAGCAGGCATTTCCGAAGGTTCGCTCATTAGCGTGAGTGGCAAGGAAATGTGCAAGCTATATCCCAACATCGACTTCGATACCAACCAAATTCCGACCGGTATTTACTACTTCGTTTTCAATCAGGGCAATGGCAAATTGCTGGTTTTTAAGGAATATCTCCGATAAACAGACACTTGAAAATTTGAATCTGTAAGGAATCGAACTTTTTAGCCATCGAGATTTTAGCCGAATGTTAATCTTTGTTATGCGATTACGGTGGATGTATCGTAAAAGAGTTTAACAAACCAACAGAATTACGGGTAACCTTCGGATCTTTCGGTCCGGAGGTTTTTTTATATTCGCATTCGTTCAATTTTATAATATGGAGATTACCTATTACGGACATTCGTGTTTCGAAGTGCACTGCGGCGAGCATAAAATTCTGTTCGATCCATTCATTAGCCCCAACCCTAAGGCGGCTTCAATTAAGCTCAGCTACATTAAGCCAAGCCTAATTGCCATTAGTCATGCCCACGGCGATCACATAGCCGATGCCGAATCTATCGCAAAAAAAAGTGGCGCACCAATTCTCGCCAACTACGAAATCACCTCCTGGTTTGCCGAAAAAGGCGTTGAACAAACCATCGGCATGAACACCGGCGGTACTTTTCGCAGTTCTGGTTTGCACATTAGCCTTACGCAGGCACTCCATTCAAGCTCATTTCCCGATGGAAGTTATGGTGGCAATCCTAACGGATTTGCTGTAACATGCGGAGATCGCAGTTTTTATTATGCCGGCGATACCGACCTCTTTGGCGACATGCAGTTAATCGGAAGCTATTATAAACCCGAATTTGCGTTTTTACCGATAGGAGATCATTTTACGATGGGATACGAACGTGCTTCAGATGCTGCAAAATTACTTAATGTAAAAACGGTGATCGGAATGCATTTCGATACCTTCCCACCGATAGAAATTAATCATGAACAAGCTAAGGAACACTTCGCCCGTGCAGGTGTTAATTTAAAATTACCAACAATTGGTGAAACGATAGTTCTTTAGATAAAGAGGATTACACGCGCATCTTACCTCGCTTTAGCAAGTAAGGCAGCAAAACTTGAGCATACCCTTGGTTAATATCGGCCTCGATAAAATCTATTTTGTATTGTGCACACTTGAGCTTTAATTCTTGTGTAAAATCTTGCACCTGTTTTACATAGGTTTCTTTAATTTCGGAAGGTTGCAGCCTAATTTCTTCACCGCTTTCAAGGTCAATGAACTTGTAAGGCCGATTTTCAAAATCAAATTCGAGTTCCCGATTTCGGTCGGCCACATGGAATAACAGTACTTCATGCTTGTTGTGCTTTAAATGCTGCAATGCTCCAAAAATCGCATCAGATTCAGCATCATCCTCGAACATATCAGAGAATAAAACAATCAAACTTCGTTTATGTACAGCCTCGGCTAAAGTATGCAGCACCTTAGCCGTATTGTTTTTATGCGGAATTTTATCCCACGAAGTATCGATAAGCTTCCCGAGCTCTGAATAAATCATGGCCATATGAACACCCGAAGAACGTGCAGGCGTATGAACCGATAAATCATCCGCGAAAATGCTCAACCCTGTTGCGTCGCGTTGTTTATTGAGCATATAAGACAAAGCGGCTGCGGCTTTTGCCGAAAACTGCAATTTGCTATCGAGTCCTCTCTGTTTTGCATCGAGTGGATAGTGCATTGAAGAGGAATTATCTATAACAATTTGGCAACGCAGATTGGTTTCTTCTTCAAATCGTTTGACAAACAACTTATCGGTTTTCCCAAAAAGGCGCCAGTCGATATATCGCGTAGACTCGCCGCGATTGTATAAACGATACTCTGCAAATTCAACAGAAAATCCATGAAAAGGACTTTTATGAAGACCAGTAATAAAACCCTCAACCACTTGTCGTGCAAGAAGCTCAAGATGTCCGAACTGCTGAAGTTCCTGGCGGTTGATTGGCATCGATGTAGGTTGGATTGGCTACGTTTTGGAATTCTGATTCAAATGTACAGTCGGAAACGTTAACTTCCAAACTACAGTAATTAAATAAGACAACATACGAAAGCCGAGAAATCTGGGATTTACAGCGAAGTAGTGTATCGGGATTCATCATACTTTGAAAATTACAAAGTTCATTCGGCAGAACTATTTATAGTCGATTCGGCTTGATTTGAACCAATGGTATTATTTCAGTCATCTTATGCGAGAAATTTTACCGGATACTTGCCCTGCTGTTGGTAATTAGGACTTGACACGAATTGATTGATTTTGTAGGAATCCTATCCCCCCTACCCTAAGGGCGAAGCTAC
>CAZVHF010000018.1:0-3295 GCA_964627105.1 uncultured Chitinophaga sp.
CGATGCAATACAAGGCATTCCCAATTTGTTTTAACACCGCATATTTATTGCAATCGGCATAACACATAAAGTACTGGTCGCGCAAGGTTGGAGCCTTGTTGTTTTTGGCAAGCAGGATGTTTTTAATCTGATCCCATTCTGCGGCAGAGATGGGTTCGGCTCCCCACTTTTCATAAGACCCCATCTTTATCAACACCTCCTCTGGAGATAAAGTATCGCTAACTATCAAGGCTTTATGAACTGTAATTCGATCCGACTGAGCCTCTAATGCGACCGAAAAGAAAAGTAAAAAGATGAAGAAGATATTTTTCGCTAGCATTATTCCTGAACTGTACGTACCATTAACCAATTAAAAGCATCAGAAACAGGCTAAGGCAATAACGGGCTTAAGCACATAAATGACACAAGTCCAATCTAGCACAAAATCTATTTAGATATTCAAATATTCGTGATCCGACTTTTCTGTTAAACCATGATTGACTGGCGATAAAATTACGGTATTATACAACCTGTTTTACCCAAATATGAAAAGCACTAAAAAACAGCACCGAATTGCAAAAGAGCGCATTGATTGATAATAGGTTTCACTTTCTTGCTGCTTGAAACAGCAATTTAACTCTCTACTATTTCTTAAACGTATAGCTTATCCCCAAACGATACAATGCACCCAGTTTATACGATTCGGCAATGTACTCGCGGCCTTTGAATTCCTGATAGCGCGTTAACTTCGATCCTAAAATGTTCTGCACGTTGAACGACACATTGAAATGCTTCAAAACCCGCTGTTGTAGTTTAATGTTGAGCATCGGAATAGCCTTCTCATAAATATCGGGGGTTGCAACCAAGGCTATTTGGTACAATTTATCGCCACTCACATTGAACGAAACAGCCGCTTCGGTACCACGCTCGGCATCCACATAGCTTAAAATAAGATTCACGATGTACGGCGACTGCCCCGCAAAGGGACGCGCTGTTTGTGCATACGACGAATCGAAATCGATCGATGTGGCAAGTTCGTTTGCAGGAATATCAACACGCGAATAGATATAGGAAAGGTTGCCGGCAAACTGGAATTTCTTCAGCAAGGGACTAATCCCTTCGAGCGATTTGCGCAACTCGAATTCCAAACCATAAACTTCGGCTTTAGGCACGTTTATAAACACTAACTCCGGAATGGTGGTGTTGTTAAAAGCCTGCACAATGGGATCTGTAAAGCGCTTCGCATAAGCACTCAAAGCGAACAATTCGCCCGGTTTGGGGAACCATTCGTAACGTACATCGTAGTTTTGGATGAGTGTGCGCTTGAGTCCCGGATTTCCAAGCGAGAAGAATCCGTTTTTATTGTCGAATTGCACAAAGGGCGCAACCTCACGCAAATTTGGGCGGGCTACGGTTTGAGTGGCACCGGCGCGTAAATTACTGTTTTCGCCCAGTTTAAATATCACGTTTGCAGATGGCAAAACATCCAGTAGATTAATGTCACTGCGCGGATCGGTTAACTCACCACCAATAGTAATTTTTGCGGTATCGCGGCTTTCAACGGTAATATCGGTCGATTCGAGACGAACACCGCCAATAAATTTCAAACGGGGCAAAACATCCAAAACGGTCATTGCATACGCCGCTTTTACCAACTGCGAACCATCGTAGAAGTTCTTCTCAATAGATTGATTAACATAATAATATCCTGTTGTGTAACGATTCACTGCTCCGCTTGATAAATAGGTTGTATCCACAATGCCCATATTCTGAGCTGCGAATAATCCACTAAAATCGCCGGGCTTTTCGTTCAGGTAATTGGTAAAACGCAATTCATTCGGAATTCCATTGTCAGACAATTCGAAACGGTATTCTTTGAACGAACGCTCAAGGCCATTGTAGTACGCACCAACTTTTACCATGTTGTCGTTTTTGGTCGAAAGCGGAATCTTCAAATCGATGCGCGCTTGCTGTTGGCGATCGTCGAGGTATCTGAAGAAATGAAAGGGCCGCGCATATTCGGCATTGTTCAAATAATACTCGGTTCCATAAACAGATATAGGATTCCCGCTTGAATCCACACGGTCAAAATAATCTTCAACCGTTGTGTAGGCAAAATAGGTTAAATCGGGTTCGTCTTGAATGGCCCGGTTGGCACTGGCGGTCCAGCTCAATTCTGACTTCAGCAAGGATTGGAATACATGGCGCCCGTTCAACTGAATCGATTTAAGCTCGCGCTGCGTAAATTGATTCGAGTTGGTATGAAATACTGCTTTTGAATTCGAAACCTGGCCTACGAAGGCTCCTTGTTGCTGACGCCCCATAATTTCGGCATCGTTCGAATAAATGCCGGTTGCCTGAATCTGATGTCCGTTTTTAATCTTTACCGATAAATTCGCGAAGCCTCCCGTCTGAGGATTCTCAACGCTTTTATGATCGCTCAATTCTTGGTAGACAAAAAGGTTCGGCTGAACATTGTTCACGTAGGTATTGATTTGTCCGTCGGTGTATTGCTGAAATGTACGCGCAAAACGAACTCCGCCCACGGCGCCCCAATCTAACCCAAGCGCCTTGAATTTTCCGCCCATCGATAATTCCTGGCGCATATCGAGTGGCGCACTGCGTGTAATTGGAACGAAATTGTTGTTCAATGCATTCGCTGTATTTTCAAATTCCAGGCGCTGGCCTTCGGGCTTGGAAGCATTGCGCGCTTCGATGTAACGACCCGGTGTCATGTTGTTTCGGATAGCATCATCCAATAAAAGTGAAGGCATTGCACGCCGTTCGCCGTAATAGCCAAATAGTTCTGATTTATCGCCTTCTGAACTCAGAAAATTATTCTTCAAGCTCGCCAGGGAGTTGTAGCCGATTACGGTCGAATAATTTACCGTAAAGGTTTCGGGGAACGACTTGGTGCTGATATCCACATTTCCACCGGTGAAATTTCCCGGCATGTCGGGCGTAAAGGATTTTAAGGTGATGATGTTTTCAATGAACGACGATGGGATAAGGTCGAGCGATGAGGAATTGCGGTACGGATCGGGACTCGCCATAGGCAAACCATTGAGCTGGGTGAGCGAGTAGCGATCGCCCAGACCACGCATCACGAGGTATTTACCATCCTGTACGTTGGCTCCGGTCATTTGCCGCATCGATTCGGCCGCATTCGTAGCCCCAGAGCGGCTAATTTGCTGGGTCGAAATTCCATCCTGAATGGCGATCGATTTCCGTTGCAAAGCCACAAGCGAAGCATCGGTATTGCGCACCTGCTCGGCTTCGATCTCGATTTCGCCCAAGGCATTCTCAGCCGATTTGA
>CAZVHF010000018.1:3305-9700 GCA_964627105.1 uncultured Chitinophaga sp.
GGCTTTCAGCGTTAATTGCTTGATGGTTTGGTCTTGATACGAAACATATCGACATTTCACCGAATAAGTACCTGCAGCAAGCTTGATGGAATAATTGCCATCCAAATCGGCCATTGCACCAATGGTGGTGCCTTCAATCAGCACTGTTGCTCCAATAAGCGTTTCACCATTGGTGGCATCTACAATCTTTCCAAACAATGTTGCCTGCTGAGCCTTTAAAACAGAAAATGCCGGAAGCATCCAGCATACCATAAATCCAATAAGTCGAAGATTTTTCATCGCGATTATTTACCACAAAAGGCAGAA
Organism: uncultured Chitinophaga sp.; assembly: GCA_964627105.1. Taxonomy (GTDB): domain Bacteria; phylum Bacteroidota; class Bacteroidia; order M30B66; family M30B66; genus CAMCXT01. The sequence goes on from CAZVHF010000018.1 coordinate 3,612, forward strand.
CCTTCCTAAAAGGAAGATTCTGCCTGATTTGTAAAGGTTTATCTATAAATTAATACACGAATAATTTTTGGCTGAAATTCGCTGTGCCATTACTAAAACGCAGCATGTACAAGCCCGGAGCCAAGTCCGAAACAGGTAAAGTGGTTGTACTTTGTCCTGATCCCGTTTGAAGAGAACGAACAATTCGCCCCTCTACATTCAATACATCCACAACAACATTTTCGGTTGTATTGATTTGGATGTTCACCATATTATTGGATGGATTTGGGAATACTTTTAAATCTTCCAATACCTCATTGTAAGGCTTAACGGTAGTCGCTCCCGACCAGTTCAAGCCCTGAGCAAGATGACCATTTTTTGCGAGTGTTGTCCACTTTGCGATGTAGCAATCGTTTGCTTCAGATGAAAGGGCTCCTTTGTAGTTTACCTGGGTAAAAAAAGTGTCACTCGGATAAGCTGCCAACGATGTAGTGTAGGCTGCTCCTGTTGCAGATGGACGAGGGTCGAGCGTGCCATCCTGTTCGCGGCTTATCGAAACAAAAGCAGGATCAGCAATTTGATTAGTCAATGCCAGATGTGTTGCAAATGCTGCAGCAGTCTCATCATCGGGATTGCTACTTACGCGAATTACACCTGCCGAAGAACCATCCAAGGCCGTTGCTGAGCCAATTGCATGGAAAAGATTATTCTTGATTTCGGTTTCGCCCGCTAAAAAACGGCTGTAAGAATCTGTTGTTGTATTGGCTGAATCGTCCTGAATCTCAATCCCTTTCCCTTTCATTTGAGCAACGATACCATTGGCGGCAACAACAGATCCACCGGCGCGAATTAACAATCCGATTGGATTAGAAGCAGCGGCACCCGGACCAGCGCCAATATGCGTAAAGTTGTAAATTGTTGACGATGTGTGTGCCGCTGTATTGTTCGGCGTAGAACCATCGTATTCCCAACCGGCATCGGCCACATCGGCACGCTGAAGCGAGAATAGAAATTGACCTTTACCTTTCCATACCTCATCAAAATCGTATGAATCGTCTTCTGCAAATGCTACACAGAAATTCTTGATGTCAACTGTTCCGCCAAAAATCTCCATGCCATCGTCAGATGAAGCATAAATGTCTATAAACGAAAGTTTGGTTCCACGACCAACTCCTCCTAAAGTCAATCCCTGAAGTTCGGAACCCGAAGTTAAGCCATAACCGGTATGACGTATTGAAACATAGCGCAATTCGCCTGAGTTGTCGTTATCGTCAAAATTGGCTGGATTATTCCCTGGAGCACCGTATAAACCGCGTGGTTCAGTTGATGCAATACCTTCAATTGAAACTTCGTATACTCCGTTCTTCTCTGTAGTTGCCTTTCCTAAAAGAACCAAGCCTCCCCATAACTGAACATCGCTGGGACCTAAATCAGTCGGATCGTTGACATCATCGATTTCAGCAGTAAAGATGATGGGAGCATCCTGTGTACCGATTGCATTGATTTTTGCTCCGCGGCAAACAACAAGGGCAGAAGCAGTACCGGCAGATTGCTCCGTAAATTTAATAACCGTACCTTCCTGAATATTGAGTACTGCTCCCTCTTCGAGGAACACCAAACCATCCAACACGTAGGTATTGTTATTTGTCCAGTTGTAAGTCTGACCCGCTACGAGATCAGCATCGGTAATTGAAACCTGCGCAACTGCAACTGCAGCCACACTCATACTACAAAGTAGAGTAAAGAAATTCTTCATAATGAAATTTGTTTTGCGCTACAAAGCAACTTCCTTAATGTTAACTAAAATGGAATACAAATGTGAACGAATTGTGAATTGTAAGGCTATGGAAGTCGACTATAACAAAGTTTAATCGTCTGAAATAATGACGATTATGTCGGATTCCTCTTATTAAATTAATGTTAACAACGATTAAGCCCTATCCTATTTCACTAAAACAATCTCTGGCGTCTGCACCAGATTACTCATATTTAAGGCCCGGTCGCAAATGCGCACATCGTAGCGAATAGTATCGTATGGGGAAAAGGGATTGTTGGTAAACAACTGCATCGAAATTTCGCCTTCGAGCGATTTATTTTGTCCGGTTGGAGTAAGATTCGGGATACGCGAATTGTTTGTAAGTGTATCGGCTCCCGGAAATGGCGGCGGTAAAACTACTTTAGTCCATACACCGTTCTGCTTTTCGAAGTACGTTATAAAGAAATTATAGTAATACAGCGATCCTTTATTGTAGGGCGACAGGGTATCGGATGCATTAAGGCCCATATCGCCATCGCCATCGGTAAAATACAATTTCAGAATTCCGATAGAATCTTTGCCACTTGTCGTTTTCAATTGCTCAAAAGCAGTATACCGAATGAATGGAACTTCTGAGAATTCGGTTTTGTCTGAACAAGCACCAAGAAGCAAGGCAACAGCTGCAAGCAAGGGAAATACTACATTTGCATAGCATCGATTCATGATGGGCAAAGATACATCCTTTTCGGCGAACCTCTTCAGTGCTGAACGCAACCGCATCAGAGCGCGCATTTTTGGGCTTAAGTCGGAAAAAGACTTTTTTGATTTAGCGCTCGATGTTTACCGTTATCAGTTTTCTGAAAACAAAATTTATCGGGCATGGTCAATGGCCTTAGGGCGAAACCCATCAAACGTTTACGAGCTTGAATCTATTCCATTTTTACCGATTCGCCTTTTTAAAGAACAAGAGGTAAAAAGCGGAATGTCGCAAGCAGAAATTGTGTTCAGCAGCTCGGGAACAACCGGCGCGGTAACATCACAACATTATATATATGATGCATCGCTCTATCGCGAGAGCATCCTCAAAGGATTTGAATTGGCATATGGTAAGCCTGATGATTACTGCGTAATTGGATTGCTTCCCTCCTACCTTGAGCGTTCGGGCTCGTCGCTGGTATGGATGACCGAATTGCTGATTAAGGAAAGTAAACACCCCGATAGCGGCTTTTATCTTTACAACCACGACGATTTAAACGTGTTGTTGAATAAGCTCGATTCCAACAAACAAAAAATTTGGCTCATTGGAGTTAGCTTCGCCTTACTCGATTTTTCAGCAATATGTCCAACAATTCCATCCGATATATATGTAGTTGAAACCGGCGGGATGAAAGGTCGGGGCCGTGAGATGATTCGGGAAGAATTGCACGAAACCATTAAATCGGGCTGGCCGCTGAAGCGAATCGACTCGGAGTATGGCATGACCGAATTGCTTTCTCAAGCCTGGATGCTGGATGAGAAACATTTTAATTGTCCGCCCTGGATGAACGTCTTAATTCGAGAATCAGATAATCCACTGGCCTATGCTGAAAAAGGTAAAACAGGCGGAATTAATGTAATTGATTTGGCGAATCTTGACTCCTGTTCATTCATCGAAACCTCTGATTTAGGAAGAATAATCGAAGGAAAAGGATTTGAAGTGCTTGGCCGATTTGACCATTCGGACGCACGCGGCTGCAATCTGATGCTTGCCTAATCGGTGTTTTATGCGATAAAAGCCACTGTAAATTTTTTTATTGAAAAAATGCTGCAATCAATATTTGGACATAAAGAATTGATTCCTATCTTTGCAGCCCGTTTAAAAATCGTATTTCTTAAATTTCACCATAAAGTGGATACACTGAGTTACAAAACCGTATCGGCAAACAAGGCCACTGTCGACAAGAAGTGGTTAATCGTTGATGCTGAAAACATGGTCCTCGGACGTTTGAGTTCCAAAGTTGCTATGTTGATTCGTGGTAAATACAAGCCATCGTACACCCCGCATGTTGACTGCGGCGACAACGTAATTATCATCAACGCCGAAAAAGTTATCCTTTCCGGTAACAAAACCGAGGAGAAGGTTTACACGCATTACACCGGCTATCCGGGTGGTCAGCGTTTTGCTACACCGCGCGAGTTATTGGCAAAAAAGCCGGAGGCGATTATTGAGAAGGCCGTTAAAGGGATGCTTCCAAAGAATCGACTTGGTCGCGCTCTTTTCGGAAATCTTTTCGTGTATGCCGGAACAAATCATCCGCATGCAGGTCAGCAGCCTCAACCTTTCAACCTTAACGATCTGAGATAATGGAAATCATCAACACCAGCGGAAGAAGAAAGACTTCGGTTGCCCGCGTATATCTTAAAGCAGGAAACGGTAACATAACCGTTAACAACCGCGACTTCAAAGATTATTTCTCTGTACCTATGCTACAGGGAGCTGTTTTACAACCTTTTCAGATTACAGAACAAGAAGGTAAATTTGACGTAACAGCCAATATTACAGGTGGGGGCATAACCGGTCAGGCACATGCGCTTCGACTAGCTATCTCTAAAGCTTTAGTGGAACTGGATGCTGCCAGCAAATCAGGTCTTCGTGCTGCAGGCCTCATGACACGCGACCCTCGCATGGTTGAACGTAAAAAACCAGGTCAGAAGAAAGCAAGAAAACGCTTCCAATTCAGTAAACGTTAATTTTCCGGATTCATCCCTATACTCAATTATGTCAAGAATCACTACAGATCAGCTTTTAGATGCAGGTGTTCACTTTGGTCACCTCAAAAGCAAATGGAATCCCAATATGGCTCCTTACATCTTTATGGAGCGTAACGGAATCCACGTTATCGATCTTAACAAAACCGTTGCGAAACTCGAAGAAGCTTCTTCGGCTTTGAAACAGATTGCAAAATCCGGAAAGAAAATCTTATTCGTTGCTACGAAAAAACAAGCCAAGGAAATTGTTGCTGAATCAGTTCGTAAGGTAAATATGCCATACGTAACAGAACGTTGGCCTGGTGGAATGTTAACCAATTTTGCTACCATCCGCAAGGCTGTGAAGAAAATGGCTACCATCGATAAAATGAGTACAGATGGAACGCTGGCTACCATTTCTAAGAAAGAGAAATTAACGATTTCACGTGAGCGCGAGAAGCTTGAAACACAATTCGGTTCTATTGCAGACATGGGTCGCATTCCGGCTGCTTTATTTATTGTAGATATTTCAAAGGAACACATCGCTGTTGCAGAAGCACGCCGTCTTAACATCCCAACGTTTGCTATCGTAGACACCAACTCAAATCCAAATCTTGTTGATTACCCAATTCCGGCTAACGATGATGCAGCAAAATCAATTGCATTAATTATGGAAGTAGTTGTGGGCGCTATTCAAGAAGGTTTATCTGAGCGTAAAAACGAGAAAGATAAAAACGACGAAGAAGGTAAAACTTCAGAAGAAGTATCAGCTGAAGAAACCGGAAAAGAATAATCATTATTTCAACACTCAATACTATGTCAACCGTAGCAATTACTGCTTCAGATGTAAATAAACTCCGTCAGATTACCGGTGCCGGTATGATGGATTGTAAAAAGGCTTTAACCGAGGCGAATGGAGATTTCGAAGCGGCTATTGATTTTTTACGCAAGAAAGGTCAAAAAGTAGCTGGAAACCGTGCCGATCGCGAAGCAAACGAAGGTGTAGTAATCGCAAAAGTTACCGCCGACGGATCTCGTGGAGTTCTCGTGGCTTTAAATTGCGAAACCGACTTCGTAGCGAAAAATCAGGAATTCATCGACTTCACCACCAAAGTAACTGATGTTGCTGTTTCTGGTGGCGCCGCTGATTTGGATACATTACTCGATACGCAAATCGATGGTCTTTCAATCCGTGATCGTATAACCGACCTTATCGGTAAAATTGGCGAAAAGATGGAGTTGCAATACCTTCAAGTAAATGGTCCTCTTGTAGTGGCTTACAACCACCCGGGTAACCGTTTGGCAACTATCGTGGCTTTCAATAAATCGAATGCACCCGAGATTGCTACCATCGCTAAAGATGTAGCTATGCAAGCCGCAGCAATGGCTCCGGTTGCTCTTGATAAGGACGATGTAGATACACGTACATTGGAACGTGAACTTGAAATTGCACGCGAACAAATCCGTGCAGAAGGTAAGCCTGAGGATATGGTTGAGAAAATTGCTCAGGGTAAACTCAACAAGTTTTACAAAGACAGTACGCTCCTCAATCAGGAATTTATAAAAGACAATAAACTTACGGTGCGTCAATACATCCAGTCGACCGATAAGGAACTCATGGCAACAG
>CAZVHF010000018.1:9800-22045 GCA_964627105.1 uncultured Chitinophaga sp.
TACACCGCCGATCCGGAAAAAGATCCGAATGCCAAGCGCTACGACACCATCACATTCAGCGAGGTTTATGAGAAAAACCTCAACGTAATGGACATGACGGCATTTACGCTTTGCAACGACAATAAATTACCCATCATTGTGTTCGATATGAACAAACAGGGCAATTTGCAACGTTTGTTAAATGGTGAACAACTCGGAACGCTCGTAAAGTTCTAATTTCTGCTGCGGCACAATTCAAATTTTGATTTTCTTTGCAGCGAAAAAGATTGATACGCTTATGAACGAATTGGTAAAACCTCAGCTCGATGCCGCAACTGCTTTAATGGATAAAGCAATTTCGCATCTCGAATCGGAATTGGCAAAAATCCGCGCTGGTAAAGCTAGTGCACAAATGCTTGATGGAATCTATGTAGATTATTATGGCAACAATACGCCGTTGAATCAAATTGCCAACATTAATACACCCGATGCGCGCACCCTGGCTATTCAGCCCTGGGAAAAGCAGATGCTCGGTGTTATCGAAAAGGCGATTTTTGGATCGAATATCGGTTTAACTCCCATGAACGATGGCCAAATGATTCGCATCAACATTCCACCTCTTACGGAGGAGCGCCGAATTTCACTGGTAAAACAGTCGAAAGTTGAAGCCGAAAATTGCAAGGTTAGCATTCGAACCATTCGCCGCGATGCGAACGAAGCCATCAAGAAATTGCAAAAAGATGGTTTGGCTGAAGATATCGCGAAAGATGCTGAAACACGCGTGCAACAGCTAACAGATGCATATATCTTAAAAGCAGACAAGCATCTGGAGATAAAAGAAAAAGAAATCATGACCGTATAATGTCAACCCTATTGATATAAAAAAGGCTGCTCGAGGTGGGCAGCCTTTTTTATTTTCGGAGTTTATCTGCTATTCCACTGTTACAGATTTCGCAAGGTTTCTTGGCTGATCGACATTGCATCCGCGCATAATCGCAATATGATAAGCAAGTAACTGCAATGGAATTACAGAAATTAATGGAGTAAGTTCTTCTTCAGTCTCAGGAATTTCTATCACATGATCGGCCAATTCGGCCACATCGCGGTCGCCTTCGGTAACAATGGCAATGATTTTTCCTCCCCTTGCTTTTACTTCTTGCACATTGCTTAAAATCTTCTCATAGGCGCCTTTATTTGGAGCAATAACCACTACCGGCATGTTCTCATCAATTAAGGCAATCGGACCATGCTTCATCTCTGCCGCAGGATAGCCTTCCGCATGAATGTATGAAATTTCCTTTAGTTTCAATGCACCTTCAAGTGCTATAGGGAAATTATAGCTACGCCCAAGGTACAGGAAGTTATTCGCATCTTTATATATGCTGCTTATGTAACGAACCTGTTCGTCGGTTTTAAGCATTCGCTCAATTAAGGATGGAATCGCATCTAAACCAAATAACAACTGCTGGTATTTCTGTTCTGAGATTGTTCCTTTCTTATGGGCGAAAACAAGTGCCATAAGTGTTAGAACCGTTACTTGGGCTGTAAATGCCTTGGTCGATGCCACACCAATTTCTGGACCGGCATGCGTATACGAACCGGCATGGGTCGCACGGGCAATTGAACTACCTACAACATTACAGATTCCAAATATAGTCGCGCCTTTAGATTTGGCTAATTCGATAGCTGCAAGGGTATCGGCGGTTTCGCCCGATTGCGAAATGGCAATAACCAGGTCTTTCTCAGTAATAATTGGATTTCGATACCGAAATTCGGAAGCATATTCTACCTCTACGGGAATGCGTGCCAAATCTTCAATTAAGTATTCTCCAACCAAACCAGCATGCCATGATGTACCACAAGCTACTATGACAATACGGTTTGCGTTGAGTATTTTGCTTTGATAATCGATAATTCCACCCAAAGTAACTTCGCGCAAGCCGATGTTTAAACGCCCACGCATGTTATCACGGATGCTACGCGGCTGCTCGTGAATTTCTTTGAGCATGAAATGATCGAAACCACCTTTTTCGATGGTCTCAAGCTGCATCTCAAGTTCCTGAACATAAGGTGTCTTATCCTGATTTTTAATCGTCTTGATTTTTATTTCCTTACCACGCTCCAGCAACACGATTTCTTCGTCGTTGAGGTATACAACATTGCGCGTGTACTCAATAATTGGGGTGGCATCAGATGCAATAAAGAATTCATTGTCTTGCCCTACTCCTACCACCAGCGGACTTCCCTTTTTGGCTCCAATCATTAAATCGGGATTATCTTTCGATAAAATTACAATTGCGTACGCACCGATTACTTGATTTAAGGCGGTCATTACCGCAGTAAATAAATCTACGCCTTCATTCTTTTGAATATTCTCAATCAGATAAACCAACACTTCGGTATCGGTATCGCTCTTGAAAACATGACCGCGATTTTGCAATTCCTTTTTCAAGGAAGCATAGTTTTCGATTATGCCATTGTGGATGATTACAAGATTACCACTTTCGGAGAAGTGGGGATGGGCATTTTTATCGTCAGGAACGCCATGTGTAGCCCAACGGGTATGACCTACACCAAGCGTTCCGCTGATGTTTTTCCCTCCCGCAAATTGTTCAAGGTCCGAGACTTTTCCTTTGCACTTATACAATCTGATGTCTTCATCTTTATTTAATAAAGCAATACCGGCACTATCGTAGCCGCGGTATTCCAAGCGATGAAGACCTTTAATTAAAATTGGATACGCTTCTTTTTTTCCAAGGTATGCAACGATTCCGCACATAAAAGTGTATGTTTATTTTTCAGGTATAACCTGGTATAACAATTCAAATTTAACAGGACCAAGCGGATTTTCATTACCCAACAAAAAAGTTCGGTAAGATGAAATGCCTGTTCCTGTGGGTTGAAGGTAGAAATAATCGTCTTCTATCAAACCATTCAACCGTGATTGCATGTAACGCGCAAGATTAAATGTGTAGGTTTTCGAACTGGAATTAAATTCCCCGCCACTGTAAGTTGTATTACCAACCAATAAATCAGGCGTTAAGATTAATGTTCCTGTTGCATCCTTCAACACGATATTCAAGAGTGGATTGGATGCATACTCTCCTTGATTTGTCTCATCAAGGGTAAATGTGAGTCTAGCTTGGTGTACGAGAATATTTCGATTGTTCTTCCACTGCATTAAACCAGGAATCCGCACTTTACCTCTCAACCCAGCCATGTTATGCAGATAGATTTGTTGCTTCCCGACTTCAGTGTTATTAATCGCCTGATTGATATTCGGATTATAGGCATGATTGAACCGTGAAAAACGGGCAGAACTTTCGTTAACAATAAAAGAAGTTTTAAGCGAATCGTTCGTGTCATTATGGTAAAACAAATCAATACGAGCACCACCAATCAGATTAAAATCGAGAATTGCCCCTTGATTACCATTTGGTAAATAGGTTTCGGCCGATACATAAATGCCATTAAAAAACTCAGTAAAAACATCAGCGTTTGCAAGCGACGCTTGGTTGGCAAGGAATTCCTGAGCGAGCTCAATTTCTATCGGAATGCGTAAATGAGGGGCTTCATTATTTCCACTCACCGGAACGCTATCGAGTAATGCCGGAGCAATAAACCCGGTTTGTCCTAAGGGCGAGTCATCGCGCAACAAAGTGTCGTTGCTGTAGTATACCGAATCTTTCCAAAAAGGCTCACGGACGCGATACACTTTAAATTGCTGAAGTCCATTCAACTTTGAAACAGAGCCATAATAACTATTGTACGGAAATACTAACACGATAGAATCGGCTATAGCTCCTGCTCCAAAGTCGATATTACTCACCGCTGGACGCAACTGACAATATATAGCAGAGCGGATTTTTCCGAGAATAGGGTCGTTGAACGCTCCTAGTAAGTTTAACGAAAGTTCATCGCTGCGAACCGAATCTTCTCGTTCTGTCGAAATTTCGAGTGCAAGATTGCTTTCGCGAATAAGCTGAGTATTGTCTCCATTGGGCAAAATTTCGCTGCCGAGCCTGGGTTCTTTGCATGAAACAAGTAAAAAACACAAATACGCAAAGAAGGGCAAACACTTCAATGCATGCCCTCCTTTAAAAATGTATTTAAAATCAGTTCGTTTCAACGCTTTTATTCAGCCAGCTCGGCCACCTGCTCCCCCAATAATACCTCGTCGTAAAATTCAGAGCATGCATCTGCTAAGCTTGATGCATCTGCCTGAGCGCTTAGGAACGGCTTACCTGATGAAATTGCAAAATCTATTAATTCCTGCTTTACTCCAGTCTCTGTTTCAACTACTCCATCAGCGAAAGAAATTGCAAATTTCATAACACTTGAATGATCTGGGGTTTGAATTAGATCCAAGTTTTCAAGGGCGATGCCATCCATAACAAGCTTTTCAGCTAAACGTTTATCCATGGCCGGTGTAAAGGCATCATCGTAAAGTGATACAATTACTTTGCTATCGGCAAATAAAGGATCGTCTTTGTACTTGACTTTAATAAGTATCGGGAGCATGGCGGCCATCCAACCGTGGCAATGGATTAAATCTGGCGACCACCCCAATTTCTTTACTGTTTCGATAACGCCTTTGCAGAAGAAAAGCATTCGCTCATCGTTATCTTCAAAATATTGATTGTTTTTGTCGGTAACGACCATTTTACGCTGGAAATACTCCTCGTTATCGATAAAGTAAACCTGCATACGCGCCGACTGAATAGAAGCTACCTTAATGATTAAAGGCTGATCATTATCATCGATGATGAGATTCATACCTGAGAGGCGAATTACCTCATGCAGTTGATTGCGTCGTTCGTTGATATTGCCATAGCGAGGCATAAAGGTTCTTATTTCCCGGCCTTTTTCCTGAATAGCCTGCGGCAGTTCGCGTGCGGTCTTTGCCATGAACGATTCAGGCAGATAAGGGAAAATCTCTTGGGAAACAAAGAGAACTCTTGTTTTTTTCATAGATTGGAAAAATAAGGAGGTGTGTGGGCGCTGCTGGTTTTGCTGAAGCAAATTGCCGTGTGAGTTTTTATTTCGGCTTGGTAGACCATGCAGTTTGAAAAAGTCCACAAAAGTAAGAAAATTTTTTCGACATTTTCAAGAATGAAGCAGTAGCTTTGTGCACCCTCAAATATAACCTTCGCATTAAGCGCACTTTAAATTTAAATTGATTTAATCATTCCGATGCAGATTTTTCGTAGAAAGGAGGAATTAAAAAAGTTTATTGAGGAAAATATAAAGCAGGGAAAATCTGTAGGGTTTGTACCTACTATGGGAGCACTGCATGCAGGCCACCTTTCATTAATAAATGCATCGCGTCATAAATCAGCTATTACTGTGGCTAGTATTTTCGTTAACCCTACCCAGTTCAACGATAAAAACGATTTTGTGCGCTACCCCCGAACAGAAGAAAAGGATATACATTTACTCGAAAGCCATAAAACCGATGCTGTTTTTATTCCCGATGTAACTCAAATGTATGGCGCTGGTGAGGAGATATTGCCCTTCGATTTTAAAGGACTCGATTTACGATACGAGGGGGCCCACCGGCCCGGACATTTTCAGGGTGTGGTTACCATAGTCGACAAATTATTCAGGTTAGTTGAACCCGATTTTGTATTCATGGGCGAAAAAGATTTTCAGCAATTGGCAATCATTAAGCTGCTTGCAAAGACTTACTTTCCGAAAATTGAAATTATTGGATGCCCAACCTTGCGCGAAGAAAGTGGATTAGCAATGAGTTCGCGTAATATGTTGTTGAGCACTTCAGAACGCAAACATGCCTCAATTATTTATGAAACGTTGAGGGAGATAAAAGAAAATTGGAAGAAATTACCAACGGATGAGATAGTAAAGCAAGCTGTAAACAAGCTAAATAGCTCTCTCCTATCACTTGAATACTGCGCAATTGTGGATGCGACAACGCTTGAAACGTTATCGGGCAATACAGACAAAGATGCCGTGGTTCTTATAGCTGTTCGCCTTGGCAATGTGCGTTTAATCGACAATTTACGGCTCAATTGATTTTTTTTGACGCATTCCTGCGAATTCCATTAGATTTGCCGACAGATTTATGATGATAGAAGTTTTAAAATCCAAAATTCACCGGGTTCGTGTAACTGAGGCTGATTTGAATTACATCGGAAGCATCACCATCGACGAAGCCTTGATGGAAGCGGCAAACATGATCGAGAATGAGAAGGTTCAAGTGCTCAATGTAAACAACGGCGAACGACTCGAAACATACATCATCAAAGGCAAACGCAACAGTGGTGTAATTTGCCTCAACGGTCCGGCAGCACGAAAAGTTAGCGTAGGAGATTTGGTTATTGTAGTCTCTTATGCCCAAATGGAATTTGAAGAGGCTAAACGTTTTCAGCCGTGGATTATTTTTCCCGAATCTGATTCAAACACATTACGCTAAATCCTATGCTAAAAAAAATCTGGCCCAAAATCAGGAATTACGTATTTCTGGCTTTAGGTGTCTGGATGATTTACATCGTCTTTCGGGATGTAGATTTTGTATTTACCTGGAACGAAATCAAACAAGCCGAAATGGGTTGGATTGGCCTTTCGTTGTTTTGCGGATTAATGGCTATGCTTTCGCGAGCCTGGCGCTGGCGAATGCTTCTTGAGCCATTGGGCTATAGGCCGAATTTTATGCACTGTTTTTATGGAGTTGCTATTGGTTACTTTGCGAATATTGCCTTACCGCGTATGGGCGAAGTGGTTCGTTGCTCAGTGCTCAACCAGAGCGATGATGTTCCGGTGAATAAAGCATTCGGCACTGTTATTTTGGAGCGTCTGATTGATCTGTTTATGCTTGTCTCGCTCATTCTAATCGTACTTGCTGCTAGATGGGATATGCTAGGCGATTTTTTTATGAACGATATTTTCAAATTGAATTCTGCAAAGGCTAATTCTAATGATTCGGGTTCGAAACTATTGATTGTAGGATTAGCTGTGTTGGTAGGATTACTATCGCTAATTCTTATACTTCGCAAACGCCTGATAGCATTGCCCGTATTTGAAAAATTGAAAGCGTTTTTACTTGGATTAGGTGACGGGCTCAGCTCTATCTTTCGGATGAAAAACAAAGGATGGTTCATTTTTCACACGCTGTTTATTTGGATGAATTATTTTCTGATGACATGGGTTTGTGTATTTTCTTATGGACCAACCAAACTTCTTAACGCCTTTGACGGTTTGTTTCTAATGGTTGTTGGTGGACTTGGAATGACTGCGCCGGTGCAAGGTGGATTTGGTGTATTTCATTTTCTTGTTGAGAAAGCATTGATGATTTATTCAATTGTACCTACTTTCGACCCGGTAACAGGAAGTAAGATCAGTCCAGGGCTAGTGTTTGCAACCATCGTACACACCGGACAGTTTATATTAACGGTATGCACCGGTATTTTTTCATTTGTAATGTTCTATACATTTAGACGAAGACGTTACGAGGCATGAATTATACAGAGCAAATAGCCGGCAAAATATTAACTCAATTTGATGCTCTTAAACAAATTGAACATTGGCGTTCCAATTCAAACGCATCAATTGTATTTACAAACGGTTGTTTTGACATACTGCACCGAGGCCATCTCGAGTACCTTGCAAAAGCTTCAGATTTGGGGACACGCCTTGTTATTGGATTAAACAGCGATGCGTCGGTAAAACGGCTCAAAGGGGTCAGCAGACCTATAAACAATGAGCAAGATCGTGCATTTGCCCTCGCATGCTTGGTGTATACGCATTTAATTGTCGTATTCGATGAAGATACACCTGCAAATCTCATCGAATTATTAAAACCCGAAATTCTTGTCAAAGGAGGCGACTATGTCGCTGAGTCAATTGTAGGGTACAAAGAAACCATTGCTCGCGGCGGACATGTTGAAATCATTCCCTTTTCTGAAGGATATTCAACTACAGAATTGGTAAGAAAAATTAAAGGCTAAAATCTTTTGTACGATTGGATTTTTTGTTTAGGTTTGCTTTGCGAAAAAATCTATACGTGAATCGGTTATTCTTACTCTTATTTTTTGCGGTGCTTGGTCTGAGCTCATGCTCCAATAACCAAGAATCTCAAATTATTGGTGTTTGGGAACGCACGCAGATGGATAAATTACCCGAAGAATATCCCAAAATTTATTGGGAGTTTACCGGCGATAATGATATCATTCGTTACCAAATTACTGAATTGGAACAAGAGCTTCGGTCTGTAGGAAGATGGGGCTTAAACAAACGAAATCGTTTGAGCATATCCAAATTCGATGTTGGGTTTAACGGAGAATGGGAAATCGTATACTTTAAAAACGACGTACTTCGCATGGTGCTTAAAGTATATAACGAGCAAAACCAGCCTGCAGGCCAGGTATTGGTTGAATTTGTGCGCGTAACCGACTTTTAATATTAATATGGCCGCAGTAAAGACCAGCTTTTATTGCCAAAGCTGTGGCTTTCAGTCGCCGAAATGGTTGGGTAAATGCCCTAGTTGCGGCTCTTGGAATACATTCACCGAAGAAGTACTTCAAAAAAAATCGAAAACATCTTCCTGGGTTAACAGCGAAAAAGTAAGAGCACCTAAACCACAGCGCATTACCGAAGTTGAGCAATTGGAGCATGCGCGCCTCGACACCGGCGATCAGGAACTGAATCGTATTCTTGGCGGGGGGCTAGTTCCAGGTTCATTGATTCTGCTGGGGGGCGAACCGGGAATTGGCAAATCGACACTCATGTTGCAAATTGCCATTCGCAGTGCGAAGTTCAAAGTATTGTATGTCTCGGGTGAAGAAAGCGAACAGCAAATCCGTATGCGTGCAGGCCGAATTGGTATTCAAAACGAATCGTGTTTTGTACTTGCTGAAACGCAGATGCAGCGAATTTTTCAGCATATCAACGACGTTCAGCCACAGCTTCTTGTAATCGACTCTATTCAAACCCTACAAACCGACAGTATAGAATCATCGCCAGGCAGCGTTTCACAAATACGCGAGTGCACCGCCGAGTTGCTTCGATTTGCAAAAGAATCGAACACGCCGGTATTGCTCATCGGCCATATTACGAAAGATGGGCAAATTGCCGGGCCGAAAATATTAGAACATATGGTCGATGTGGTTCTACAGTTCGAAGGCGACCGAAATCATTTATACCGCATTGTGCGTTCGGTAAAAAATCGATTTGGATCCACCGCCGAATTGGGTATCTACGAAATGGTGGGAGAAGGCCTGCGCGAAGTAAATAATCCTTCACAGGTATTGCTTTCGCATATGGAAGAACCATTTTCTGGAATTGCCATTTCGGCTACTATGGAAGGCGCCCGTCCCATGCTCATCGAATCGCAGGCGCTGGTTAGCACTGCAGTTTATGGAACACCTCAGCGCTCAGGAACTGGATTCGATTTACGTCGATTGAATATGTTGCTAGCTGTAATTGAAAAACGTTGTGGATTCAAACTCGGGCAAAAAGATGTGTTTCTGAACATCACCGGAGGAATTAGAACCGAAGACCCGGCGGTTGATTTAGGTGTTATTTGTGCCATTCTTTCTTCTGATCTCGACTTGCCCATTCCATCCAAAACCTGCTTTGCTGCAGAAGTTGGGCTTAGTGGCGAAATAAGACCGGTTAGCCGGATTGAACAACGCATTTCGGAAGCGTCAAAGATGGGCTTCAATCAGATTATCGTATCCGACTACAATTTAAAAGGGACCAATGCTGGCAAGTTTGGAATTAGGGTTGTGCCCGTAAAGAAAATAGAGGAAGCGTTCAGGGCCGTTTTTGGTGGCTGATTTTGCTTACTCAATTTGATTGATCAAGTAAATAAATAAGAGCGGCCATTGCAGCAGCACCCAATTCAAGTTCGCGCTTGTTAACGTGCTCAAAGGTGTCGTTGGCAGCATGGTGGTGATCGAAATATCGCTGAGAATCGGGAACTAAACCAATACACAAAGTACCTTGTTTTTTAAGCGGACCTATATCAACCCCACCACCGCCACGCTTGAAATCATGCAAGCCATATGCTTCCAAAATAGAGCGGTAACGAGAAATTTTTTGAATCATAGCAGAATCTTCACTGTCGATTGCAAAACCTCTGGGGCTAAACCCTCCCCTGTCGGACTCAATTGCATACAGGTGCTTCTCGTTCAATGAATCGGCCAATTCAGCGTAACGCTTTGCCCCACGTGCTCCATTTTCTTCATTCATAAACATTACAGCACGAAGCGAGTGACGGGGTTTGTATCCAATATTTTTCAATATTCTTAATGCTTCTATGCTTTGCATACATCCTGCCCCATCATCATGTGCACCTTCGCCATTGTCCCATGCGTCTAAATGGCCTCCGCAAATGATATACTCGTTTGGAAAGTCACTGCCCTTTAATTCTCCTACTACATTGTGCGATATCGTATCGGGTTTTGTAATGCAGTTTGTTTGCATACTCACTTCTAATTTCTCACCGGAGGCTAAACGCTTCGTTAACCAGGTCGCATCATCTGTGCTCAATGCCAATGCAGGAATTTTCGGATAGGCCGAATCATAACTCATGCTACCGGTATGCGGAAATTCATCCTCCCGAAGGTTCATGCTTCGGACCAACGTAGCCACTGCTCCATATTTCGCAGCTTTTGACGGACCTGCCCAACGCTGATCAACACAGCCTCCATACGCTTCGAAGGTATGAATGTGTCGTGGCTCCATTGGACGACTAAAAAATACTATCTTGTTTTCGAGCGCGTCTCTACCCAAAGAATCGAGCTTGTCGAGACTGTTAACTGAAACAACCTCTCCCTTTACACTCCCACCTATGCTTCCTCCCAAGGCACATACGCGCAAATCTTTTTTCTCCTTGCCGATAGTGGCAATCGCTTTACACACATTCCCACGCTTCCAATTAGGAACCATCATCTGCTGCAGAAACACCCTGTCGAATTTCTCCTCCTTAAAAATTGATTGCGCAAATACTACCGCCTTTGCTGCACCAACAGATCCCGACAACCTAGGCGGAATTCGTTTGCATAAGACTCTCAAATCATCGTAACAACGACTATTCGTTAGTGCCTCATTAAATATTTTACGAATCACCAGAGAATCTGAATTGCCTTGTGCGGAAATCTTTGCTTGAATAAAGCATAAAATTCCAACAAGAAACTTTATGCGCAATAGATTATACGCCATAAAGGCTATTCAAATGATAGGTTTATTTCGCCCGATTGATCCATTTTTTGGAGTGCGCTGCCAGGCACCTTAGATAAGGCTGCACGACGTAATTCAGAGAGACGATCTAGCTCGTTTCGCTCATCTTGACCCAAAAAAGAAGTGTCTTCTGCCAATGAAACAGCACCCGAAAAATCTGAATCAGTTTCGTTCTCAAATTTTTCAAGGATCGCAGAAAGTCTCTTTAATTTAAGTTCCTGATCGGGTTGCAACATAATTTTAAGCCTTTATTGAACGAATATACTATTTATCTGCACGTTTAAATACTTCATATTCGTTATTTATTAACACCACGCTAAACAAACAACAATTCTGCTAATTCATCAAAAGAAAAATGCTTTGACTCTGCTTGATTTGAAAATTCTGTTCGAATACTAAAATAAAGCGGTTTAGTATCCGAGTATTGCACGGTTAACTCAATAACTCCGTATAAATGTGTTCCGATATTAGTATACGGCAAAAGATCGAGTCTTGGGTGTAGAATATGCCTTTCAATTCGTGAATTGCGACTTTGGTGCATTAACTGCTGAAAATCGCTCTGATACAGCTTATAACCCAAACCCATTAACCTATCGCGAAAATAATCACTTAAAAACGAAAAAGTCATTTTCCCCAACAAGTCTAGTTGATGAATAAGTACCTGATCACCATTTTTTAAAGGAAAATAATGAAGCGGTAAATCACCATGAATACCCGCCTTACTTAACATAAACGCGGTATAAATATTTTTTAGTAATTCGGCATGTCGATTCTCAGAAATCCACTTACGATAGTTACGCTTGTAGGCATGTGAACGAACTAACATGCCCGATTCAGAATCGGCCGTTTTTTTATTGTCCCGGTTTAGGAAGGAAAACAGCGTACGAAATTCCATCGCAATAAACTTGTTCTACTTCAATTTTAATTTTGTTGCTATGGCAGCAGGAATGGCATTTTTATGCACCATGATGCAGGTTGTTTTGTATCGGATGTATTGCGCCGAACAATATAGATACCCTCCACATTCATTGTTTTCGGCACCCCATGAGTTTTTCACGATGTAAAAC
>CAZVHF010000019.1:0-21175 GCA_964627105.1 uncultured Chitinophaga sp.
ATAATACCGAGGTAAACGATTTTGTGTATGCCTCCGAATTGTTTAAACGCATTCGCCGCGCATCGCATTCGTAACGTGAAGCCTCAAGAACTTTCAATACATGATTTTTCCTACGATTTGCCAGTTGAAAAAATTGCGGCATTTCCGCTTGATGCACGTGATCAATCCAAGCTATTGCATTATGCTCATGGTAAGATTACAGACCATCGATTTTTTGAACTCCCCGTAATTCTGAAACCGGGAGATTTGCTTGTATTCAACCAAACGCGTGTTGTGCAGGCACGCATGCTTTTCAAAAATAGCTCAGGAGCGCGCATTGAAGTGTTTTGCCTGGAACCACTTAACCAAACCGATATGGTGCAGGCCATGCTGCAAAAAGGACAAGCCGAGTGGTTGTGTATGGTAGGCCGAGCAGCAAAATGGAAAGAAGGAGAAGTTCTGAAAGCCGAACATCCCGAATCGGGCATTCGGCTCAAGGTTCGAATGCTGAATAAAGAAGCCGAGGGGTTTAAACTCCTCTTTTCATGGGAGCCAAGCACACATTGTTTTGCCGAAATGCTGGAATATTTCGGAAAAATCCCCTTGCCCCCATACATTAAACGCGAACCGGTGGAAGGAGATTCGGAACGTTACCAAACGGTGTATGCCATTGAAAATGGCTCGGTTGCAGCACCAACGGCAGGATTGCACTTTACCGATGCTGTTCTTGAACAGTTAAAGACGCGAAACATTGAAATTGCCAAATTAACGTTGCACGTGGGCGCCGGAACCTTCAAACCGGTAAAAGCCGAGCGCATGGCCGACCATACCATGCACGAGGAAAAAGTGATTGTGGGAATTGACATAATAGAGCAGCTTGCGGGCTGCAATGGCCGTGTAATAGCAGTGGGCACAACCTCGCTGCGAAGTTTAGAGTCGTTGTATTGGACGGCATTGCGCCTAAAAAATGAGGCCAATTCGAAATGGGAGGTTCGCGTACATCAATGGGAACCCTACGAATCGAATTATACAAGTGAGCCTATGCCAACGTTGATGAAATGGCTGGCTGCTGAAATGAAAAATCGTGGGATGAGAACCATCAGCGGAAGCACAGGCTTGTTAATTGCGCCAGGCTATTCGCTGAAGGTTGCCGAAGGATTGATTACCAATTTTCATCAGCCCAACAGCACCTTATTATTATTGGTTGCAGCGGTCGTGGGCGAAGATTGGAGGCGTGTTTATAACCATGCCTTAGAAAATGAGTACCGTTTTCTAAGCTACGGGGACGCCTCGCTGTTGGAAAAGAAATAAAAATCCCCGAAACATTATAGTTCCGGGGATTCCAGTTTTTCTATAGATTCGTTTTTATTTCGAAACAATAAAGCGACGCACGGCCGATTTGTCTTTCTCGCCAATTAACTGGTAGAAATAAGCACCAGCACTTAGATTCTCTGTTGGAAGTGGCGCATTGTATGAGCCGGTTAAGTGATGGCCCAGTTGTTTGTTCGCGATAATTCTTCCATTAACATCGGTAATCTGCAATGTTAAATCTTGCGACTCCTGAATTGAAAAAGAAAACGAACTGCTGAATTCGAAAGGATTAGGATAATTCTGATCTAAACCAAGCGGCAGAATCATTTTTTCTTGAGCTGAAGTTGTTGCGTCTTCAAAGGTTGCTGAAACCCACATCTGCCAGTTTTGGACATAAAAATATCCTGTATCCTGTCCGGGCTGTGGCGTATAATATATCGTAGATGAGTTTTGAACATTGCTTCCTAAAATTCCCATATATCTGAAATAATTGTGCGGATAAAGGGTTTGAAAGGGAAGATCGCCTGCTGCAGGGTTCGGCACAAATCCAGCCAAAAGCCCTAATGTATCTTCTTTCGGAGCAACATAACGGAAGTTAATGCCTACTTTTTGGTTTTCAAGTGTTTGGTATCCACATGGAATGGTTAACAGGGCTAAAGCTCCTTGCCCTAACCAATTGCCACTTGAAGAAATCGACGTGCTTGTAATTGTTGTGTCGGCCCAAACCAATGGCGTGGTAGGAAGAATATTATTGCTGGCGTTGAGCTCTCTCAGTTCAACAAACACTGTGTTTTCCTGACCAGAGTTGTTTTCGTGCGACAGCAACACATAAATAGTGTCGATAGTAAGGCTGAGGTTGTCGGGGTAAGGGAGTAAGCCTGTGTAGGTGTTGATGGGCTCCTGGCTTACATCAGTGTATCCTACTAAATCAAAAATGCGCACCGCAGCAAAATTTAATGGTGTTGTATTACCAACAGTATCCGAAGCGGTGTAATCTGAATTAAATGTCCACAAATAATTTTGAACATCTCCGGCGCCCCGCTCAATCTGGTCGCAAACCGGATAATCGATGTATAAATTCACAATGTCGCGCTGACTAGAAGACAAATGCGATTTAATCGCTTGAATTTCTTCTGATGAAACACGATTGCGTTCAGCTGGGTTTTTGAAAGGCGCTTGAAACTGCGCCGCAGAAACAAGTGCAGTAAACGTAAAAAATGAAGTAATTATTTTTTTCATGGTAATAAGTTTGTGTGCAAGTTATAAAAAAATCAACTCAATGCTGAACAATCACTTGCGCACTCCCAATCCAATTTTTGCAAAATATTACAAGCGAATAAGTGCCTGATTTCAAGCGCTTCGTGTCGATTTTAATTCGGCATTCATTGATGAATTCTTCCGTCTTAAGCGCTAATTTTCCATCGGTAGCAAAGGCTGCAATCTGAACCTGACCTCCGATTAACGTTTCAGGAAGAGCAATTGTAAGTTCTTCTGAGCTTGGATTTGGGAAAAGCATCACCTCAAAACGATTCAAAGATAAAAGCGAATTGAGGGTTGTGTCAATTACAGGAAATATGGCGAAGTCAATATTTAATCCCCAGTTGTCAACCATACGCCGCCAATTCCCATTCCAGATTTCCCAACTGTTGCCCACTCCCAGCACACTATCTTCTGCGCTGTGCTGTATCGCACAAGTATCGCCTGCCTCAAGGTTCTCGAACGACAAACTAATTCCGTAAGGCTGTCCGGCAAATACCGGCGTGTTGAATGGCATATAATTCCATCCGTTTTCGTATGTGCTATCTGCCCGTAAAGAATCGAGTGCAAATGAGGCCGAATCAAGTACTTCTTTCGGTCCACCAACAAATGGAACAGTAACCACGGGGTTTACATCAAAACGACGCATCTTCAACCAGACCTTGCTGTTGGAAGGATTAGCAGCATTGCGTTTTATGTTGCCCATCCAAACAAGTGCGCCTAAAACTGAATAATTCGTATCGGGAATGAACGCCTGCAACTTTTCTTTATCGCCATAGCCATTGTTTCCCGAAACGTATCCACCATTAGGCGATTGAATAAGGTCGGTGGCGTTAAAATTATAGAATGAATTGAGGGTGTCGGTTTGTGCCGCTGCTAATAAGGGCAGAAGCATCAGAAAATTGAAAAGAAATTTCTTCATTGCTCAAAAATACAAAAACCCTTTGAGCCACAGAGACTCAAAGGGTTTTAAGGTGTTTTTAAATTTTTGACTTAGTGAGCAACTACCACTTTCTGGCTGCTTGTTCCATTTGCAGAACGAACCTGAACAGTGTAAATACCATTCGCAAAACCGGCTAAAGAAAGTTCTTCTTTGTAACCAATTAAGTTTGCTTTGATGTTTTTGTTAAACACCACTTTACCATTCATGTCGATCATATCTACCTGAACATTTGAAGGCTTGGCCAGGTTAAGGTTGATATTCAATACATCATTGGCAGGATTTGGAGAAACTACAAGTTTATCACCACCTTCAACAGCATCAAAACCAATTGTTGGATCAAAATTCAGGGCAATTGCCGGACTAAAATCCCAACCAATGTACCAGTCAACAGCGTCATTAGCACCAAACGGACCATAACAAATTGTGCCCACATCATCATCTCCTTCTGCAGCATTGAAAGCAAGTACTTTTGTATCGTCGAAATTACCCATTGTTGCTACATAAAAACCAGGTTCTAAATCATATGGCTGCGAAAGCGCCACCGTGTACCAAGCTGGGGTAACCGCATGTGTAGAAGTAACCAAAAAGTTCTCCAGAGCAAGAGGCGATTCAAGATCGGTTTGAGTGTTGTTCGCGAAAAGCTCTATATCAAGCGAGAGATTTCCTGAAGCGGCAACCGTTGCAATACGTGCCGGAGAAATTTCAATGCCGGTTACAGTTTGTGCATTTTTAATCCAAAAATTTTGGCCAATGCGGTACGTGTCAAAAGGTGATGCTGTTGGGGCACTTAAATCCAATACAACTGTATTAGCAATATCACCTACAGCTGAATAAAGATTTTCTGTCATCTCAAACCCATTACTTCCTGTATTATCAGCAGGGTCCTCGTCGGTAGGAGAAATGGCCGCCGTAACATCGATAGTATAGTTTCCAATCTGATCGGGTACATAGTTTGAAACGATGTCAATAGCCTCAGAAGAGAATCCGGCAATGTTAAGAGTCGGGGTACTTCCACTGTTAACTTCGGTTCCATTGCGCTTAATTGAATAGTTCAATACAACATCTTGAGCAACCGAACCATTGTTCGAAACAAGCACTGTCGACTGCACTGTATCTGCCTGACTTAATGGAATAAGTCCCATGTCGTAGTCTGCATTGATGTTGGCAGCATATACCCGGTCGATGGTAACGTTGTTTTGAAGCGGTGTCGAAAACTTTACGTCATCGATCATCCAGGAATACGCGCAACCAGCCAAGGCATTCAATGAACTTGGACTGTAAAACTGGAAACGAATCTTAACATTCGATTGACCAGCTGCTACAGGGGTAATGTAAATCTGTGCCAAGCCGCTTGGTGCTCCATCACAGAAATCGTTGTTTGCTAAATCTGTATTCACAGAAAATTTTGTCCAGTTGGCTCCATCATCATTCGAAACGAACACGAATGTTGAATCGTAAAAACGGCGATACTGCTGCTCAAATGAAAGAAGCACCTCGGTTTGACCAGAACAGTCGATTCCATTTGCTAGAGTCAAATTCGCAACCTGATTACCCCCGCAAAGCAAATCTGAATCAAATAGCGCAAAACCATTCGCAGCTGTTGTAGACTCGATTGGATCAATAAGATATGCACCTGAAGGAATTGCATTACCAATCACCCAGTTGTCATTACCAGCCTCAGCAGAAATTACCCAATCGGATGCATTTGAAAAATCGTTCGTGTAAAACACCTCACGATTTGAGAAATTTACGTTGTTCTGAGTCGAACCCGTATTTACATGCACGTTGTTCTTACCAACGCGCGCCACCTGTGTGGCTACTTTCTGTGCAGATACGGCGAACGAACCGCACAAAAAGGAAACAAGTAGAAGTTTTGTTTTCATTTAAATGTTTGATTGTTGAGTTTAAAATTCAATGATTGTTGAAGGCAAATTTAGTTTTTCGCTTTACAAAAGCAAAAGATTAAATTCACTTTGTCTTCATTTCAAAGGCAAGAAGAACATATCTGTGCAAAATTAAGCGTTAGCATACGCCTCAATCGGCGCACAACTGCACACTAAATTCCGATCGCCATACGCATTATCTACCTTGCCTACCGATGGCCAGAACTTGTTTTCCGAAATCCACGGAAGCGGGAATGCCGCTTTTTCTCGGCCATACGGCTTACTCCAGCTGTCGTTAATGACCATTTGTGCGGTGTGGGGGGCATTCACCACCACATTCTCTTCGGCATCAGCCAACCCGGTTTCGATTTCGGCAATCTCATTCCGAATGCTGATGAGTGCTTCGCAGAAACGATCCAATTCTGCTAACGATTCACTCTCGGTAGGCTCAATCATGATGGTACCGGCAACCGGAAACGAAACCGTTGGCGCATGGTAGCCATAATCCATCAAGCGCTTGGCGATATCGGCTACCTCAACTTTGGCGGTACGCTTAAATTCGCGGCAATCCAAAATCATTTCGTGCGCTACGCATCCGTTTTTTCCTTTGTACAATACCGGAAAATGCTTCTCCAATTTCGCCCGCATGTAATTGGCGTTCAAAATCGCATATTTCGTAGCATTGGTAAGCCCTTCGCCACCCAGCATTTTGATGTAACCATATGAAACAAGCAGTATCAAGGCGCTTCCGAACGGTGTCGCCGAAACGGCGTGAATGGCCTTATCGCCGCCGGTTTTTACCAAGGCATGACCCGGTAAGAACGGGGCAAGCTTGGCATTTACACCAATCGGCCCCATGCCCGGACCGCCGCCGCCGTGAGGAATAGCAAATGTCTTGTGCAGGTTCAGGTGGCACACATCGGCACCAATACGTCCCGGACTTGTTAATCCAACCTGCGCATTCATGTTTGCACCATCCATATAAACCAACCCACCATATTCGTGGATGATGTCTGTAATTTCAATAATACCCTCTTCAAAAACGCCATGTGTGGATGGATAGGTAACCATAAGGCAGGATAAATTTGCCTTGTGCTCCTCGGCTTTTTTGCGCAAATCGGCGATGTCCACGTTTCCGTTTTCGTCGCAGGCCACCACCACTACTTCCATTCCGGCCATAACGGCTGATGCCGGGTTGGTTCCGTGTGCCGATGAAGGAATAAGCGAAATGTTGCGGTGTGTTTCGCCCCGACTTTCATGGTATGCCCTGATGGTCATCAAGCCGGCATATTCGCCTTGCGCTCCCGAATTGGGTTGCAGCGAAATAGCTTCGAAACCGGTTGCTTCACACAAATCGCGGCTCAGCGTGCGGAAAACTTCGTGATACCCTTCGGCCTGCCAGGCAGGAATAAAGGGATGTAAATTCGCAAATGCCGGCAAACTCAAAGGAATCATTTCGCTGGCTGCATTGAGTTTCATGGTGCACGAACCAAGCGAAATCATCGAATGGTTCAGCGCCAAATCGCGGTTTTCGAGTTTTTTGATGTACCGCATCATTTCGGTTTCTGAATGATAGCGGTTAAACACCTCGTGCTGCAGAATAGCGTCTTTGCGCAAAAAACTATCGAGCGGCAGTGAATTCAATTCAAAACCAATTGCCGGACAAGGTTTGGAAGCAACAGATGCAAATACTTCGAGCAGGGCGTGTACGTCGGTATACGAACTGGTTTCGTCCACACTAATCGCAACGTGCTGTTCATCGATTTTACGCAGATTCATTTCTTGCGCTTCGGCAGCGGCCATTAGTGCATTGGCATTACCCGTTATCGTGAGCGTGTCGAAATGATTTTGCGTTTTAACTTCATAGCCCAATTCAATGAGTGCATTCTTGAGTGCGGCTGTCTTCGCGTGAATTTTAGCAGCAATTGAACGCAATCCATCGGGACCGTGATACACGGCATACATCGAAGCCATGATTGCCAAAAGTGCCTGTGCCGTGCAAATATTCGACGTGGCTTTATCGCGTTTGATGTGCTGTTCGCGGGTTTGCAACGCCATCCGCAAAGCACGGTTCCCTTGGCTATCGACCGAAACGCCGATGATGCGCCCCGGAATAAAACGTTTGAAATCTTCTTTGGTAGCGAAAAATGCAGCATGCGGCCCGCCATAACCCATGGGGACCCCAAAGCGTTGCGAAGAACCTACGACACAATCGGCTCCCCAGCTGCCCGGCGATTTTAAAAGTACCAGGCTCATAATGTCGGAGCAAACACACACATAAGCACCGGCTTCGTGTGCCTTGGCGCAAAGTGCAGCGTAATCGTTAATCTCGCCGCGCACATCGGGGTATTGAAGAACAGCACCAAATACGCGCTCATCGAAGTTCATCGCCTCGGTACTGCCGATACGAAGTTCGATACCAAGTGGTGCCGAGCGTGTTTTCAACAAGTCGATGGTTTGCGGGAAGCAGGTATCTGAAACCAAAAGCACATTGGCGCCCGATTTTGCTTTTTCCTTCGGTCGCATCGCGTAAAACATGTGCATGGCTTCGGCAGCCGCAGTGGCCTCATCGAGCAAGGATGCATTGGCGAGCTCCATACCGGTTAAATCCATCACCATGGTTTGGAAATTCAAGAGCGCTTCGAGTCTACCCTGTGCAATTTCGGCCTGATACGGCGTATAAGCGGTGTACCAACCCGGATTTTCGAAAATGTTGCGCAAAATTACCGATGGTGTAATGGTTCCGTAATATCCCAGGCCGATGTAGGTTTTGAACACCTTGTTTTTTGAAGCAATGCCTTGAATGTGCTGCAGGTATTCGAATTCATTCATAGCCGGTGGAATATTCAGTGGCCGGCGGTTGCGGATAAGTTCGGGAACGGTATTATCGATCAGGGTGTCGAGCGTTGGTTGGCCAATTGCTTGAAGCATTGCAGCTGTTTCGGATGCATTGGGACCAATGTGACGGCGTTCAAATTCTCGAATCATGGGAAAGTGGTTTGTTCAAAAAATCGTGCGAATTTAGTAACAATTCGGGTTCAAAAGAGTTGCAAAGCACCAAGAATTTATCTTTGTTGCATGCTGAATTTCACGTAGGTTTGAATCGCGTAGCTTGATGCAGATATTAAGAATCGTTGTATGTGTGTTGTTCGGCTCCTTTGTTCAGGCGCAGGATACGCTTTACCTCAAATCGGGAGAAATTCTTTTAACCGATATTCTGAGCAGGTCTACCGCGCGCATAATTCATTACAAAGCGATTGGCTCAAAATCGATTTCGGCCGATTCGGTTGGTGCAGAAGAAGTGCTAAAAATTTCTGCAGCGCGCGGCGATTACTTCCCCGCTATTGGCGCCTCCTTCAGCAGAAAGTCGCTTTTCAAACCACTTAATTTAGCACTTAAACGCGAAGCCAAATGGTATGCGCGTTGGAATCCGCTTAGTGGAAAACTGAATCTTTCAAAAAAAGAAAAGAGAATTGGTCGTTACGCCGGGAATTATCCCTTGAGTTCACTTGTTTTGATTGATCGGTATCCGAAAAAAGCAATTTTCGTGGACACGGCCGATGGATATTTGTTTTACCGGCAGCCAGGAAAGCTCAAATTGAAGGAAATTGAACTCGATAAAGTGTATTCAGTGCGCCAAACCGATGCCCCCGAGCGGGTGCTTTACAAACCCGATACACTGGAAAACAACTGGTTAAGCACCACAGAAATGAGCGATTACATTCGCGGTCAGCAGGATGCGCAACGGTATTACAAAATTCGTCCAACTATTTCGGCTATAGGTGGATTATGTGTTGGGGCTGCGGGATCAGCCTTGGGCATGTTCATCGGTCCGGTAAGCGTGCTAACTTACACCGGTTTGGCGGGTTATACCTTACCCGGTTCGGGGCGAATGAGTGGATACAATCCGGCCATGAAATCAAACGCAGCCTACCGCGAAGGATTTGGAACAGCCGCCAAGCGCAAAACCGTTAAAAAAGCTGCCTTGTGGAGCGCCATAGGCTATGTAGGCGGGTTAACCGCATTAACCATTGTGCTAAGCAATGATGCAGACTGATAGATTATTGAAGATTTTTCACTGGATTGTTTTTGGGAATTACTGGGTATCGGCAGGTAGTGTGGCCATGTATGCCGTTGCATGCAGCGTGCTGATGATCGAATATTCATGGCTTTGGGCGGCGGCACTTTTCTTTGGAACATTAACAGCCTACACCTATCACCGGGTGGGTCCGGGTGTTGCGTATTCGCCATCGAGCATAGGAGGTGTTCGGCGAAACTGGATTGCCGAGAATTTACAGGCCTTACGTATCCAGATGATTCTTTCCGGAATTTTATCAACGGTTCTTTTTGCCTTGCTCTGCACAATCGAACAATGGGCTTTCCTTATCCCTGCCGCATTCATAGCCGTGATATACATATTGCCGGTAATTCCGCAGGGAGGTAATTGGATTAGATTGCGCGAACTACCGTTTCTTAAAATTTTCATAATTGCAGCCGTATGGATTGTTTTATCGATTCTACCGCTGGTTCCCGATATGAGTCCTTTGCCGCAAAATAGTTCCTTGCAATTTCTGCTGGCTCAGCGCCTGCTATTTTTACTTGCGGTAACCATTCCGTTCGATTTACGAGATATAGAAATTGACCGCTTGCGGGGAATAAAGACCGTGGCAACCGCACTTGGAGCTGTGCGAAGCATACAGATTTCGCATCTGCTGTTGGTGTTCTCGGCGATAGTATGTTGGCTGGCGTACCAACTGCAGGTTTGGAATGCTGCTCAGGCCCTTTCGCTTGCCGTAAGTTCGGCATCGACCGCTATTTTAATTGCCCGAATAAAGCCCGATTCAGACGAAATGACCTTTAGTTTCTGGCTCGAGGGTAGCATGTTGGATCAATTGTTTTGGGTTCAGATGTTTGTTTAACAAAAAGCACCAATGATTCAAGCCATCTCCGCCGGGCTTTCAAAAGGCAGAGTCGAAATCAACAATTTCGAACCACCCAAGATTTGATGTTGAATTCAGGAATGCAGTTTTGCGAGGTATTCCTGCTCGGTTTGCCCCGGAGTTGGATGCAATTCGGCTTTCCTTCCCAAAGTATGCAAATCGCAAAGGGTTGAAAAGCCCGCCGAACACACTATTCTTTCGGCCTTGGCAACTTCATTCGCAAATGCCTCATCGCTAAGATTGGGCAGCACATCGTTGCCATCAGAATTCTCCGGCAGCTTCCACCCAAGGGCCCGAAATGCAAGTCCATTGCGAATAGCTCTTTCCTTCATCCTAAAATAAAACCGACTGTAATGCGGTTCGGGACCCGATAAAATAGCGAGCAGGGAATTGGGGTCAACAAGCGCTGTTGATGGCTCTGTAAAGCGCGATAAGATTCCGATGTAGCTTACCGGTGGAAGCCCTTTGAAAGGTGCGCTTAACTTCCCGCTGATTCGGTTTTCGCCTTCAAAATCGGGCACATGGATTTCCTTGAAGTTTTTAAGCAATCGGCGCATCGCTCGCCGTATAATGGTTTGCGCAATGCGGCCCCCAAAGGGCGGAATTGGTTGAAGCTGATGGGTAAGCAAAATAGAATGAATGGATGGATGCCACATCCCATAGCGGTTGTCGGAAATGATTCGGCTTAGGTTCAATGCCTCCGCATTTTTAAGCAACCACGCATGTTCCTCGCGTATTGCTTTTCGAATTTTACCGGCCTGAAGCAATACCGAAAACCAGACCGGTAGGTGTTTATGGTATTTGATTTCGTAACCAAAAACCGGAACATAGTCGACATGTTCGACCGATTGCCTGAGCCGAACTTCAATCGCATGCGGTGCTGCCACGATAACCCGGTACCCTTGCTGCTGATAGTTTTTTATAAGCGCTATGCAACGCGTTGCATGGCCCATTCCCCAGTCGAGCGGAGCAACAAGAATACGTTTGGACGAATTCGTTTGCATACGCGTTCAAATCTAAATACTTCGGAGAACATCCACGCAAAGATTCGGAATTTGTTTGCTTATTATTTCTGAATGCCTAAGACGATTGGGGATTTTGTGAAAAGTGTATATTTGAGCCTTCACAATCCATGGAAGAACAGCAAAAAAACAATCTGCTTCAACGCGTCGAATCGGCCATTCACACCATTCGGCCGTACCTCGAAGCCGACGGTGGAAATGTAACCCTTGAAGACATAACCGAAGATCTTGTTGCACACGTCCGATTTCATGGTGCATGCAGCTCCTGTTCTATGAGCGAAATGACTTTGCGAGCAGGAGTTTCTGAAGCAATAAAACAAGCAATTCCAGAAATAAAAGCTGTTGTAGCCATCCAATAATAAATCTTGTAAAATGATAAAATCTTTAACTCTTCTCTTCGTAAGCTTATTATTTGCGTCAACGACATTCGCGCAGTTTGATTGTCAAAATGGGAGATTCTCCTATGAGATTTTCAATGCCTCTTTAACATCCGATATTACTTACGGATCTGCATACAATGTTAGTGGTCAGAACCAAAGTCTTGAGTTGGATATTTACCAACCAGCAAACGACACCGCAGCTAACAGACCACTGCTAATTATGGCACATGGCGGATCGTTTATCGGTGGCAGTAAAACTGGAACTGATGTGGTATTCATTTGCCAAAAGTTCGCAAAAATGGGCTATGTTGTAGCATCGATAGAGTACCGATTGGGCTTTGGTGGATTTCTCCCAACCGAAGAATCGGCAATTAATGCAGTATACCGCGCCACGGGCGATATGCGTGCTGCTGTTCGATTCTTCAGAAGTTCGGTCGAAAATGGAAATCCTTACCGGATTAATCCCGACTACATTTTTGCCGGCGGTGTTTCAGCGGGTGCTTTTATGGCCCTGCACCTGGCTTACCTCGATGAGGTATCAGAAATACCCCCAAGTGTTGACACTACAGCATTAGGCGGCATTGAAGGCAATAGCGGAAACCCCGGTTATTCATCAGAAGTGCGCGCCATCGTTAACCTCTGCGGCGCAATTGGCGACACCAGTTGGATTAATGCGGGCGATGTTCC
Organism: uncultured Chitinophaga sp.; assembly: GCA_964627105.1. Lineage (GTDB taxonomy): Bacteria > Bacteroidota > Bacteroidia > M30B66 > M30B66 > CAMCXT01. The sequence goes on from CAZVHF010000019.1 coordinate 12,403, forward strand.
CTGTTTGTCAATGCATGGCACCAACGATGGCACCGTTCCCTATGGTTCTGATGTAATAACGGTACTCTTTATCCCTTTGATGGAGGTAGATGGAAGCGAATCGGTTGCACTTCGAATGGATAATCTCGGAATTGAAAACACCTTTGTTTCCTGGCCCAATACAGACCATGTTCCTTTCATAAGCAGTCTCGCCTATCAAGATTCGGTTTTTCAGTTCATGGTTCCGTTTCTGCGCGATCAAATAAACTGTGAAGAAACACAACCGTCTGGCATTGCGTCACTAAACAATAAAGTAAGCTGGTTTCCCAATCCGGCCAAGGATCTAATTCGTTTTAATTCTGAAAAGGGGATTGACTTCATCCAAATCACCGACGCAGTAGGTAAGATTGTGCTTAGCGAAACACTAAGCTCGGCGCACTCAGGACAAGTTTCGCTTGGCCGCTTAGCAAATGGATTGTATAATCTGATATATAAAGAAAACGGCAAACAGAAACGTGTTCTGATTGCCGTTGCTCATTAATTTTTTTAAAATTTTATTTCTTCGGTTTAGCCGCCGCTGTCGTTTCCAAATGGTATTCGAAAATACGGCGTGTCTTAATAAGTTTGTTCGGTTCGGCACTTAAAAACACCTGCTCTTCTGTTTGGTGTCCGAATTCATCAAATTTTCTGCTTATCATTTTATCCTGCGTACCCGAAGCATTCATGTAGCGCTCGCGAATCGCATTGCCATAAACATCGAAGACCAATTCGTTAGAACCTAGTTTTTCGGAGGTTTTCGCTGCACATCCACATGATTTGTAATCAACAGATACCACCGAACTATCGGTATAGCTTAATTCGGTTCTCGAAACTTCCAGCTGCTCTTCATTAAAACCTGTTCGTTTAATAATGCGATAATCGTTGTCGAGCTGGTATTTGTAATAAACCCAATTAATCATTTTACGCTTCTCGCGGTTATTATAAACCGTTGTTTGTAAAATCATTCCCTGGTCGTCGTATTCGTTAACTGTTAGTGGATATTGACCAGGCACCTTGTTTCCAACACTATCCAAAACATAATGGCAAGTTTGGGTTAATAACCCCTTATCGTTGCGCTGGTCTTCAAAAACACGCTTCTGTAAAGCCTTTTCACCACGATAATCTACTTCCTGTGTTGGATAACCCTTTTCATCATAACTATATTCGGTGTACGAAATAAGGGTGTCGCCTTTGGTACGTAGTTCTTTACGGTGAAGTCTTCCCGGAGGAGCGTAAACATAAACCTCCTTTTCATTTTTACCAAGGTAACGAACCTCTTTTTTAGTTAGCAAATTGGCTGCATCGTAGGTGTATTTAACATCTGCTTTCTTGTTTCCGTCTTCCGAAAACATACCCGACGATTTGAAATTTCCTTTTGCATCAAACAGGTCCTGTTGTATTAAAAACTCGCGACCAGAGTTAGAGCCTACATCAAAATTATAGGTGGTTTTAACAATCGGAGAAGTCTTGGTTTGCTGTTTAGAAAACATCTTGCCCGGATTAATTAAAATACACGGACTTTGAGAGAACAGCTGGGAATCTGGCAATAAAATTAACCCCAAAGCAAGCAATGTGAAGCACTGTTTCATGGTTTTAAACTTTCAGATTTAACGTGGCAAATGTACATATCATCAGTGAGATACACAAGTAATTAACAAAGTTTTCAACATTCCTTACGCAAATCTTTCATCGAAGGTTTCAGTTTGGCGTTGGTGTATTGCTAATTTTGAAGCAGAAATCATGAAAGGAGATATTCAATATCCGGAAGTGCGCGACGTTTCGGTTGCTGCCATTTTGGAAAATAACGATTGGGGCATTTTCCTCATTAACCAAAAAGATATTTCCCTCGAAGGCGTCCTGGTTAGCTCAAGGGGGTATGGAAAAATTGGTGAGGAGGAGGTTGAAACTTCTGTCCTGCGTCATTTCTTGGATACGGTAGGTCCAAAGTCTTTTGTTAAAATTGAACCCATCATGGAGGATGTATTTCGCTTGAGCAACGAATACTGGCTAAGCTTTTACATCGATGGGGTGATTTATGACAAGAAATTTATATTTCTGCCCGAAACCATAAATCCAACCTTTTTCTCAACCGTTCCAATCATTGGTAAAAAGGGTGTCCTGATTTCTTAAGCTGTTCCGATTTGTTCCGTTGAATCGTTCAATCAATTAAACGGAATATGATACACTTACCACCTGCGCATCGTCTATTTTTTATCGATGTGGAAACTTCATCAGAAAAGCAGTACTACAGCGAATTAAGCTCGGTCTGGCAAACATTGTGGAAGCAAAAAGCTGCCAGAATCGATGCGTCGAAAACACCCGAAGAGCTATATCCCCGAGCGGCTATTTATGCCGAGTTCGGTAAGATTGTATGCATTTCGGTCGGTGCAGTCGAAGAAAAAAGCCACGAATTGCGCATTGTCTCCTTTTACGGGCTCGACGAACGCATGATTCTCTTTGAGTTCGCAGCCTGGGCTAATGAATTTCTTGATAACCGGAGCATACTGGCCGCCCACAATGGCAAAGAATTCGATTTTCCATGGATTGCACGTCGCATGGCCATTCAAGGGATACCGGCGCCAAAACCTTTTCGATTGTTCGGCAAAAAACCATGGGAGATCCCGCACATCGACACCCTCGAACTATGGAAGTGTGGCGATTATAAGCACTATACATCGCTCGAGCTCTTAGCGATGGCATTTGGAATCCAATGTCCGAAGTCGTTACTGAATGGAGAAAAAATACACAAGGCGTTTTGGGAAGAAAAAGATCTTGTTGGAATTGCCTCTTATTGCGCAGAGGATGTAGAAACACTTGCGCGCCTAATCGGAAAAATTAACGGATTCGATCAATTTCACACTGTAAGAAATCGCTTTATTAAATGTGCTGAAGAGCAGGAAATTTTTACCGAAATTGCGAGCGATTAGCATAATCGATGAAAAAACACCTTTCGCTTTTTCTGCTGCTCGCTTCACTTGCCTCGTGCCGCAACAAGCTCGATCAATACGGAGAAGTTTTTCAAACCGTAATGAAATCAGAAGAAGGCGTTTTTCGGGGCATCAACATTAACGATAGTCGCGATCGGATAGAATCAGAAGAAAATATTTCGGCTGATGCCTTTACCGACAACATGCTGCTTTACGAAATCGCTATAAATGAAACGGCGACTTTAACCGTTCGCTATGGTTTTGAAAGCGGGAAATTGTTTGAAATCGGTGCGGATGCAGAATTCGAAAAACAAGAAGATGGCATCGCACTTATTACTGCATTCAAACAATATTACACCACGAAACTCGGCTCGGCACAAACCGCTGCCGGATTTGTAACCTGGAAAGGAGTTGTCGATGGTCAAGACATTCGCATCGAAATGACCGATGAGTCCGAACTGTCTTCTTTCAACGCCTGGTCGCTTTCTATTTACCGCGACCGAAAGCTATGAGTATGGCCTTGCTCGAATACCGAAACTTTGGCCTTTCTATTCAAGTCAAAGAAAATCCGACACAAACAACCCTTATCAACGATGTTTCATTTTCGGTTTTACCGGGAAAAATAACAGCACTAATCGGACGCTCAGGCTCAGGGAAAACACTGTGCGCAACTGCTCCACTAAAACTCTGGCCGTCCGATTTCATTCCGATAACAACCGGTGAAATTTTGTTTTCAGAACAAAACGAAACATCTAAAAACCTGCTCAATGCTTCAGAAAAGGAGATTCAGAAAATCCGTGGTGCCAAAATCGCTTTCGTCTTTCAGGAGGCGGCAGCAAACCTGAATCCTACGAAAACCATCGGAAATCATCTAATTGACACGCTTATTTTTAGCTGCGAACAAACACCGGAACAGGCTCGGCAAAACGCAATTACACAGCTTAATTCTGTTGGACTTAGTCCACCCGGACGGTTTATGCAAGCCTTTCCGCATCAGCTTTCGGGCGGACAAAAACAGCGCGTTCTTATTGCCCTGGCACTTTGCACGCAACCTTCCATACTTATCGCCGACGAGCCCACATCATCACTCGACTCGGCAAACGAAATTGATGTTTTGCACTTGTTGAAAGCACTTTCAACCAACCAAGGACTCGGTATTCTTTTCGTCACGCACAACATAAACCTCGTTGAGCAATTTGCTGATTTTTGTGTCGTGCTTGAAAATGGAAACGTTGTTGAATCGGGCGAGGTTCCAACAATTCTGGCCAATCCAACATCACGCGCCGCGCAACAACTTATTGAAAACCGGATTTCAAATAAAAATTCTGCTTCATTGAAACAAAGTGAGTCGGAAAAAAATGCCAACATGCATCATGAAGTGCTGCTTGAAACGAAACAGCTTAGCATTTCGTTTGTGCAATCGGCAAACACATTCGATACCGATGCTACCCAAATTAAAGCACTAAACAATATTAACCTCGAACTACGCAGCGGCATTACAACAGGCATTGCAGGCGAAAGCGGGAGCGGAAAAAGCACACTAATTCGTTGTTTGGCCGGACTAATAGAGCCACAAGAGGGTCAAATAAAATACGATGGAAAATCGCTTTCCAGTTTTTCGAACGAAGACTGGCGAACTTTTCGAAAACGGGTGCAAATTGTTTTTCAAGACTCATACCTTTCTCTAAATCCAATCATGAGTGTTGAACAGTCGTTGCTTGAAGCAATTCGGTTTCACAATCCCGACTTAACAAAAGCAGCGTGTATGCGCATGCTCATAAACTTGCTCGACCGTGTACACCTCTCTTCCGATACTGTGAAAAGAAGGCCGCACCAGTTATCGGGCGGACAAAGGCAACGATGCAATATTGTTCGGGCTCTGGCCAGTAATCCCGATGTGCTACTTTTTGATGAAGCCGTTTCTGCATTGGATTCGGCAACACAATTCCAGATTCTAAACCTCATTGCGGATCTAAAAAAGGAGAAGGCGCGGGCAATTGCATTTGTGTCGCACGATATTGATGCATTATGCTATTTATGTGACGAAATTGCGATTATGTATAAAGGCGGAATCGTTGATGACGGCTATATAGAATATGTTTTAAATACCCCGCAAGACGAAAATACCCGAAAATTGGTTTCGTCGGGGTTCAATGCGTTTATGTAGCTTTGTCGCATGCTCATTAAATCGGCAAAATTTGTCATCAGCAACAGCGACATTAAAGGCTGTCCTGCACCTAAGCTTCCGGAAGTGGCATTCATTGGTCGTTCAAATGTTGGTAAAAGTTCGCTCATCAACATGCTGGTGAATCACAAAGGCCTGGCAAAGACCTCAGCAAAGCCGGGCAAAACACAACTTATTAATCACTTTATTGTAAACGATACCTGGTACTTGGTCGATTTACCCGGATACGGCTACGCCCAAACTTCCAAAACGCTGCGCGCCGGCTTTTCACAAATCATCACCAATTACATCGGTAAACGAACAAGCTTACTTAATCTTTTTGTGCTCATCGACTGCCGGCTCGAACCGCAAACCATCGACCTGCAATTCCTTCGCTGGCTTGGTGAGAATGGCGTTCCATTTTCGCTGGTCTTTACCAAGTGCGACAAACTGGGAAAAAACAAATTGGTCGAAAACATCGAATCCTATAAAAAAACGCTTCTTGAAGAATGGAGCGAGTTACCCCCGTCTTTCCTCACATCAGCAGCATCAGCCATGGGACGCGATGAGCTTTTGAATTACATTGATTCCATTTGCAAGCAGAAATAAATCAATCCATCAAGGCAATACTTTGCTTCTTCTCAAATTGTAGCGATTGACCATCGGCCCTTAATACCGCAAAATACGTCCCTGCCGGCATGCGTTCGCCATTGACATTGCGACCATCCCAGTATAACTTTTTTTGGGTGCTTTCAAAAACAGCATTACCCCAACGATCAAAAATTGTAAGCGACACGAATTTTATTCCGCTCAAAGGAACCTCCAGTACATCATTCACACCATCGCCGTTTGGGGTAAACACATTGGGCAAGATGAGTTCTTCAGGAATTTCGACAATGCGTGCCGTAGTGTCTGTACACCCGAATTCGTTGGCTACAGCAAGTGTTACCGTGTAAATGCCGGGAAACTCAAATCGGTGCTTCGGATTTTGAGCTTCACTTGTGTTTTCATCGCCGAAAGTCCATGCAAAATCATTGGCGCCTTGCGATTCGTTGTTAAATTGAATCGGGTTTTCTGTGCTGGGAAATGAAGGCAAATCGGCTTCAAATGCAGCAACAGGAAGCGGATTGAAGTGCATTGTAATTGAAGCTGGTAAAGAGGAACACCCTGCCGTATTGCTCGCAACAACACTAATTCCCGCGCCAGTTTCGCCATTCCAGTCAACAGGGATTTCTGCTCCTTCAAACGATGTGCTTTGTCCGGCAGCGCTAACCGTCCACAGATACGCGATTGCAGGCTGGCTTTCGACACTGTAGCTTGCGCGCTGCAATCCGGCACAAAGCGTGTCGGGCCCGAATATTTCGGGTGCTGCAGGCCGAAGCGAATAATCTGAAAGCGCCCATTCGCCACGTTGTGTAATGCTTGTTGAAAAACGTAATGAATCGCCCAGGTTCTCGACTTGCGTTGGTATGCTTGTCCAGGCTTGTTGAGGCGCCAAACGACTTGCCGCCCAGATATTTCGGTTTTGCAACCAAGCCAAATCCGAAGTTCCACTTAAGCGAACAGAATCGGCATCACAAACAATTCTGTAATGAAAATCATTCCCAACAGAACACAACATAGCATCCATCAATGCCAACGAAACACCTTCCTCTCCCGGTCCGTTTTCAGAAAATCGTACAGCAACGCCACCATTCGAAAAAGCGATGAGCTTGAGTGGACGAAGCGAGGATGCGCCTCCAACCGGAAACACATATTCCTGATTGGCCAACATCGCACGATAAAGTCTACCGCCCGGTGAATTATAAATGTGGGCATTCTCTGCATCAAGATCATTTGGTAGATTTCCGTTGACGCGTAATTCATAACTCTGTGTATTTACGCGGCAATTTTGCAGCTTCATTCGGCTACACAAAACCTGGGCGCCCAATTGCTTTGTGCCGGAACCTTCAAACTCCAACACCCCAAACTGAATCGAATTTGCCGCATTTATCTGTTGAGAATCGCCCGCGAAACGCCAAATCGAAGCTCCATCATTGGATATACTTCCCCAAAGATCTGCATGTACTCCCACTTGAATAAATCCGGAGTTATTAATCGTTCCAAAGCACTGCAGGTTTGAGTCGATTAACATACTCCCATTGTTTTGAAGCACCGAAAACGAATCAAGTAAAACATCATCCGCTATGCTCAAAACCGCATCCTCCGAAAGAAACAAATCGGCACTATTGCTCAAATAAAACTGGCCATACGCCGATTGTATTTCAGCAAGGAAAAGCAAGAAGATGACAATTCGCCTCATGCTTTTTCGGGCGGATCGATTAATCCTAATTTTTCGCCGTAATACTGGCCGAAATCGCGCATGGTTTCGGCCATGAGTGTTTCGCCGGTTGCGCGTTGCAACGTATCGGCCATCATGAGAATACTTTGATGAATAAACTTCTTCATGTCATCAACGGTCATTTCCTTGGTCCACAAATCAACGCGCAGGGTGTTGTGTTCGTTCGGGTCCCAAACAGAAAGCATCATGGCCCGGGCTTCGCGATTTACCACTTTATTATCGGTAGCATCCCAAAAAATCTGTTCGGGAACCTTGTGCTGATCGAGTTTAACTTTTAATACAATATCGGAAGTGTTTTGCTGGCTCATAGTTTGGGTGGTTTGTAGCCCGATTGTTTGAAAATCGCGTGCATATCGTTGTTTTTCATCAATTCGGGAATGGTAACCTGACGGTTTAGATCCATGTATTTCTTTACCAACTGAAGCCCAAGCCAAACACCCATGCGCGGGGGCGTTTCCTGCGTAAATCCCGGTGTGAATGGCCCGTCGTTGATGTAATTAACCTGATCGTTGAAATCTTTAGAATAGAACAATTGTTTATCAACAAAGTGCGACCAGATGCGCGATTCGTTTTCTGTGTTGTATGCCGCCTGTTTCTCGGTATAACCTAGAATAAGCGCCTCATTAAGTTCGGGTAAAAGCAGTTGCGACAGAAAGGCGATTTTCCCATGGTAAATCATCCAGCTAATTAAATCGTCGGTCTTTGCATTCATAGGAAAAGTGGCCATTAAATAACCACGAATGGCGTCCGGGACGATGTTGCGCCGATTCATATTTTGCGTCTTAAACTGCGGCATGGCAAGCAATTCGTAAAAGCGGCATTTCGTTCCCAGATACATATCGAGGCCAATGGCCAAGACCGAATCGCTGGTTGCGATGGTGTAATTAAACCCCGAAATCATACTAACCAATTGGGGAATGAGCGAATCGGGGAAAATGCGGTGATAACGACCAAACGCTTCCGCCAAAGCCATTTCTTCTGCTTCCAGGTTGGGGTATTGTTTCTGGCATTCGGAATAAACAGATTTAATATCAGGATCATTGAGAAAGCCCAGTAGGTTTTGTTTAAAGAGCGGCTGCTGGATATTTCCAACCCGAATAATGCGCGCGGTAAACAGATCAAAAAACGAATTGTATTTTTTTCTGATATCAAGGGTGTCCTTCGCAAAAGTACGATCCGAACAGCGAAACAGGTCTTGCTCGAAACGCGCAATGTTTAGTTGCTTAATGCTCTCCTTTTCTTCCGAAACATTAGGAATTAGCCGCTCTTCAGGCTTGTTTTCGCCCGAATTACACGCTGAAAACCCTGTTAAAAAAAACACCA
>CAZVHF010000020.1:0-8624 GCA_964627105.1 uncultured Chitinophaga sp.
GTAAGGATATACCTTCCTTGGAAATTCTCGCGGTTCGGAGTCTCTTGAAAATTCAGGTCTTGAGGAAAATAACTTCGTCCGTAGCGCACATGCAGCCGTGTAAAAAATACCGGACTGTTATTTACACCCGAGCCCCAGTTGACACCGGCACGTGAAAGGTCGGCATCAAGTGGTGGTGGACCAACACACGGATCACATTTCATACCACCCCACGTGGGGGTTACGTTCCATGCGTACTCGAGAAATACAGCATCTTTCTGCCGTGCCCATTGTTTGTCGAACAGCGATTTGTAAAACTTACCGAATCTTGCCTCAACATCCAATGGTACATGTTTGTCTGTAGGGATTTTTACGGTTCTGTAATTGGTACATTCAATCCTACCTTTTTTAGAAAACGCATATACAATCATATCTTGATCTCCGTTTGCATTTGCCATTCCTAGTCTAAGCGGCAGCATGAATTTTGGCGAATCAAATTCAATTTGTATAGGTCTTAACTCATTGAATCCTAATTTTTCCTGTTCTGCCAAATTAACTTTTACCACGAAGAACTTCATATTACTCTTGATGTAGGGTTCTAAAACAGCATCTGCATTTGGCGGTATCTTATACCCATTTTCAATTAGCCAGGTTCTAAGACCGCCCGATTCCTTTGCAGATAGAATCAAAATATCATATTCCCCAATGGCGTAGCGGGCTTCTATTTTTACACCCCTCTTATTTTTTTGAGTATCATTCTTGGAAACAAATCCCTCGGAAACCGATGGTAAGGCCATCGAAGTCCTGGAGTCTTCCATCATGTATCGATAGCATGGATTTTCGTCGTAATATTCAACTAAACGCGGACCGGAGTATTCATCCAATAAGCGGAATAGGGATGCATCGGCAATCCTAATTTGATTGCGCTGTAGAACAACAGGAACTGGCACAACCATGGCAAAATCTTTGACATCGCCTTGAAAATCACTATTCATCGTAATAACCGAGCGAAGTCCATCTCTTACTAAAATTACCTGCGATGTTTTGTTGAATAATTTTGCATCCGCCTTGGCTACGTAAAATCCGCAAAATGCAAAGGCATTATTATATGCAGCAGAAGTTCCAAGTATCAAAACCAGCAAAGCTGCAACCTTAGATACTCTTCCTGGATGCGGCAAGTACCAGTTAAATCGCTTCGCCTTAAAAATGTAGTCTAATCCCAATGTAATGGGTGAAGCAATAAAGAGCGCCCAGATTGGTGCCGTATGCACCTGTACGAAAGCCTGTAAATAAAAACTAAGGCATGCCACAGCCGAAGCCCAGAGAATTCTCGCAAATCGATGATTGGGCGTACTAACGGGATCGGTAATCATGAAAAAGCTGAACAAAAGCAGGGAACCACTAAAGTACTTGTGTGTCAGTACGTCCCACTCCCAGCCTTGGTATACAATGATGCGCGAAAAGTCTAATAAAAATAGTGTTCCCAGAAATGCGATTCCGGTATCAATGCGATTGGATTTCTGCAAAACCATCAGTCCAGCCGCACCGATAATAAGCAATAATAAAGTAGAGCTTCCCCATTGACCCGGAGATACCCAAGCACGGTTAAATAGCACTACAGTTGCAATTATTCCAAAATTTGCCGGATTAAAAATATGCTTCCCATTAATTCGTATTAGAAACTTTCCTGCAATTGCTATAGTTCCTGCCAGTACTAACATCCACCACTGGTCTGTTTTAAAGAGGAGCGTTAAGCCGAGTCCCGTTATTAACGAACTTTTCAACGAATCAAGATTGGCTTTTTTCAATCGGATAAATAGGAATTGTACCGAAAGTACAGTAGGTACGAGGATACAGAAATTGAACATTTCATCCTGCCAGTTTAATTGCCAAATGCCATAAAGCAGGAATGTAGTGAGAAAGATGATCTGCCAGTTGCGTGGATCGCGATTTAATTGCCAAAGAATACGAGTCATGGTAAATTGGATTAGAATTGCCACGCCCTATGTGATTCCTTAAATTAGGTTCAAGGAAAAATCCAAAAATTTTATAAGCATCAATTTATGAATCGATTACGATTACTCTTTACTGTTCAGTTTTGTGAAGCCCGATTGCAGTAGTAAAATCTCTCGATTATGAATGATGGTTTCGGCTACTTCGGGAGCTTGCCGTTTCCACATTTCGATCTGAATGCGCGCGCGCCGCAGATTAAGCTGGTCCCACCATAACACACTTAAATAGGTAATTCGCGGTAATAATGGAAGCAGTAGTATGAATCTAATGTCCACAAAAATGCTTGAAAGAACAGCAATTAGGTACATGAAGTAGCTTGATAATGCCGAAATACCAAACATAACCGAGCTTCTAAACTTGGGATGAAACTTGGTTTTACCAACTGCACGCTGTGTAAGCCAAAGCGGAAGTGCATGGATAATAAGGCTAAAAACGGCAGGCAAAAATCCGAGCATTAAAAATAAAGTCTGCCATTTCGGGATACGTTTTCCGAAATAAGCAATCGGAATCCCCATTTTACGGATCGCTTTCCCCGTTTTTTCTGCATCATGCACTATAGCTGAACTTGCTTGGTGTGCGAATAATCCTTCGAGCGTGTGCTGTTCCTTTTGAAAACGCTGAGGTTCCTTATACCACGCTTTTAACAGCGGATAGCGAACTTCGCTGCGAAAAAAATCGAGCAACACTTCGGCTCCTTCATCGGCAGCGTGGTCGGGAATAATTAGTAATTCGCGCTGCATGCCTTCATATAACACCTCATTGAACAAACGTATGGCCTTGGCAGGTTCTTGTTGCCATACCGTTTCCAGGTTACCGAATTCACATGCCTTCCCGAAGTTAAGCATCAGTTCGCCTCTGAAATAATAGGGATGCGTGTAGTTTATGCCAACCGGAATAACCGGAATCGGATTTTTCCATTTACGCTGTTCCATGGCGCCAAGCCAAATGCGCGCCGTTCCTTTGCGAAGCGTACGCAAGCGCTTTTCAACTACGCAATTGCCTTCCGAGAAAATCAGAATGATTCCGCCTTTATCTAAAATAGAATTGCACAGCTCAAAGGTGCCTTTGTTGCGTTCAAGATTCTCGGCTCCTTCCTCGAGCCGGTAAATGGGAATCATGTTGAGCCGCTTGAGAATTGCTGCAGCAAGTGGCTTACGAAACACATCCGAACGCACCAGAAAATGAATATCGCGCTTTAACGTAAGGGCAACGACAATGGCATCGAGGAAGGAATTGGGGTGATTGCAGGCCAAAATTGCAGCTCCTTTGCGGGGAACATGCTGCAGCGATTGAACAAAGATGCGCTTGAAATGAATGCGCATCCAGAACCGAAGTATGAGGTGAAAAAAGCGGTAAAGCACGATGAATGTGCGGTAAAACTACAAAGTTTCGGGCAATTATGAAGCGCCGAGATACATCAGCATCCAGTAAACCGGAGCCGAGAGTAATGCTGAATCGAAGCGGTCGAGGATGCCGCCGTGCCCCGGTAGAATATTTCCACTGTCTTTGATACCAGCCTGGCGCTTCAGCATCGATTCGAATAAATCGCCTGCCGTGCCGGTAATGGAAAGTAGAACGCCTATGGCAATCCATTCAATTAATCCAAATTTCCCCAATTGCGAAAATGCAAGCCATCCCAATAAACCGGATGCCAACATGCCTCCAATAAATCCTTCGATGGTTTTCTTGGGCGATAATCGTTCGAACAATTTACGTTTACCAAAGAACCGGCCGGCAAAATAAGCGCCGGTATCGGAGGCCCACATGAAGAAGAAGAAATACAAGATGTGCCAGGCTTGGTAATTTCCTTCCGAATCGAATGAAGAAGAAATGATTAATCCGAATGGTATTGCCAGATAGGCAACTCCGAATATGCCGAATGCCATATTTTCGAGTGGTTTCGGCTTGTTTCGAAACAACTCTGCACCAAACAAAATGAGAATGAACGCGAATAAAGCGCCGAGCGCCAGAAAGTAATCGCTTGGAAAAAGAATGTTGAGCCTGAGAAATCCGGGCATTATGGCCAATATTCCAAACACGCATAAAGAAAGCCAAACAGTGAGTGTTCGGTGGGGAAGAAATGCGGCGTCAATGCTGCGTAAAAGTTTGAATAATTCAAAAAGTCCAATGACGAGAATTATTGCAAAGAGTGCAATTGCAGCGTAGGCCGAAATATAAATAGCACCTACAAAGCCAAGTCCAAGGCTAAGTGCTGTTAAAATTCGCAGTTGTAAGTTGCGATCCACCGCAATTAACGACTTTGCTGAAATGCTTCGATAATGGCTTTGGCGCGCTCCAAATCGTTGTTCTGAACATATAATTCAGACTCAGCGGTTGCTGGAAAAGCCGAGTCGGAATGATCGATTAGACTTGTTGCAATGCCTTCGGCATCGAGCATGTTTTTTACGATTGTAACATGCGTTGAATCTGAATCGGAGAGTATGAGTGTCCAGTTTGCGTCCATAGTTAGGTCAATTGAAAGGTTTAATTAGGGTTCGAACTTGTTGGCTCGTCATCTGCTGCTGCATTTTCGGCCGCAGGCGATGGCACTGGGAGACCATCCTCTTGAGCCGCTGAATGCGTTTCAGTTTCGGGATGATCGGCATTTTCTTTTAAGGCCTTCGACATTTCTCCGGCAGTAGCTGTACCTGCATCTTCTTTATCGAATGGGCGTTTTCCGAAAATTTCTTCCAGATCTTCGCGGAAAATCACTTCTTGTTCAAGGAGCTTGCTGGCCAGTTTTTCCAGTTTGTCTTTGTTCTCGGTGAGGATTTTTTTGGTGCGCGCATAGGCCATATCCACCAGTTTCTTCACTTCCTCATCAATAATCTCGGCGGTATGTTCGCTGTATGGTTTGCCAAAGGCATATTCCTGCTGACCGGTCGAATCGTAGAAGCTAATGTTTCCGATGCGTTCATTCAATCCGTAAATACTAACTATCGAGTATGCCGATTTGGTTATTTTTTCGAGATCGCTCAACGCACCGGTCGAAACTTTTCCGAATGCAATTTCTTCGGCAGCTCTACCGCCCAAGGCAGCGCACATTTCGTCGAGCATTTGTTCGAAGGTCGTAATGGAGCGTTCTTCGGGTAAATACCAGGCCGCACCAAGCGATTGCCCACGCGGTACGATGGTAACTTTTACCAAAGGTGAGGCATGTTCGAGCAACCAGCTGGTGGTAGCGTGCCCGGCTTCGTGGTAGGCAATTACCTCTTTTTCGTGCATGGAGATAATCTTGTTCTTCTTCTCCAAGCCTCCGATGATGCGGTCTACTGCATCGAGGAAATCCTGTTTGCCAACCGAATCTTTGTTTTTACGCGCAGCAATCAAAGCGGCTTCGTTACACACATTGGCAATGTCGGCTCCCGAGAAGCCCGGCGTTTGGCGTGCCAGAAAATCGATGTCGAGGCTCGAATCGGTTTTGATGGGCTTAAGGTGCACTTTGAAGATTTCTTTACGACCGTTCAAATCAGGTAACTCAACATAAATCTGACGATCGAAACGGCCCGGACGCAACAAGGCGCGATCGAGAATATCGGCGCGGTTTGTGGCTGCGAGGATAATGACACCGTTGTTGGTGCCAAATCCATCCATCTCGGTAAGCAATTGGTTTAAGGTATTCTCGCGCTCGTCGTTGGCTCCGGCAATTGGATTTTTTCCACGCGCCCGACCAATGGCATCAATTTCATCGATAAATATGATAGCGGGAGCTTTCTCCTTGGCTTGCTTAAACAAATCGCGCACACGCGAAGCACCAACGCCCACAAACATTTCTACGAAATCGGAACCCGAGAGCGAGAAAAACGGCACCTGCGCTTCGCCGGCTACGGCTTTCGCCAATAAGGTTTTTCCGGTACCCGGAGGACCAACCAACAAGGCTCCACGCGGAATCTTCCCGCCGAGTGTGGTGTATTTTTTCGGGTTTTTAAGGAAGTCGACAATCTCTTTGATTTCAACTTTTGCTTCATCCAATCCGGCTACATTATCGAACGTAATCGAAACCGATGTGTCTTTATCGAACAACTGTGCTCGGCTTTTGCCGATATTGAATATCTGTCCGCCACCGGCACCACCGCCCATTCTGCGGATTAACAACATCCAGAACAGGAAGATTACACCGAGTAAAACCACCCACGATATAACTTCGCCACCCCAGTTTTTGCGGCTGGTGTAATTTGGACGAACTTTTAACGCCGGATCGAGGTCTTTCTGCGCATCTTCTATCTGTTTGTTCATGTCTTCGATAGAACCGATGGTATAGAAATAATGAGGACCTTTGTCGATCGAAACCGAAACCGATGGCGATTTTAGGTCGCGGTACTCGGGGCTCGATAATTTTTCCTTGCGGATAGTGATTTCGGCAAACTCTCGGTTTACGACGATAATTTCTTTCACATCGCCTTTTTGCAGAAGCTGTACAAAGCGATCGCTGCTTATCTCACGGGTTCCGGAGCCTGAATTGTAAAAATAACTACCAACGAAGAGTAGCATGACCACAATCCATATCCAATAGAAGTTATTGCCGCCTGTATTTTTGTTGCGCGATGGGGTAGGGAAGAGTTTTTTTCCTTTTTTGTCGCTTTTTTTATCGTTTTCGGGGGTATCCATTTGCTGATTAGAAACGTTGTTTGATGCCATTGTGTTTAAACGTGCTGAGGTGAAACGTTCGTAACTATGGCATCGGCCCACAAACGTTCAAGTTTATAAAATTCGCGTATGGGCGTTTGGAAAATATGGACCACAACGTCGGCATAATCGATTAATATCCATTCACGGTTTTCGAAGCCCTCACTTTTCCACGGCGAAATGCCGGTGTTTTCTTTCACTTCGTGTTCTACGGAATAAGCAATTGCATCAACCTGCGTACCGGAGTCGGCATTGCAAATAACGAAATAATCGCTTACAGCGTGGCCGATGTTTCGGAGGTCGAAGATTTGAATGTTTTGTCCTTTTTTTTCTTCAATACCCTGCACTATGGCGTCGAGCATTTCTTGTGTTGGTTCGGTTTGGCTTGCTTTTTTGCTTTTTTTCATTCGCCTTGTGCGGTATAATGTCGCGCAAATTTAGTATTTCTGCCGCTGTGAAAACGCTATTTATTGGAAGAAATCGAATTCGGCTCGACGGCGTCGGCTCAACCAACAACTATGCCGCCGAAATGCTGCGTCAGGTTGGCACACCCGAGGGCACGCTTATTACGGCAAATTACCAGAGTGCAGGCCGCGGGCAGCGTTCCAATGTGTGGCAGAGTGAGGCCGGGAAGAATATATTGTGCACCTATATCCTCAAACCAACCTGGTTGGCTATAGAACGACAGTTTTCACTGAATAAAGCGGTTGCTTTGGCTGTGCAACGAACCATCCAAACGTTTTGTGCGCATGAGTTGGTATCGATTAAATGGCCGAACGATATTTTGGTGAACGATTCAAAGGTGGCAGGTATTTTAATCGAGAATGCGCTGTCTGGTGGTCAGATTGTCAGTTCGCTGACAGGAATCGGCATGAACGTGAATCAGCTTCATATGTCGGTCGAAGGGCGAAATGTTTGTTCAATCGCCGATGTGCTGAAGCAAGCCGTTTCACTTGAAGAAGTTCAGGATGAACTTTCGTCGCAGCTGGAAGCCGTTTACCTTCGCTTAAGGAATAGAAATGATAAGGCTATTGCTTTGGAATTTGCGGATGTTTTATACAAACGTGGTGAAAGCTGTGTATTTGAAACCAAGGAAGGCTTACGTAATTATACTGTTCGCGACGTTTCTGAGCAGGGGAAGTTGGTTGTAGCAGATTTAAAAGGAAATGTGATTGAATTTCAACATGGTGAAGTACATATGGTAATGAAATGAGATAATCAATTCATGACGAGATGAAAATTGCTCGTGACAATCATCGTACGTGAATTCGATAGGCGTATGAGTATAGTTATACTAAAAGTCTAATCTGTGTTGCCAATGGTGTGAATAAATTTTACTTGACACGTAATGAGCAATTTTGTAGGAATCCTATCCCCCCTACCCTAAAGGCGAAGCTACAAAATCGCCAACCCATAGTCGTAAATAAACGTTTATAAACGTTTAAAACGCTTATTGCTATACTTGCAAAAAAGCCAATATAGCTTTATGAATTCAACGATCTCGACGATGTTTAAGGACAATGAACAAACGCTTAAAAGCAAAATCATTGTAAGCCAGGTTAAGCATTAGAAATAAAATGAACTAACGCTTAGTGCATTAGGCCTGTGGGATGCATCTGGGTTAATTCCACAAATCATAGATTCATTCGGCCCGTTCTGCAAATTGTACAATTCTATCGCCCAATTTGGGTTTAAGCTTATTCTGCGAATTCAATGTCATTCGATTTTTTAATACCTTTATCAAATGAAAACTCTGACAATCAACTTGCCCGACTCAGTCGACATGGAAGATAGTGAGGTCGTTATGCTTTTGGCTGCGAAGTTATATGAGCAAGGGAAGCTTTCCCTTGGTCAGGCAGCCGAGTTAGTTGGACTAAAAAAAAGAGCCTTTGCTGAATTACTCGGCAAATATGGTGTTTCGATTTTTAATTACCCGGCTTCCGATTTAGAAAACGAAAACTTGAATGCCTAAAGTTATCATTTCGGATACTAGTTGTTTAATTGTT
>CAZVHF010000020.1:8724-21058 GCA_964627105.1 uncultured Chitinophaga sp.
ATACAGATTTTCGGATTTCCGACGATTTAGAGGCGGCTGCTTTAAAAGAGGCTGGAGAAAGCTAAGTTTGACATTTTTGCAGTTGAATTGAAGTTGATATTTATTAATACTTTCGAATCCGTTTTTAAAACACTTTCGGCATGAACGAAACGCTGCTCATCAACATCAAATCGCTTTTGCAAATCCGCGATTCGGAAACAGATCTCGTAAAAGGAGCCGAAATGGCCGAATTACCATCCATTGAAAATGCCTGGCTGCATGTTGTGGATGGAAAAATTAAATCATTCGGCAGCATGGATAGTTGTCCCGAGTTAAATTGCGCGCGCTTCGATTGCACAGGCCGATATGTTTTGCCCGCCTGGTGCGATTCGCATACACATATCGTATATGCCGGTAGCCGCGAGAGCGAGTTTGTCGATAAAATAAAAGGACTTACCTACGAAGAAATTGCCCGAAATGGGGGAGGAATTCTAAACTCAGCGGCTCGTTTGCACAATACTTCAGAAGATGAGTTGTATGAACAAGCACTAAAGCGTGCCAATGAAATTATATCATTCGGAACCGGCGCTGTTGAAATAAAAAGCGGCTATGGATTGAATACCGCCGACGAGCTGAAAATGTTGCGTGTAGTTCGCCGACTTAAGGAAACAACTCCACTCACAATCAAAGCCAGTTTCCTTGGTGCACATGCTTTGCCGCAGCAGTATAAAGCAAACCGCGAGGCCTACATTCGCGAGATTACCGACGAGATGCTTCCGGCCGTTGCTGCCGAAGGCTTAGCCGATTATGTAGATGTGTTTTGCGACAAAGGGTTTTTCACGGTCGATGAAACGGCGCGCATCCTCGAAAAAGCATCGCACTACAAGTTGCAACCAAAGATTCATGCGAATGAGCTCGATTATTCAGGAGGCATCCAGGTGGGTGTAAAATACAATGCCTTGAGTGTCGATCACCTCGAATACACCGGTCCCGAAGAAATTGAGGTTTTGCTCAACAGCCATACGATGCCAACCTTATTGCCTTCCACTGCCTTCTTTCTGCGTTTAAAGCAACCTCCCGCCCGCGAAATGATTCAGGCAGGTTTGCCCGTAGCACTCGCGAGCGACTACAATCCGGGTTCTTCACCATCGGGAAGGATGGCATTCATATTAAGTCTTGCCTGCATCAACCTGCGCATGTTGCCCGAAGAAGCACTCAATGCGGCAACGCTCAATGGCGCTTACGCAATGGGTGTAAACACAGAACTGGGAAGCATAACAGTTGGAAAAAAAGCTAATCTGATTGTTACCAGCGAAATTTCTTCACCGGCTTTTATTCCCTACGCATTTGGCTCGCAACTCATCGATAAGGTGATGCTGAATGGAACATGGAACTAATTAAATGAATTTTAGCAAGTATAAATCAGCGATTTTAACCTTTGCACTTGCTGTATGGATAATTTTTCCATTTGTAATCCTTGCCTTCTTTAATTTCCCATCCTCCGATGATTATTACGATTGGATGTTGCTGCAAAAATTTGGAGCGTTAAAAGCTACCTGGCATTATTACTTTAACTGGAGCGGACGGTATTTTACACATCTCATAGCTTTTTTGCTCAATCCGCTGAAACTCGGCGAGCGCTTGGGTGGCAGTTTTAGCGCACTGCTTGGAATTACTTTTTTGGTAATTGATGCATTTCTTGTTTCTGGAATTTTAAAAGCTACGTTTCAATTCAGGCAAGGCATTCAGCCTGTTTTTATCGCCTTCCTCATTTTGTTTTTTTGCTATTTACCTTTTCCCAACGAAACCGTTTTCTGGTATACCGGAATGATTGCCTACATGCCCGGATTCACGGCCTGTTTGTACTGGATGTTTTTGCAACTCAAAGCCGATAAAAATAAAACCGAACGGATACTTTGGTTTATCCTTCCCGCATTTGCAGGCGGCAGTGGCGAATTGAGTTTGTGTTTGATGGGCTGGCTTCTCGTATTGAATTTTAATTTTTCATCTGTTCATCGAGCATATTGGATACTCTGTGGATTGTTTGGAATGGCCGCAGGAAT
Source organism: uncultured Chitinophaga sp. (assembly GCA_964627105.1). Taxonomy (GTDB): domain Bacteria; phylum Bacteroidota; class Bacteroidia; order M30B66; family M30B66; genus CAMCXT01. The sequence goes on from CAZVHF010000020.1 coordinate 10,767, forward strand.
TGAATTGTTATCGCCCGGAAGTGCCGAGCGAATTCGTTATTTTACCGAAACTGCCGGAAATCCTACTCAAAACATCGCATTTGCCTTTTCGAATAGTGCAATGTGGCTTTGGCATTTTCTGCGCGACTGGACCCGCTCAACTCCGGTTTTGATGATGGCTTTGGTGTGTGGTGTATTCCTTAATTCAGATTCAATTAAACGCGTTCCGGGTAAAACCTGTTTTCTCTGGAGTCTTGGCTTGCTCGTGCCTTTCGCCATGCTCTTTATTTTCCATTTTGGTACCGGAATGTCTCAACCTCCCAATAGACTAATCAATGTTGTTTATTTATTTCTGCAGGTATTTCTTTTCATCAGCATTGTTTATGCAGTTAAACAATTTGGCAATGTAAAGGTGGAAAATGGAATTCGACTGCTTTGGTTCGCACTAATTCTCTTTGTTTTTCAGGCGGGATATTCGAGCCGGTGGCGGGGAGCTGTATCAGATTTTACAGTGCTTCAAGCTTATGCTTCCTCAATGCACGATCGATTTGTGCAAACCAATCAATTCAAGGCACAAAATACCGCAGAAGCACTAATTCTGAAGCCAATCGAGTCTATACCGTTCACGTCTTTTTTCTCCGAGTTAAGTGCCGATTCAACACATTGGTATAACGAAGGATATGCTGCATTCCACGGCATAAAAGCAGTACGTTGCAAATCGTATGAAAGCGAGAGATAGCATTCGCTTTCTAAGGCCTTTCTGGCTCATGCAAAACGAATAGAAATATTTTTTTACATTTGTTAACCCAAATTTAACGCTGAATGATTCGTCCGCGCCGTAATGTTGTTACCCTTGGTGAATTTATTATCGACAAACAGGCCGATTTTCCCTACGCCAAAGGTGAACTCTCCAGTTTATTGAGCGACATCAGCATCGCTGCCAAAATTGTGAACCGCGAGGTAAACAAAGCCGGATTGGTAAACATTCTCGGTGAAGCAGGCTCAGATAACATCCAAGGCGAATCGCAGAAAAAACTCGATGTTTTTGCCAACGAACAGTTTCTGGCAGCACTCGCATCCGGCGGCGAATGTGCCGGAGTTGCTTCCGAAGAAAACGACGATATCATTCTGTTCGACGGAAATGCTTCAACTGGTAAATATATCGTAGCCATGGATCCACTCGATGGCTCATCCAACATCGATGTAAACGTTTCTGTAGGTACCATCTTTTCCATTTACCGCCGCAAAACTAAAAACGGTCCGGCTACAGTGGATGATTTCTTACAATACGGTTCCGACCAGGTTGCTGCCGGCTACATTGTGTATGGTTCATCGACCATGCTCGTTTACACAACCGGAAATGGCGTCAACGGATTTACGCTCGATCCTTCAATCGGCGAATTTTGCCTTTCGCATCCCGATATGCGTATTCCCAGCAATGGCAATATCTATTCGGTAAACCAAGGCAATTTTGTGCATTTCCCCGAAGGTGTGAAACGCTACATCAAAAGCCTGCAAATCGACGACAAAGCCAATAAGAAGCCTTATACCTTACGCTACATCGGTTCGCTGGTGAGCGATTTCCACCGAAATCTCATTAAAGGCGGAATTTATATTTATCCCACCACATTGGCATCGCCCAAGGGTAAATTGCGTCTCATGTACGAATGCAATCCTATGGCCATGATTATGGAACAAGCCGGCGGAAAAGCAACCGATGGTTTCCGCGATATTCTCGAAATCGAAGCCACCGATATTCACCAACGATGCCCGCTCTTTGTGGGTTCTTCGAAGATGGTGGATGAAGCCATGCAGTATTTACGGCAATTCAGCGACGAAAATTTGCAGCCGCAGTTTGTAAATGCCAAGGAAGCGTAAATTTGTACGCCCCAAAGGCTTCCTCTTTTGACCACCGATCAGTTACTATCCCTTTTTAGCAGCCATCCTGCACTGCATCCTGTGCTTAAAGCAAAGCAAGGTGCGCATCTGCATTTAACCGGTGCCAGTGGCTCAGGCGAAAGTTTATTGGCCGCTGCCGCATTCAAGGAAAGTTCGCGTTTTATGCTGGCCATTTTACCCGATCGCGAAATTGCCGCTTATTACCTGAACGACCTCGAAGCTTTTTTACCCGAAGGCGAGGTCCTCTTTTTTCCTGCGGCATCGAAAAAAGTTTACGATCCCGATACGCTCGATCCCAATGCCCGCTTGCTGCGAACCGAGGTACTCAACCGAATCGGATCAAGTGCTACCAAACGGCTTTTCGTGGTTACGTATCCCGAAGCCTTACTCGAGCAAGTGGTTACGCAGGATACCTTAAGCCGCAATACCTTTAAAATCAAGAAGGGCGAGCGACTCAGCATTGAGTTTGTGAGCGAGTTTCTGTACGAATACGATTTTGAACGCGTCGATTTTGTAACCGAACCGGGGCAGTTTGCCATCCGGGGCGGAATTCTCGATGTGTATTCTTTTTCTGACGAACAACCGTATCGCATAGAGTTTTTTGGTGAGGAAGTCGATTCGGTGCGCGCATTCAATCCGGTTGACCAGCTCTCGGTGCGCAACCTCGATTTTGTGAGCCTGGTTCCCGATGTACAAGGGAAAATTCTGCGCGAAAACCGCGGCAATTTCCTGTCCTTCATTCCGAAAGATGCACTCATCTGGTTGCGCGAGTCGGAATTGCTCTTTGAACGCATCCGCAGCGATTACCAGAAAGCACTCGACCATTACGAAAAGCATGGACCATCTACAGTACAATTGGAGCCTCAGGCGCTGTTTTGCAGCGAAGAAGAACTGATTCGTACTATGCAGGTTTTTACTACGGTCGAATGCGGCAGCCGTCGTGTTTTTCCACGCAGCGAGCTTGTTCAGGTCGATGCTGTTCCTCAGCCATCCTTTCATAAGAATTTCAACCTCATTACCGAAACACTTCGCAAACAAAGCAAAGCCGGCACGCAGAACTTCATCTTTTCGGATAATGCGCGGCAAATCGAACGCATTTATTCCATCTTCGAAGACCTCGACAAGGAAGTGCAGTTTACGCCCATCAATGTTGCCTTGCACGAAGGCTTCATCGACCGGCATTTGAACATTGCCTGCTTTACCGATCACCAGTTGTTTGACCGATATCACCGCTATAAGCTGCGCGATGGCTTCAACAACAAAGAAGCAATTACTTTAAAGGAATTGAAGGGCTTGCAACCCGGCGATTTTGTGACGCACGTGGATCACGGTGTAGGAAAATACGCAGGACTCGAAAAAATTGACGTGAACGGCAAGCAGCAAGAAGCCATCCGTTTGGTGTATCGCGACAACGATATGTTGTATGTGAGCATCCATTCGCTGCACCGCATTTCGAAATTCACCGGCAAGGAAGGCACCGAGCCTAAACTGAATAAACTGGGAAGCAATGCATGGTCGGCGCTAAAGCAAAAAACCAAGAGCCGGGTAAAAGACATTGCCCGCGATCTTATTAAGTTATACGCCGAACGTAAAAGTAAAAAAGGCTTTGCGTTTGGAAAAGATACCTACCTGCAGAACGAACTCGAAGCCTCGTTTATTTACGAAGATACGCCCGACCAGCTTAAAGCCACGCGCGACATTAAACGCGATATGGAAAAGCCCGAACCGATGGACCGCCTCATTTGTGGCGATGTGGGTTTCGGAAAAACAGAAGTGGCTATTCGGGCGGCCTTCAAAGCGGTGAACGACAGCAAACAGGTGGCTGTGCTCGTTCCAACAACCATCCTGGCCTTGCAGCATTACAGAACGTTTTCGGAGCGTTTATCCGACTTACCCTGCAAGGTCGATTACCTGAACCGTTTCAAATCAGCCAAGGAACAAAAGCAGACGCTCGAAAAAGTAGAGAAGGGCGAGGTCGATATTCTTATCGGGACGCACCGCCTCTTGAGCAAGGATGTAAAGTTCAAAGACCTGGGATTGATGATTGTTGACGAGGAGCAGAAATTCGGTGTTTCGGCCAAGGAAAAACTCAAGCACATCAAGGTGAATGTAGATACGCTAACCTTAACGGCAACACCCATTCCGCGTACACTTCATTTCAGTCTCATGGGGGCGCGCGATTTAAGCGTAATCAATACACCACCACCCAACCGCTATCCGGTGCAAACCGAGCTACATACGTTTAACGAAGAGATCATCAAAGAAGCCATTACGTTCGAGGTTCAGCGAGGTGGACAGGTGTTTTTCGTGCACAACCGCGTGCAGAACATTCAGGAAGTAGCCGACATGATTCGCAGACTTTGTCCGGGCGTTAAAGTATTAACCGGGCATGGGCAAATGGATCCCGAGGCCTTGGAAGATGTAATGATGGAATTCATCGAAGGCAATGCCGATGTGCTGGTTGCAACGACAATTATTGAATCGGGACTCGATATTCCGAATGCGAATACGATCATCATTAACAACGCACATTTATTTGGATTAAGCGATTTGCACCAGATGCGGGGCAGGGTAGGGCGGAGCAATAAAAAGGCCTTCTGCTATTTGCTCACAACGCCGGTTTCGCTGCTCACTGCCGATGCCCGAAAGCGATTGCGTGCCATCGAAGAGTTTGCCGAATTGGGTAGTGGCTTTAACATTGCCATGCGCGATTTAGACATTCGCGGAGCGGGCGATTTGCTCGGGGCCGAACAAAGTGGATTCATTGCCGAGATTGGCTTTGAGATGTACCACAAGATTTTGGATGAGGCCATTCAGGAATTAAAAGAAGGCGACTTCAAACAACTGTTTAGTGAGGAGCTGGAAGCCAGGCATAAAGTCTGGGTAAACGATTGCCAGATCGATACCGATTTGGAGATATTAATTCCCGACCATTACGTTACCAACATTACCGAGCGTTTGCTCTTGTATAAAGACCTCGATAACCTCGAAACCGAGGAGGAATTGCAGCGCTTTGCCAAGCAGCTCGAAGATCGTTTTGGTGCGGTTCCCAAACAGACCACAGAATTGATGGATACCATTCGCCTTCGCAGGCTGGCCAAGGATATTGGCTTTGAAAAAGTGGTATTAAAGCAGCAAACTTTTGTAGGTTATTTTGTACAGAACCAACAGAGCGAGTTTTACCAGAGTTCGTTTTTTGGTATGCTGATGCAGTATTTGTCGCGTTACCCCGCCAAGGCTCGCCTCAAGGAACGCAACAACAAGCTCACATTGGTGATGGAACAAATGCGAACCATCGATCAGGTGGTGCAGGCCTTGAAGCAGATTACTGATTCCTTGAAGGCAGAACCTGAAAAACAAGCCTGATGCATTATTTTTTCGCCCGACATATCGATAACAATATCGCGCTATTGGATGCCGATGAGAGTTTGCATCTGAGCAAGGTGTTGCGTTTAAAAATCGGTGATGAAATTGGTGTTTTGGATGGTAGCGGAATACTATACACTGCGAAGGTTCGATCGGTGCATGCCAAAGCAAGTGAGGCCGAAATTGTAGGTGTTCAAAAAGCCCATATTCCGCGGCCCTATCGTTTGCATGTAGCCATAGCGCCAACCAAAATGATGGAGCGCTTCGAATGGTTTTTAGAAAAAGCGGTGGAGATTGGCATAGATGAAATAAGTCCGATTTTAACCGAGCGCTGCGAGCGCAGTGTGGTAAAAATGGCGCGCTTAGAAAATGTCGTGAAGGCCGCCATGAAACAATCGCTCAACGCCAAAATCCCCGTAATGCACGAAATACGCAGTTTTGGTGCATTCCTGAAGGAATCATCAGCGCAAAATAAGTTTATTGCGCATTGTGCCGATGGCGAAAAAATCCTCCTTCCGAAAGCCGCTCTGCACGGCTCAGATATCTTAGTGTGTATTGGTCCCGAAGGCGATTTTACACCGCGCGAAATTAACGAAGCGCTCAACGCAGGCTTTACGGCTGTAAGTTTAGGCGAGAGTCGTCTGCGGGCCGAAACAGCCGGAGTTGTGGCATGTGCCCAGGTGCAGGCGGCATGGATGGGCAAGGGAAATTAAACTAATAATTATCGCTATTGGATAGTAATAATTTTATCCGTTTGATAGCTAGAAAGATGAAGGTAAATAATAATCCCAACCATCCCACGGGGTAAGGTAGAATAGCCAGCAACCACCACCATTCTGTTTGCGGATTAAAGCCACCGAGAGCCGAAACACTCCACAGCGAGATTACTCCAATTGAAATTAATATCGATGCCGAAATTGACCACCACCTCCATCGCTTGTTTAATAGATATCCGCAAACCGAAACGAGTACACTTCCCAAATTGATAAGTATAGAACCTTCCATCGGATCCAAACTTCCCAATAAAATCAGCGCAACACCGATTTTTATGAAGTGTTTGATATTCGCGGGATTCAAATCGGTCTATTTTACCAAGGTCATTTCTGAAATTAGATGCTTCGCTCCGGCGTATACATCGATTACCCACAGGGTGTAGCGCACATCGAGTACAATGTTCCGAACCTGGTTGATATCGTAATACACATCACTCATTGTGCCCTCCCAGTTTCGGTCGAAGTTGGTGCCAATGAGCTGTCCTTTGGCATTCAATACGGGGCTACCCGAATTTCCGCCTGTAGTATGATTTGAAGCAGCGAAGCAGGTGTGCAGCGTACCGTCTTTATCGGCATAGGCCCCATACGACTTACTTTCGAGCAATTCTCTGAGTCGGTTGGTAATTTCATGATCAGCGGCTCCTGCTCTGTTCTTCTGCAAAATGCCATCGGCGGTGGTGTACCAGTTAAATTGTGTGGCATCGGCCGGGTTATACCCTTCTACCTTGCCGAACGCCACACGCAAAGTCGAATTCGCATCGGGGTAATATTTTTTCTCTGGAATCACCAGGCGAAGCGCTTCAACATACAAGCGGTTAAGCGGAATTAATTTCGCCATTATATCGCTTTGTTGCTTCTGTAAAGTATTGCGGTAATAAGAAAAGTAAGCATCGGCCAATTTCCACGCAGGATCGTTTTTAATGATGCGGGCAATCGATGTGTCTCCTTTCGATAATTGTTCATTTAGAAATGCTTCATTTAGTAAACGCGTTGAACTAAAAAGCGAATTCACGTAATTCAACATTTCCGGGCCATTTGCAGCTTTTGGATTGAAAGAACCAAGTTCTGTTGGTACATACGAAGCTTGACTATCATATTTATAATAGCTCAAAAACATTTCGCTCATTGTTTCACGATCGATAGGCTGGTGATAGTCTTTAAAGAATTCAGCTATACGTTCGCTTTGGATTTTCAATTGATTCTTCCATTTTTCGCCTCCCGGATCATTCGCAAATTGGATCAGGTCTTTGAATCCAATTGCAAAACGCAACAGTTCGATGCTTAAAATACCCTCGGTGAAGTAGTCGAGTTCTGGTTGAATGCGATCCAGTTTTGCATACTGTTCTCTGAAGCCATCAAGAATATTTTGATATGCCTTGTATTGCGCATTGTCTTTGATGCGCTTGGTAAACTCTTGTTCTAAGGCTATTTTTCGGTCTACAGCATTGGCTTTCTTTAGTCCCCGTGCTTCGCCTGCCCATTTTTTATGATAATTCGATACCCCCGAATATTTATCGGCATACTGAATAAATACCTTCCGGTCCAACTGCATGTATTTATCCATGATTTCGAGTCGTTTGCCACGCAGCTCGACCTTGAGCGGATTGCTTCGGTTTACAAGCTGATCGACCGCGTTTGAACTGAGGTACTCATTTGTTCGTCCCGGAAAACCATACACCATAGTAAAGTCATTCTCTTTTATGCCCGACGTGCTAATCTCGAGGTGCTTGCGTGGTTTAAATGGAACATTGTCGGGCGAGTAATCGGCTGGTTTGTTGTCTTTTCCGGCATAAATCCGAAATAGGCTAAAGTCGGCAGTGTGGCGCGGCCAAACCCAATTATCGGTGTCTTTTCCGAAATTACCCATGCTTTGTGGCGGAGCACCTACAAGGCGAACGTCGCGAAAGGTCTCACTAACAAATAGATAGTATTCGTTTCCATTGTACATGGGTTTTACAACTGCTTCATAGTGCGTTGTTCCTACAGCCTCCTTAACCAATAATGCTGAGCGCGACGTAACAATTGATTCACGTTCGGCTTCATCTTTCACGGTGTTTAATCCCTGGGTGATTTTGGCGGTAACATCTTCTATACGTATTATAAATGTAGCCGTGAGACCTTTATTGGGTAATTCCTCACTGCGACTCATAGCCCAAAAGCCATTCATCAGGTAATCTTGTTCAACGGTAGAATGTTCCTGAATTTGCCCAAATCCACAATGATGGTTAGTGAGGAGTAGTCCCTCAGGACTTATAATTTCGCCCGTGCAGCCTCGCCCGAATAATACAACGGCGTCTTTCAGGCTCGATTTGTTTACTGCGTAAATATCTTCTGCCGAGATTTTCATCCCCATAGCCTTCATCTCTTTTTCATTGAGTTGCTTTAATAGCAGCGGAAGCCACATGCCCTCATCGGCATAAGAGGTAATGGAATGGCAGAAAAATATAAGAGCAGCGAAAAATTTTAAGAGGTTGTTCATAGGACGTGAAGATGCAGATTTTTTTAATTCCAAGGCAATGAAAATTGAAGCAAAGTTCAATCATTAAATAGCATTAACCCCAATAATTCTTGTGTAATAAAGTAGTGTGAAAGTTTTAGAAAATTCAAGATGATGACGATTTCAATTGAAATCATTCATTCAAACTCGCATAATTTGGTTATGTAATTACACCTTTCTTTTTCGTTAAATAATTGATAACTAAGAGTAGAATTCTAAAAATAAATTTGCAGAATAGAATTTTTTCTTACTTTTGTAACCCTAAATAAAAAATCACGTTTTCAATTTTTGTAAATCCTAACCAAAATCTGTTTCTATGAAAAACAAGAACAATTTGAAACTTGCGGCAATAGCAGTATTTGCGGCATTAAATTTCAATTCGGTAGCATTTGCTTACCGAGTATCATCTGTAAATCTTCAGGCTTCTGAAGAAATAGCACCTTCAGATTTTTTAAATCTTACATCTATGTGTTCAGACAACCCTGCTGCTACACGTCGTTGGAGAGTGCGCAATTACACATCTAGTCCTATTCCATTTACTTGGGATGTTTACAATGCCGGGCAATTGGGTTCTGGTCTTGCTCAACCGGGCGATAGTTTCTTCGAAACAGTTACGGTTCCTGGTTCACCAAATACAACGCGCATTTTTTGGGTCGTAGAAGGTACTGCTTATTCAAGGGTTAAAGCATCTGGCGGAGCACAGTGTGCTACACCTCCAGTTGTGATCCCATGCGGCACGAATCTAATCGTGAATGGTAACTTTGAAGGTGGAAATACCGGTTTTACATCAGGGTATACTTTCAAAGCTGATGGCGCAGGTAATACTGAACTTGTTCCTGAAAACACCTACGGTGTAGGTCCTAACGTGGCTACTTACCACCCACAATTGGTTGGAACTGGCCGTACTGGTAACTACATGATGGTTAACGGAAATACTCAGACCATTAAGACCGTTTGGAGCCAAACAGTTAATGTAACCGCAGGTAAAGAATATGCATTTGCTATGTACGCGCAAAACACATTTGGTGCTTCACCTGCTGTATTGCGTGTATATGCTGGTGAAAACATGATTGGTTCTGCATTTTCTCCATCAGGAATTGCTACATGGACTGAATTTGCCGGTAATTTCACTGCTGCTGCTACAGGTGCGCTTGAAATTAAAATCATTGATGCTAATTTGACTAAAACCGGTAACGATTTTGGTTTGGATGATATCAGTTTAATTGAAGTTTGTCCTTCTTTACCTCCTTCTTGCTACGCTGAAGAAGTAATCAGCTTCAATCAAGGACCAACAAATGACTTGATTTCGTCTGTGGCTCCTGCACGTTCAAACCCTGCAAGTGCTTTAGGTGCTCCAGAAAATAACGATACGCAGAACTTCGTATCTCTTGGTTTCGGTGGCGACATCGTATTGAAATTCGGAAGCCCTATTAAAAATGGCGAAGGAGCTGACGTTCGCGTAGTTGAAACTTCATTCGGAAATGTTCCTTGCGCTCGTTGGCCAGAAACCATCCGTGCTTATGCTTCACAAGATGGTTGTAACTGGGTTTGGATGGGCGATGCTTGTCAGGATGCTGATTTCGATTTAGGTTCTCTAGCTTGGGCTCAATATGTGAAATTACAAGATATCAGTCCTGTTGACGGAATCTACATCGGACCTACAGCAGGTTTGGTTACAAATGGTGATGCTTACGATGTGGATGGTATTATGTGTTTGAATGGATACGAAGAAAACCCAGTTCCTGCTGCTGTAACAGTTGGTGCTGATGAGGTTGTGT
>CAZVHF010000021.1:0-15623 GCA_964627105.1 uncultured Chitinophaga sp.
TGTTATGCGTCAGCTAACAAATCGTCACATAGACCAGTTGGATTTAGCTAATCCAGTTCCTGTATTCAATGCCGGAGGAGCGTTCAACGATACTATCAATTACAACCGTTTGTATAATGCAGATATTCAGGCTTCTTTTGACCGCAATCTGCGCGAGAAACTTGGTTTATCTGTTACGGGAACGGATTGGATTGATATCGATAACCTCGACCCAAGTACATTCTCAATCGATATGTTTAGTGCCGATGAGTTGTTGAATGGTGGTGGCGGTGCCTCCTTGATTTCATATTACGGTTACGATGCGTACGGCAACAAGACCAAGGGTCGTCGTACTTTCGACCAATTCTTAAACGATAAATCAGAAAACGGAAGAGATTTCCTTCGCGAAATCGGAGCTTTTTCTCCATTATACTATGCATTTTACCTTCAGGATAAATTTGCATTCCGCGATTTAATTTTTAACGTCGGCGTACGTGTCGATCGTTTTGATGCAAATCAACCGGTGCTTACCGATAAATATTCGCTTTATGAAACACGTAAAGCAGGAGAATACAATTATTCGGGCGATGTTACCCGTCCTTCCAACATTGGTGATGACTATGTTGTTTACGTTCGCGATATCAAAAACACAAACTTGAACGATGTAAACAATATTGTGGGATATCGAAATGGCGACCGCTGGTACAATGCTAATGGAACTGAAGTGGCCGACCCAATCGTTATTGCACAAGCTTCCAACACTGGTCGCGCAACACCGGCTTTATTGGATCCTGAATCGACCGAAATTCGCTCTGGTGCATTCCGCGATTATAAGCCACAATGGAATGTTATGCCGCGTATCGCTTTCCAGTTTCCTATTTCGGATGTTGCTCAGTTCTTTGCTCACTACGATGTACTAACTCAGCGTCCAACTGATGGTATCCGTTTTGATCCGCTTGAGTACTTCTTCATTGCCAATAACATTGGAGCTACTGTTAACAATCCTGATTTAAAGCCACAGCGCACAATCGACTACGAGGTTGGTTTCAAACAGGCGCTCAATACCAGTTCAGCTTTAACCATCAGTGCATTCTATCGCGAGTTGCGTAACCTAATCCAGGTAATTCCTGTGAACTATGCGTATCCGGTGAATTACACTACCTATGGTAATATCGACTTTGGAACTGTTAAAGGGATGTCGCTTGCCTACGACCTGCGCCGTACCGGGAATGTTCGCTTAACCGCAAATTATACCCTTCAGTTTGCTGATGGTACCGGTTCAAGTTCTTCTGCGGGTATTAACCTTATACAGTCAGGTCAGCCTAACCTTCGTACAACGATTCCACTTTCTTTTGATGTTCGTCATCAGTTTCAAACCACGTTCGATTTCCGCTATGGTGAAGGAAAGGAATACAATGGGCCGCGCTTGTTTGGAAAGAACTTCCTTGAAAATGCAGGAATTAATATTGTGGCATTGGCAAATTCTGGTACTCCATATAGCCGCTCTTCTGCATACACGCAGGATGGTGCTTTTGGAATTGCAAACCGCCCTCAATTGAAGGGTTCACTCAATGGTTCTCGATTACCATTCCAGTATCGCTTGAATGTGCGTATCGATAAAACATTTGCAGTGAAGGTCGGTAAGAAAGATGATGAGAATGCGCGTGTACTCGATGTGCAAGTTTATTGCCTTATCCAGAATCTTTTGGATGCGCGCAACGTTGTTGGTGTATACCGCGCCACAGGTAATCCTGATGATGATGGCTTCTTAACGGCCGCCACTTCACAAGCTACTATAGCAGGTCAGGTTGATCCAATTTCATTCGCTGATTTATATACAGCTAAAATCAACAACCCAAGTAACTATGCCCGTCCACGTATTATTCGTATCGGTGCTCTTGTAAATTTCTGATTTGATTCTCAATAACAATAAAAAGAAGAATTCATGAAACGTAATCTAAGTTTATCTGTCTTAATCGGTTTGATAAGTCTTCAGCTGATTTCCAGAGAAAATATAGGTGTTAATGGTGGTAGAATTGGGCAAACAGCCGGACCAAAGTCGGGTGCTGCAGCTTGTTCACCAGGTGCGGGCCGTACAGACCTTGATCTGAATAATGTGCGCGCGCTAATTTTCACATCTGGCGATATGTGGTGGGATTTGAATAACTCTGCGAAATATGAAATTCCGAAAGGATCGAATAAGCATTCGGCATTTGCATCTGCATTATGGATTGGTGGGGTAGATAATGGTGGAAACTTGAAAGTGGCTGCTATGACATACCGTCAAACAGGTAATGACTTCTGGCCTGGTCCATTAAAATTGGATGATGCTTCAATTACCTCTGATGTTTGTTTGGCTTATGATAAGCACTGGAAAATTACCAAGAAAGAAGTTGAAGACTATGTTTTTGGCGTGGCGCCCTCACCAAGTGAGGCAATTGAAACTTGGCCAGGAAACGGAGATGCATCAAATGGCTACCCTTTTCAGTTAGCTCCATTTACAGACTTAAACGGTGATGGTGAGTATGATCCTTTCTACCGTGATTCGGCCGGAATTCCCGAACATCCGAAATATGATATTACTGGTGACTTAGGTTGCAATGCTGGTTTGTTTGGCGACCAGACCATCTGGTGGGTATTCAACGATAAAGGTAATATCCACTCCGAAACTGGCGGATTCCCTATCGGTTTAGAGATTCGTGCACAGGCATTTGCTTTTGCAACGAACAATGCCTTGAACAACATGACTTTCTACAAGTACGAGATTATCAATCGCTCAACGTTTACGGTAGAAGATTGTTATTTTGGTCAGTGGGTTGATTCCGACTTGGGTAATTATCTGGATGACTATGTAGGTTGTGATGTTGGTCGGGGTTTAGGTTACACGTATAATGGTGATGCCGATGATGAGACCGCTGTTGGTTATGGGATTAATCCTCCTGCTTTTGGTTTGGATTTCTTCGAAGGTCCATTTATGGATTCGGATTCGCTTGATGGTAATGGTGATCCTATCGTACAACCTTTGGCTTTGAATGGATTAGGGTTTGGAGATGGCATTATCGACAACGAGCGTATAGGTATGTCTAAGTTTGTTTATTACAACAATGACTTCAGTATTACCGGAAATCCTGAGGACGCACAAGATATTTACAACTACTTGCGTGGTCGCTGGAAAGATGGGACCCAGATGGTATATGGTGGAAATGGATATGGTACTGGTACCTTGACTAACTTCATGTTCCCAGGCGATACCGATCCACTTGGAGTTGGTCAGATGATATTAAATGAGGAAACAGGGGCATATTCGCCTGCATTGCCTCAGGAATCGTGGGATGAAACAAGCGAAGGCAATACTCCTGCCGACCGTCGTTTTGTTCAATCAGCGGGTCCGTTTACGCTTGCACCTGGTGCTGTTAATACAATTACTGTTGGTGCTGTGTGGGCGCGTGCATCGGCTGGTGGACCCACTGCCTCTGTCGATTTATTGCGTTTTGTAGACGATGATGCACAAGCATTATTCGACAACTGTTTCTCCATTATCAACGGACCAGATGCTCCTTTGGCCGAAATAGTTGAGTTGGATAAATCGTTTGTAATGAATTTCCCAAATACGAATACCGAATTTATTCGTGGTTACCGCGACACCACTGCGATTCCAGGTTTTGGTGAAGTTTCTTATGCATTTCAGGGATATCAGATTTATCAGTTAAAGGATTTAACTGTAACAGTTAATGATTTAAAAGATGTAAGCAGAGCACGTTTGGTTGCTCAGTGTGACATTCAAGATAGCATTGATCAGGTTGTAAATCGCTACTACGACGTGAGTATCGAGGAAAATATACCTTCGGTAGAGGTTGTTGGTGCAAATGATGGAATTCGCAATTCCTTTTATTTCGAAACAGACGCTTTTGCAACTGGCGATAATCGTCTAATCAATCATAAAACATATTATTTCCTCGTACTTTCTTATTCCGTTGCCGAAAACGTTGACAATACATTTAATACTCCTTATTTAGCTGGACGGAGAACGCAAGGACTTTCGAATATTCAGGTTTATTCTGTAATTCCGCACAACAGTGCGCCGTTATTTGGCGGAACTACCATTCAGGCGCAATACGGCGATCGTCCGGCGATGACACGAATCGAAGGAAATGGTAATGGTGGTAATGTATTGGATTTAAGTCAGTCGTCTATCGATGAAATCCTAGCAACAAGTTTCTCAGCTAATCCATTGTATGTTAAAAATGGCTCGCCTGTGGATGTACGTGTTGTTGATCCGTTGAGTATTCCGAATGGTGATTTTGAGTTCAAGCTATTTGGCACGGATGATACATCGCACTGGTCATTATCGTATAATGGCGAAACCTATGTTTCGCAGTCAACTTTAGGGTCTCCCGTTGAAGAGATTATCTCTAAGTGGGGCTTTGCCTTAAACATTTCAGAAACGTTTAATCCTGGTGATCCGGCTTCTAAAAACAATGGCTTTATTGAGGCATCGATCGAATTTCAGGATAATACCAAGCGTTGGTTAGACTTCTTGAATGATGAGGATGGCTGCGAGAATGCGGCAAACTGGATTCGTTCAGGAATTGCAGAAGCTACCGATGATGATCCTCTTTGCGGAGACTTACCGAATGATGATGCTCAGGTTTATGAGAAGGTATTGAGCGGAAGTTGGGCTCCATGGGCGCTTGTAAATCGTAATATTGATGGACCAGCTTTTTCTTCGAGCACTGTTGCAACGCAAAACTTGCCTAGCTTAAAACGTACTCCGAGTATTGATATCGTGTTTACGCCAGATCAATCAAAGTGGTCACGTTGCCCTGTTTTGGAGACTAACGAAAATACAGCCAGTTCTGAAGGTGGGGTTAAGAAATTGGGTGTACGCGCCGGACTTTCGCTCGATAAGAATGGTAATCCCGATGGAAGTGGTTTTGGAATGAGCTGGTTCCCGGGTTATGCCATAAATGTTGAAACCGGTGAGCGACTCAATATCGCATTTGGTGAATCATCTCGTTTGGCAGAAGATAATGGACGTGATATGAAATTTAATCCGTCTTCACGCAGCATCTATTTCAACAATGGATTAATTCAAAATGCATTAGGTGGTAAGCACTACATTTATGTGTTTGGTCATAGTGGTTCAGATGCGAACGATATGCCGCGCTACGATGAAGGTCGTTTCTTATATGAAAAATTAAGTCAGCAACCAACGCCGGCATACAATGCTGTATTCACGGATTGCATTTGGGTAGGCTTGCCGTTAAGTGTTCCGGCTCAACCATGGTTGTCGAACGAAGTGAAGATTCGTTTGCGCGTTACCAAGCCTTACGCTGAGAACCTTTCTGCATCTGATGTTGCAGCAAATCCTGTGAACAACAACAATCCGTACTATAAATTCAACACTGCAGATATTGCGGCACGTCGCGGTGATGCAGCTGTTGTTGACTCCCTGCTTGATTTAATTAATGTGGTGCCGAATCCTTATTACGCCTATTCATCTTATGAAACCGGTCAGCTCGACAATCGTGTAAAAATAACCAACCTCCCCAAAGATTGTAAGATTAACATTTATACATCCAATGGTGTCTTGGTAAGAACGTACGATAAAGGCGATGAGAAAACTTCGCTTGATTGGGATATGAAAAACCAGGCCGGAATTCCTATCTCAAGTGGAATTTATATCATTCATGTTGTTGTTCCGGGAATAGGAGAGAAGGTAGTAAAATGGTTTGGTGTACTTCGTCCAATCGACCTTGATAGTTTCTAATTGTCCAATACTCAGCTAAAGGAAATCATGAAAAACTTAAATAAATCAATTCTTCTAATTGCTGCCGGCGCTTTATTTTCCGGACAGGTATTGTTCGCCGGAAATGAAGATCGTATTGGTCAGGCCGGAGCCGGCGAATTGCTGATTAATCCATTTGCAAGAAGCGGTGGTTTCGGAAACGCGAACTCTGCATTTGTTCGTGGACTCGAAGCCCAGTTTCTAAATGTTGCCGGCACTGCATTTACGAAGAAAACCGAGATGGTATTTGCCTATACCAATTGGCTTGGTGGAACAGGTATAAACATTAATGCTTTCGGATTAACGCAAGCGGTGGGGAAAGAGAAAACTGGAACGATTGGGATTAGCGTTATGTCGATGAATTTTGGGGATATCGATGTTACGACTGAGAGCAATCCAGAAGGTAACATCGGAACATTTTCCCCGAATTTCACGAACATTGGATTTTCGTATGCTAAAGAATTTTCGAATTCTATTTACGGAGGTTTGGCTATGCGCACCATAGCGCAATCTATTTCAGATTTGCGTGCTGTTGGTGTTTGTTTCGACGCGGGCGTTCAATACATCACCGGTAAAAAGGAAAACATCCGTTTTGGCATCTCGCTTCGCAATGTTGGTCCGCGTATGAAGTTCAACGGCGATGGTCTTTCTTTCCGTGGAACAGTTCCTTCGACCGGTGCAAATATCACCGTTCAGCAGCGTACTGAGAATTTCGAGCTTCCTTCACTTCTTAATATTGGTGGTGCGTACATTCTCACCCTTGCCGAAAAACATGATATTACTTTCGCAGCCAATTTTACTTCGAATTCATTCTCCCGCGACCAGCTGATTGGAGGTCTGGAGTATTCGTTTAATAAAATGTTTATGGTTCGTGGAGGATATTCATATGAGATTAAATCTGTAAAAGATGGTGCATATGATAACGCAAGTGTGAATCTCACTTCAGTATTGAACGGACCAACGGGCGGTTTTTCTTTTCAAACTCCGCTAGGTAAAGAATCGAAGTCTACTTTTTCTATCGATTACGCCTACCGCACCACAAGTGCCTTCTCTGGTGTACATACCATTGGTGCGCGCATTAATCTTTAATACATAACTTCTTGCGGAATTAAAATTTCTTTTTAATTTTACAATCACAAACGGAAAGACTCCTCAAAACGAGGAGTCTTTCCGTTTTCTTATCAATAACCAAATCATTGTACTATGTCAAACATCACCTATTTAACCGAAGAAGGCTTGCGCAAGCTTCAGCAAGAACTGGATCAACTGCGTAATGTAGAACGACCGTCGATTTCGGCACAGATTGCCGAAGCGCGCGATAAAGGTGATTTATCCGAAAATGCTGAATACGATGCTGCCAAGGAAGCCCAAGGTTTGCTTGAAATGAAGATTGCCAAGATGGAGGATCTCGTTGCCAATTGCCGCATCATCGACGAATCGAAGCTCGATAATTCAAAGGTGCTTATCCTTTCCAAGGTGCGGATTCGCAATACCGGTAATAACGCCGAAATGCAGTACACGCTTGTAGCCGAAAATGAAGCCGATTTACGCGCTGGTAAAATATCCATCAGTTCGCCTATAGCCAAGGCTTTACTTGGTAAAAAGGTAGGCGATAAGGTCGAAGCTCAGGTTCCATCCGGAAAGGTAAGTCTTGAAATCCTTGACATTACGCGCTAAATGCCCGGAATATTCTCGCAGATCATCGCAGGCCAAATTCCTTGCTTCAAGATAGCCGAAAACGAAACTTGTTTTGCTTTTCTTGATGTGTTTCCGCTCGCTCCAGGACATACGCTCGTTGTACCTAAGATCGAAGTCGATAACATTCACGATTTGGATGCCGAAACGCATGCCGCACTCTTTGCTTTCGCGAAACAGGTAGCTCGCGCCATTGGCAAAGCCATACCTTGCAAAAAAGTGGGTATGGCTGTGGTTGGCCTGGAAGTGCCGCATGCGCATATCCACTTGGTTCCGCTTAATCAAGTCTCCGACCTCGATTTCTCGAAACCCAAGCTTAGGGCCAATGATGAAAACCTCAAGAATACGCAACAAATAATTTCTGCAGCGTTCCTTTCGTAATATTCAATTTATCCCGCTTCCACCAAATGCTCGATTATTCAACTTTCGCAAAGGAAATTTATGTTCAACTAAGTGCATCAGAGCGCGAAAGGTATTCGTCGGAGCTTATTGAACATATCGTATTTCTTTTTCATGAAATGGCGCATGAGTACGAACAAAGCATCTTCGAAAAGGTACATCACGTTGACTTGTTTTTCAGAGAAGGCTTTGAGAATTATGTCGATACCGCGGTAATTTGCGCTTACATAAAAAGCGAATTGGAAAAGGATTCGTTTTCGATTGAAGACGCGTTTTTGGGAAGGTTAGTAGAATCCATCAAGCAGCAAAAACGCCGACTCGAAAGCCAAGTTCACTGAGTGTTCAGTGTCGCACTATTTTCCTTGAACGCGCTCCGGGTTAGCCGCCACAAAATTTTTCCATCCCCCACTTTTCGACGTTTTCTTTACGGCCATGGTTTTCATCGTATTACCCGAATGCAGGTAATGGCAAACGGCTGCAGCCAATCCATCGGTTGCATCTAAAAATTGCGGCATATCCTCGTCCTTAATATGCAATATGTGCTGCAACATCGCCGCCACCTGTTCCTTACTTGCAGCTCCTTTGCCGGTTATGCTCTGCTTGATGGCGCGTGGTGCATATTCCGAAACCGGTATATCTTTGCTAAGGGCCGCTGCCAGGGCAACTCCCTGAGCTCGTCCAAGTTTGAGCATCGATTGCACATTCTTTCCGAAGAACGGCGCTTCGACCGAAAGGCTGTCGGGCTTCCATTGAACAATTAAGGCTTCCACAAACTTGAAAATTTCGCGCAGCTTTAATGCGTGATCATCCAATTTGCCTAAGCGCAAAACACCCATATCGAGCAGATTCATCTGTTTGCCACGGATGCCAATAACACCATAGCCCAAAATATTAGTGCCAGGGTCTATCCCAATTAGAATCTGTTCAAATTCTCCGATCATCGCGCCAAGATACTATAGATTTAGCGTACTTTAAGCACCTTGGAAATGCTGGAAATTTCAAACGCATGGATATTCTCGCTCCTGCTAACTATTCCGGTTGGTATGATGCTGTGTGCCGCTGTGTTTCTGTTTAGAAGCAGAATGCCACTCAAATCACAAGCTTCAGATGTTTCGATAGAATTGCTGGTTCCTATCCGAAATGAGTCGCCCACACTGTTGGAGAAGCTGAAACAACGCATTCACACTTTACAAAAGCAAACTAGTATTTCCTGCACGCTCATTGATGACGGTTCTTCAAGAGCGGTTAAGCAGATTCTTGAGGATGACACATTGCACATCATCCGTCTCGAATCGGGGGCCATGGGATCGAAAAAACAAGCGCTTAGCAAGGCTGTTCATTTGAGCAAGGCCGATTGGATCATTACTTCCGATGCCGATACGCACAATCGACCGGGATGGATTGATGCCCTTCGTTTGCATATGAAGCCCGGAATCGATTTTATAGCAGCTCCGGTTTTTATTGCTCCAGAAAATCGCATGATGGCTCAATTTGCGCAATGCGAAAGCATGTGTTTGTGGACAATCGCCTTGGCTACGCAATTTCTTCGTTCACCTGTGCTTTGCAGCGGGGCTAATTTGGCATTTCGGCGACAAGCTTTTTTGGATTCAGGGGGCTACACAAATCATATCAACATTCCTTCCGGCGACGATGTGTTGCTGATGCACCAGCTGTGGAAACGAAACTCGAAGTCAATTGCGTATTGCGTCGATAAAGAGGCGGCCTGTTTTACCACGGCGCCCGAAAACTGGTTAGCATGGTTCAAACAAAGGCGGCGCTGGATTTCAAAAACCGGGCATGTTCAGCATCCAGTAAAGATTTTGTTTCTTGCCTTAATTGCCATTTGGCTTTATCTCCCGTTTGCTTTATTGTGGTATGCATGGCCCTGGGCCGGAATGATGTTGGCTATTGAAACAATCTGGGTTGTTTTGCTTGCGCGCTTCTATTCCCTTGCAATTCCCCGTTTCGATTGGCTGCTGTTTCGGTTGACCTATCCATTGGTGTTGCCCTTTGTGTATTTAGTCCGGCCAGGTAGGTGGAAAGCTCAGTCCAAACCTTAATTTTGTCGAATACTATAAAAATGGAAAACCGGCTCCCTCATCCAAGCATTGCCTCAATTCAGAATTACATCGGCGGAAAGTTATGCAACCCCACTTCTGATCGATGGATTGATAATATTCAACCTGCAACTGGCATAGTTTACGGTAGAATTGCCGCCTCAGACCGCTTCGATGTCGAAAAGGCAGTTGATGCCGCGCAGACTGCTTTAAATGCATGGAGTAAACTTCCCCCAACGAAGCGATCCGACTATCTGCTTGCCCTGGCCAATTTGATGGAGCGCGACCTCGAGCTCCTCGCGGCCATTGAATCGTTCGATAACGGCAAGCCTTTGCACGTGGCTCGTATGGTCGATATTCCACGATCTATAAGCAACATCCGGTTTTTTGCTTCGGCAATCCTTCATCAGTCGAGCGAAAGCCACGAAACCGAACCGGGTGTCTTGAACTTTACATTGCGTCAGCCTTTGGGCGTTGTGGCCTGCATTTCACCTTGGAACCTGCCTCTTTACCTGTTCACCTGGAAAATTGCTCCAGCCCTCGCGGCGGGGAATACAGTTGTCGCCAAACCCTCTGAAATTACACCCGCAACGGCCTTTTACTTTTCTCAACTCTGCACCGAAGCCGGAATCCCCGAAGGTGTAATTAATATTTTACACGGTCCCGGACAGGCCATAGGCGAGCCATTAATTGCCGATCCGCGTGTAAAGGCAGTTTCGTTTACCGGCGGAACTGCAACCGGGGCGTCGATTGCAGCCATGGCGGCTCCGCGATTCAAGAAAATTTCGCTCGAGTTGGGGGGGAAAAATGCCACACTCGTTTTTGCCGATTGCGATTTTGAACGAACTGTATCCGAAACAGCGCGAGCTGCGTTTTCCAATCAGGGCCAAATCTGCCTGTGTGGTTCGCGCATTTATATCGAACGTTCTATTTACGAAGATTTCAAAAATGCCTTTGTAGACAAGGTGAAATCGCTCAAAGTGGGCGATCCATCCGATCCGGCATCAACCATTGGCGCCATTGTTTCCGAACCTCACCTCAATAAAGTGCTTTCGTATGTAAAACTGGCTAAAGAAGAAGGTGGTACTTTGCTTTGCGGAGGCAATCGAATTGAGCTGAATGGTGGCTTCTTTATGCAGCCAACCGTTTTTGAAGGGCTTGATCCGTATTGCCGCACCAATCAGGAAGAAATTTTCGGTCCGGTGGTCACTCTTTTTCCGTTCGATACCGATGAGCAAGCCATTGAATTTGCAAACTGCACGAATTATGGTTTGGCCTTTTCGGTATGGACCAGCAACCTAAATCGTGCGCATAGAATGTCGTCCGAATTACAGGCCGGTATTGTTTGGATTAACTGCTGGATGCTTCGCGATTTGCGCACGCCTTTTGGCGGCATGAAACAAAGCGGTGTTGGTCGCGAGGGTGGATGGGATGCATTGCGCTTTTTTACGGAGGCAAAAAATGTTTGCATTAAAACAGCGTGAAGTTTAAGAACTTGAATTTTATCATAAAATAGGATTAACGGCTTCGCGAAATTTGAATCATCATCTTTCTGTTGACGCAAGTAAATTCGCGCCTTCGGAACCAAATCTAATTTCAAGTGTTTCAATACTATGAGTCCAATCTTTTATTATGTGACCGGAGGAATTGCCCTGGTTTTTTTCGGCTGGCAGTGGAAATTAGTTCGCGATACCAACAAAACGCCCATGCAGAAGTACAATGTTGAACAGGTTATTGGCAATGTCGAAATTCGAAACTACGCGCCTTTTGTGAAGGCGAAAGTCACGGAAAAGGGCAGTTACCAGGAAATTTCATACCGTTCCTTTCAGCGGCTTGCCGGATATATTTTCGGGAAAAATGAAGGCGAACAGCAAATTGCCATGACCACACCCGTTGGAATGCACTATGAAACCGCCGATGCGCAACAAGCCGAAATGTATTTCGTAATGCCCGAAATGCCTGCGGGATCAAATTTACCTGCACCTAAAGATTCGTCGGTAAGTTTAATACGATGCGATGGATTTCGTGCAGCCGCTCTACGATTCGGTGGTGTTGCCGGTTCAGAAACATTTAAAGAGAAGGAAGCTGAGTTAAGGAAGCGTTTAAACGATTTGAACATCGCGTTTGTAGATACAGCCGAATGGCTTCGCTATAACCCGCCGTTCCAGTTGTTCGACCGTCGAAATGAAGTGTTGTTTCGCATTCAGTAACCATTGAAGTATTAAGATATGAGACTGCTTCAATCGCTTCTGAAGCCCTGGCTTTTGATTTTTTCATTGGTATTCATGGGTTGTTTTTCAATTCCGTTTACGCGCAGTAAGCCTATAGAAAAGCCTGTAGAATTTGATTTTGCCCTTCTTCCGCAACCTCCCGAAGTCGATTACAGTAGCGAAGCATCATGGGCGGCCTTGCCTTGGCGAAAAGATTTTGCCGATTCGCTTCCCCGGCCAAACATGCAGAATGCACAAGCAAATGCCGCAGTAGATGTGTTTTTCATTCATCCTACCATTTATACCGGATCTCCCTTAGAAAAGCAATACTACTGGAATGCCGATGTAAACGACGCTGTAATGAATGCTTCGGTTGATGGAAGCAGCATTCTTTTTCAATCGACTGTTTTTAATGGTTCCTGCCGTGTATTTGCACCGCGTTATCGGCAGGCGCACATCAGTTCGTTTTACACACGCGATCGAGCCAGTGGTGAAGCCGCCTTAGAACTGGCTTACCGCGATGTAAAAAAAGCATTCCAATACTACCTCGATCATTTCAACAAAGGTCGTCCGTTTATTATAGCAGGCCATAGTCAGGGCACACGGCATGGAGGCAAACTTCTCCACGATGTTATTGAGCCGGATGCACCATTGCTTCGCCGCATGGTGGCTTCCTATTTGGTGGGACTGCCTGTTCCTCCCGATTATTTTTCGGCCATTCCGCTTTGCGATGATCCTGAGGATATCAATTGTTTTGTGAGTTGGTGCACCTTTCAAAAAGGATATTATCCGCCCAATTTTCAGTCATCGGGCTACAACAATGCCTTGTGCGTAAATCCACTCTCTTGGAGAGCCGATACTGTATTGGTTCCACGCAGCGAAAACCTCGGTGGAATAACGTGGAAATTTAACAAGGTAGTTCCCAAAATCAACAATGCGCGTGTGCACAAGGGCATGTTATGGATTCAAGAACCGCGTGTACCTGGTCGAATGTTCATTAACATGAAAAATTACCATGTGGGCGATTACAATTTGTTCTGGTTCAACATTCGCGAAAATGTTAAACAACGCTGTGACGCTTACATCAGGCAACAAGCAAAGCTTAATGGTTCGTTAAATGCTGCAGAGAAGTAAAGCTGTATTTGTTATATTTGTCATCCCAATCAAACGAAGATGAAAAAAGCACTACTTTTCTTTTGTATAGTTTTAACCTACTCACATTTTAAAGCGCAATGCCCAAGTGGTTTTGGACAGTTGGGTGTTCAGATAATCCCTGATCAATGGCCCCAGGAAATTTCTTGGAATGTTACCAATCCTGAGACGAACTCGGTCTTAGCTCAAGGCACTTCTTCTGGTGATACTATTTGCGTACCCTCAAATAGCTGCGTGCTTTTTCAAATTTTTGATTCCTATGGTGATGGCATTTACTCACCAGGGGGGTATTGGTTGAGTTGGAATGGAACTGTTGTGGCTACAGGATATAACTATGGTTTTGGCACATCGCATTCCATTGCCTGTTTGCCTGGAACAAGCTGTACTTCGGCAATTCCGATTTCAGAAGGCACACACAATGCCGCTTTCGACAATACGTGGTTTGAATTCACACCTGCAATTACCGGGATGTATATAGCCAGCACTTGTTCGCTTGCAAGCTGCGACACTCGAATTTACATCTATGAATCCTGTCCACAGGGTGCTGTTCTGGCCGATGGCCCCGAAGGAACCTACGCTTATAACGATAATGTTTGTAGCTCACAGTCTTCAGTAAACATCATGATGGTTGCCGGTTCGAATTATTTTATAAGGATTGGTGATAGCAATAACAATTGTTCAGGACCCGTTGATTTTTCATTGACCTACAATGGTCCGGTTACCGGCTGCATGGATCCGCAATCTTGCAATTTTAATCCTCTGGCAACCGCCGACGATGGCTCATGCATCTATTTTCCGAATCCGCTTTGCTCGGGTCCCGACCTCGCTTTTGATTCTGTTTCTTTCGTAAGTTCCTTAAACATGGTAACGCACAACGCCCAAGGTTGCGACATCACTGAAGGCTGTGTTACCGGTTACGGCTTGCGCCAAGTAATTCAGTTTACCTCTAAAATCGATAACATTGGCCCACAGGATTATTACATCGGTAATCCATCAACGCAGCCGGGCATGTTCAACTTGGTGAATTGCCATGGGCATACGCATTACGAAGGATATGGCGATTACCGCCTGTATGATACGCAAGGCAATCTCATCCCGGCAGGACATAAAAACGGATTTTGTGTGATGGATTTATGTGGCGCAGGTCAGTACACCTGTGGAAATATGGGCATTTCTTCGGGATGTTACGACGTGTACGGTGCCGGAACACAATGCCAGTGGATCGATGTAACCGACGTGCCCGATGGTGATTACCGTTTGGCAGTGATTGTGAACGCGCAACATTTGCCTGATGCCTTGGGACGCAACGAAATCAATTATCTCAACAACGCACTGCAGGTTTGCCTAACATTGACTACGGTGAATGGTGTGCGTAATTTTCAGATTCAGTCGGGTTGTGAGCCTTTTGTTGATTGTGCCGGAGTTCCAGGAGGCGCATCCACACCCGATTGCAACGGCGATTGCGGTGGTACGGCCCAATTTGGGAATGTGCTTACCGACAATGTAGTTGATTTGGCTGATGTGGAGGCGTATATGGACTTGTTTATGCAAGATGAAGTTCCATTTGCGCCCTGTTACGACCTAAATGGCAACAGTTCACTTTCTGTTTTTGATGCTGCTTTGCAGAATTGGTGCATATGGAGCAATGTGGGCAATAGTTTCCAAAATTGTTTGTGGCCGCGTAACATCGATAATCCATCCGATACAACGAGCCTTTCGATTGCCAATGTGAATTTTGATGCGGGTTATGTTGATATCGAGTTGCGCAGCAAGAATGCCGATATCATGGCCTATCAGTTTACCATGAGCGGTATTGAAATTTCTGACGTAGTTTCACTAACAAGTCCGGCCGATCAGGAAAAAATCGTTGGCTTCAATGCAGCTCGTTCTGAAGTGTTTGGAATTTATCATGGCGATTCGCTTATCGCGCGTCAAAACGGTGGAATTGATTTAGTAAGGATTTATTATTCCTCAATTACGGGAAGCGAAATTTGTATAGCATCCATTACCGATTTGATTAATGAAGGCGCAGAACAAACCTTTCATTCGGTTGCTGGTAACTGCGTTGAAGTTGAGCCAACAAGTATTGGGCAACAGATTGATCGTACTCACCTAACCGTAGTTCCCAATCCGGCGCAGGATTTTATTCGTGTGCAGGTGCCCGATGGGTTTGGAAAGCAATCGGTTTGGGAACTTATCTCGATAAACGGCGCTTCGGTGCAATTGGTTTCTCCAAATGCTGGTATAGCTTCTAACGTTCTTCAGTTTTCAATTCGTGATTTAAGCCGGGGCATTTATCTGCTTCGCGGTATTAATGCAGATGGCAAAAGAGTACAAGGTAGA
>CAZVHF010000021.1:15723-20926 GCA_964627105.1 uncultured Chitinophaga sp.
AACGTTATCAACAGGTCTGTTCTGAAAAGTACGAACAGACCTGTTCTTTTTAAATAAAACCTTGGCGTAGCTTTGAATTTAAAGGTTATGCAAAGGATTAGGCCGATTTTAACAGGCGTGCTTTTATTGTGTGTTACCCTGCATATGCATGCCGGGAAGCTTACTGTTTCGGAGCACATGAAGTCGATGCTCTATAAAATCAAGGGTCGTAAAACCGAGGCGCGACTTGATGAAGTTTTCCGCAAATTACGAAACACCTATGGTTTCAACGGTGCTGTGCTTTTGTCGGAGAACAACCATGTAATCTATAAAAAAGCTTATGGGTATTCCGATTTGAAATCGCGCGAGGAACTCAGCACCCAAAGTGTATTTCAACTCGCATCGGTATCCAAACAGTTTACTGCAATTGCAGTAATGATGCTTAAATCGAAGGGCCTATTGTCGTACGACGATAAAATAGTGAAGTATTACCCTGATTTTCCGTATGCCGAAGTTACCATACGACATTTGCTAAATCACCGCGGCGGCTTGCCCGACTATCGGTGGTTTCTTGATCCATATTTGGCAGACAAATATGAACCGGTAAGCAACCAGCAAATGATGGCACATTTTGCAAGGTATAAACCAACAGCCTATTTTACAGCAGGAGCCCATCATGCATACAGTAACACAGGTTATGCTGTGCTTGCAGCATTGGTCGAAAAAATTTCAGGCGTTTCGTTTTCGAAATTTATGCATCTGGCGGTTTTTAAACCATTGGGGATGAAAAACACCTACATCTACAGCAAAAGCGAGCGCGCCAATCCGCCAAGGGCTGTTAAAGGATATGAAAAAAATGGGCGTTGGGAAGCCCCAAACGATTGCTTCAACGGTATAACAGGCGATAAAAACGTGTATTCAACGGTCGAAGATTTATTTATTTGGGATCAGGCACTGTATTCGGGAAAGTTGCTTCCGCCGGCAGAACTTGAAGAAGCCTATAAACCAGGTAATCCTGAATTAAAGGGATACCGAAATTATGGTTTCGGGTTTCGCATCAACCAGCAAGTAAAAGATAAAAAAATAGTGTACCACAGCGGTTGGTGGCGTGGATTCAGAACATTTTTTCTGCGCAACCTTACCGATCATTCATCGATTATTATTCTTTCCAATACCGTCAATTATTCCATCAATAGCCTGCAAGAGCTTTACGCATTAGTAATTCAGGGCGATGTTGACTCGCTGGTTACGGAATATTGATTTAACATCGCGAAGCATTTTGGCGTTAATCTGTTTTGTAATTTTCGCCCACAATTAGAGAAATGTATAAAAAGATTATCGCTATTATTTTATTGCTCATCGCCGGAAGTGTTTTTGCCTGCTGGTGGTGGTTGAAGTCGTTCGTTCCGGCATATTCGGGCAACGAAAAAGTTCCGGGTTTAAAACAAAAAGTCGAGGTGTTTTTCGACAAATATGGAATTCCGCACATTTATGCACAGTCGGAGTCCGATGCTTACCATGCACTGGGTTACATTGTTGCGCGCGACCGCTTGTTTCAGCTCGAAATGATTCGCCGAATGGCATCCGGCCGTTTGGCTGAAGTAATTGGAGTGCCCATGCTCAAATCAGACAAGTTTTTCAGAACCCTTGGGCTGGCAAAACATGCAGATCAGTCGGCTGCAGAATTCGAGCGCACTGCACCAGCGAACATTAAAGCCGCAGTAAATGCTTACTTGGCCGGAATCAACGCATTTATTGATCAAGGAAATGAACCGTTCGAATTCAAAGTACTTCGCATCGACGCCGAGAAATTAAAACTCCGTGATATTTTTCTTGTTACCGGTTATATGGCATTCGGATTTGCCGAAGGTTTTCGTATCGATCCTATGCTTGAATCGCTCTACCGAACTGTTGGCGATGAGTATATGAATGAACTCGAACTGGGATGGCCACAGGGGGCTAAAACCATACCTGTTACCGGAGGGAAATCCATTATGGGAACTCAGTTCAGTAATGAAGTTACCGCATTGCTTTCTGCTTTTCCGGTAGCACCCTGGCATGGCTCCAATGCATGGGTAATTGCACCAAGTAAAACCAAGGCAAAAGCTCCAATTCTATGCAACGATACGCATATGGGCTATTCGCAGCCTGCCATCTGGTATGAGGCGCATCTCGAATATCCCGGGTTTTCGCATTACGGAAATTACATTGCCGGAATTCCTTTTGCACTTGCAGGGCACAATTCGTTTTGTGGAGTTGGTCTTACCATGCTCGAAAACGACGACACCGATTTTTTTATTGAGAAAATCGAGAATAACAAGGTGTTGTACAAAGGCAATTGGACTGATGTTCAAAAGCGTACAGAGCAAATTGAGGTTAAAGAACGTGGTCCGGTTTCTCTTGAGATTGCTCAAACGCCGCATGGTCCGCTTATGCAGGATGTTTTTGAGAAATTTCCTTTGTATCAGGTTCCGGTGGCAGTTTCATGGACCTACTTGAAATTTCCTTCCAAGGCATTGGAGGCCATATATGGCTTCAATACAGCAAAATCGATGGATGAGGCGCGCCTTTCAGCATCGTTGATTCATGCTCCCGGATTGAGTATTGTTTATGGCGATAAAGATGGACACATCGCGTGGTGGGCAGCGGCAAAACTTGTTCAGAGGCCGGCAGGTCAATTCAGTAAACGGTTTTTGGATGGCTCTGTCGGAAGTGATGATCCACTCGGGTATTTTACGTTTGATGAGAATCCGAAATCAGAAGACCCTGCTTCTGGATTTGTTTATTCTGCTAACAATCAACCCGATTCCTGCGCTGTTGGTTTTTACCCGGGGTACTATGTTCCCGAAGATCGGGCCCTAAGTATCGAGAAACGACTACGCGAAAAGAATGATTGGGATATTGAATCATCGAAACAGCTCATAACATTGGGGAAAAGTGATGTGTATGCTGAAACGGCACATATGTTACTCGATATATTGAAACAATTAAATTCCGATGCACTTTCAACAGAACAGGCAAATCGCCTCTCGAGCTGGGAAGGCGAGCATGGTTTGGAATCGGTAGGGCCTGTAATTTACTACCGCTGGATTTATAATATTTTGCATGAGGCACTTGCAGATCAAATGGGTGAAGCCAACTTTAAAAGCTTTATGAATACCCATACAATGAAAACGGCCTACCCAACATTTTTATCGCGCGCTGAGAATATCTGGTGGGAAAACCCATTCACGCGCGAGAAAGAGATTCGCCCGGTAATCGTTAACCGTGCATGGAAAAAGACCATCGATGATTTGAATGCACTGCTTGGAAAGGATGTTTCGGCCTGGCGTTGGAGTACCTTGCATACACTCGAACACAAACATCCTTTGGGTAAACAACCTCCCTTCGACTGGTTTATGAATGTAGGTCCAGAGCCTGTTGCGGGTGGTAATGAAGTGATTAACAACACCGGGTTCGAAATCGACTCGAGCGGTCGATATAAAGTTACATTTGGTCCATCTATGCGTCGAATCGTCGACTTTTCAGATCTAAGCAAAAGCTATAGTGTGTTGCCAACCGGGCAATCGGGCTATTTCATGGCACCGCATTACAGCGATCAGTTTAAGCTTTTCAATTCCAATACATTCAGGCCGCAGCTGATGGATAAAAATCAGATTCAATCGCAAGCTAAGTCCCCACTCATTCTCGAACCTTAGGCTATGAATCAATCTGTAAGTGGTGTATTCATGGTGCGGCCTGCTGTCTTTTACAGCAATCCCGAAACGGCGGCATCCAATGCATTTCAGCAGACAGGTGCTGTAGTTCCCAATCTGGAAACGGTATTGGCCGAATTCGATAATCTTGTTTTTGCTCTGCGAAACGAAGGCATTCAGGTGCATGTTTATCAAGATACTGCGCCACCCGAAAAGCCCGATGCCGTATTTCCCAACAATTGGCTGGGCCTGCACGAAAATGCTATTCGCGTGTATTATGCTATGGAGGCGTCCAATAGAAGAATTGAAAAGAATACGGACGTTTGCGCCTTCCTCGATCAAATGCTGCCCGCCAAGGAAATAATCGATATTTCGGAGGCATCAGAAAGAGGTGTTTTTCTCGAAGGTACTGGCAGCCTTATTTTCGACTATCTGACCAAGCGCGTTTTTGCATCGCGTTCATCGCGTACCGACGAAAACCTCGCCCGAAGAATTGCAGATAAGCTCGGGTTTGAAGCAGTAGTATTCGATGCATGCGATGTAAATGGCAATGCATATTACCATACCAATGTTATTCTAAGTATTGGTACCCGTTACGCCATTATTTGTTCCGAGAGTATTCCTGCAGAACAGCGCAGTACAGTTATAGAAAGGCTTGTTTATGAGGGCCGTACCTTGATTGAAATTACCCGCGAGCAAGTGAACGAATTTGCAGGCAATGTGCTCGAATTAAGGAATTCAATCGATGAATTGCTGATTGTAATTTCTGAGCGTGCCTTAGAATGCCTCCATGAATCGCAACTGGCAATACTACAGCGTGCAGGGTTCATTACACCGATAGCTATTCCCTCAATTGAAACTTTCGGCGGAGGCTCGGTTCGCTGCATGCTTGCAGAAATTCGCGCTTAGTGGCACAATTTTGATTGAAAAAACTATATTTACGATTCAAAATTTTTCTACCCATGAAAAGCATCCGTTTCACATTGCTTGTAAGTCTGATTTTTTTATTCTTCATAGCAAATTCAAATAGAGCAAATGCACAACCAGCAAGCCAGAAAGTAACTGCGGCAAAGAAAGACGATCGTCCGAGTCCGCCCACAGAAGCGAGCGGTGTAATCGGGGATTTAAAAGTTAAAATCAACTATTCGCAACCCGGCGTTAAGGGTCGCACTGTATGGGGAGAACTTGTTCCCTACGGAAAAATCTGGCGAACAGGTGCCAATGAAGCTACAACAATTGAAGTTAGCCGCGACTGTAAAGTTGCAGGTAAAATGTTGCGGGCTGGTAAGTATTCCATTTTCAGCATTCCCGGCGAAAAAAGCTGGACAATTATTTTCAATACCGTGGCCGATCAGTGGGGCGCTTATAAATACGATGAATCAAAAGATGCATTACGTCTAACTGAAGTTAAACCCGGAAAGTCAACAGAATTCAACGAACGCCTAAAGTTCGATGTGAAAGCCAGTGGTGACGAGGGCGTTATTACATTGAGCTGGGAGAATCTGCAAGTAGCTTTCCCGATTCGATAA
>CAZVHF010000022.1:0-20546 GCA_964627105.1 uncultured Chitinophaga sp.
GCAAAAGCACCGCTTGTCTGAAATACAGGTAGGATTTATTGCATTAAATCGTGAAGGAAAATATGGGGGCTTTTGCCTGCAGCCGGGCTTTACCTTTGCGGTTATGGATTCTGGAGGTAATCGTTTGCTAAAGGGTGGTTCGCGAATTTAGGGAAGAGGTCTACTCATTTTCCAAATCGAACCACTGCCTGCGCCGATTCAGTTTTAAATCCTGAAGCATACCCGATTTTACGCTAATCGAAAAATTGTAGCTCTGGCGAAATCCAAACGGAATCCAATTAAAGCGCATCTCCCAGCAATGTAGATCCCGATAAATATCTATCGAAGTAAAGGAAATTTCTTTCTGTACAAAATCGTAGCCCGAGTTAAACGAAACCTTCCATTTTTCGGTAATCGAAACATCGCCACTAAAATTTAAAATCGCATTGCGAACCGGCTTTCCCGTTGCCTGATTTTGGCCGAAGATTAAGCCCGCGGTTAAATTCCAGGGCACCGAAAAATCGATGTAGGCATTGGGGTTCTTCGAAAGTTCCTGATCGAGTTCACGCTTCGATTTGCTTTGCTCTTTCTTTTTAGCTCCCGATGCCAGTGTTGTATTTAATGCCAGTGATGTATTCAGCGGGCGCAACCACTTTCCGCTTGCATCAAATTCCAGTTGGTTTAAGCGTTTACCAGTCAGCGTATCGAAAGCATACCAATCGTAATTGCTCGAATACACTACATCAAGCTTCGAAATACGTGTGCGCGCATTAATACTTAATGCCTGTAGGTTAAACGAATCAACCGCTAGGTTATAACCCGTGTTGAAATTCACCGCATCAAACAGCACAATTTTGCGCAAACCAGAGCCTGTTGTGTCTTTCTTGGAGCGCACTTTTGCTTCGATGTTGTTGTTAACGCCCAGTGTAACCGTACCTTGTTTTCCACGGCTGGGTTGCCCGTAAATGCCTTGTTCGTAAGGCGAATAAGACGAAATGGTTCCATTTGGCCCATAATAGCCATATTCGACGGTGCTGAAATCGGGCTGATACCGAAAGCCAAACTGCGTGGTTGCCACGTGACGCACCGTGTTTTTGCCCAACTTTAAGAACGAATACACACGTGTACTCACATTTACAGCGGCGTTGTATTCCCACAACTGACTGAATTTTCGGATGGTGTCGGTTACCACCTCCTGTAAATCGGCATCGTAGCGCTTTTGGATATTGCTGAAATAACCGCGGCCGAGCACGTTAAACGATGGACTAACGTTGAAGTACTTCAGCAACTGAAACGACGTTGCAATGGGCAACTGAAACTGCATACCGTTGTTGAATTTCTTTGCCAGACCGGGTTGCATAAATACCGAATCGGGTTGCGAAATCGTGTTTTTACTTTGCAAAGTTCCGGTAATACCAATCTTTTCATAGAAGCGCTGCGCACCAACGGGGTTTTTGCGACGGAAGGGGAAAATTCGATTTACATTCAACTGAATCTCGGGTGCATTTACCGTAATGATGCGGGTTTGTGTGTTCTGGCTGTGTCCGGCAGAAACGTTCAGATTAAGGGGCAGGCGGTTAAAGGTTTTGGTCCAGGTAATGGCCGATTGGAAGGTGTTCGCAACAATGTTGTTGGTGTTGAAGGAGTTGAGCTGGTTGTAATCGGATGAACCGGCATTTACATTGGCAGAGAAGCGTGAATTGGGCCGCGATTTCGCATCCTGGTTGTGTCGCCAGGTAACGAAAAAGCTTTTGATGACCGATGAGCCCAGCAATTCGGGATCGCCTTGCAGGATTTTAGCATAGCGCAAATCGAGGTTTCCGTTAAAGCGATACCGGTAGTTGTAATTGGTTCCGCCCTTCAGCCCCCAGCTACCGCGGGAGTAAATATCGCCACGCAGCGAGGCATCGAAATGATCGCTGATTCCCCAGTAATAGCCGCCATCCATTAAGAAGAATCCCAAGCCGGGCGAGTCGCCGTAGGTAGGAAACAGAATGCCCGATTTACGGCTACTTGAGTTTGGAAATAGTCCGAAAGGAACCACTAACGGCGTAGGGATTTCTTCGATAACCAGGTTTGCAGGACCAGTAACGATTTTGTCGTTAGGAATAACCTTTACTTTACTTGCGTTGATGTAAAAATGCGGATGCTCGGGCAAATTGCAGGTGGTGAACTTGCCGTTTTTCACAAAAAACGATTCGTTTTCCATCTTTTTTACAGCGTTTCCGAGTAAATATCCTTCGCCTTGCTTGGTGTAAATCTCCGAAATCTTGCCCTTCTTGGTTTTGAAGTTATAATCCATCTTCGAGGCGTCGAATGTTTGTTCGCCCTCGCTGAATTGTGGCGTTCCGCTCATTTCCCCGGTCGAATCGGGGCGGCCTTCAGCATGAATTATGTTGGTTGACCAGTTGATTTCAATGTATGCCGCTTGCAGGTGAATTTTATCATATTTCACATCGGCTTTGCCGTAGAGGTAGATTTTTTTTTCGGCCAGATCGAAGCGCATCGAATCTTCGGCCGAATAAATTACTTCTTCATCCAATGCATCGGGCGAGGCCGGTAAACCTAAAACTAAACTATCGCTGCTAAGGCTGTCGGAACTTGCTTTTGCGCGCTCCTGTGCATAAACCGACATTACCAGCAGAAATGTGAATAAACTTGTTGTTAAGTGTTTTGTCACGTTACCGAAACGCAAGGCAGGTGCTGATTAGTTTTGTAGCGAATAATTATTGTGGCAAATGTAGCGTTTCTAGTGCATTGCTAAACACTTATTCGCGAATATGAAAAAGGGAAGAGCGGTTTATATCCTTGCATTTACATGTGCTTTGCTTTGTGCAGCAGCCTTGGTATTTCAGCCTTGGAACGCCTTTGCATCACAGGCACCGAAAGAGAAAAAAATCCGAACAATTGTTATTGATCCCGGGCACGGCGGGCACGATAGTGGTTGCCATGGCTCATCGGCCTACGAAAAACATGTGGCTCTTGCCGTTTCTCTAAAATTGGGAAAACTAATCGAGGAATATTTTCCGGATGTAAAAGTGATTTTTACCCGCAAAACCGATGTTTTTGTGGAACTCTACCGAAGGGCGCAAATTGCGAATGAAAACCAGGCCGATTTATTTATTTGTATACACTGCAACAGCGGTCCCAAATCGGCATACGGGGCAGAAACCTTTGTGATGGGCTTGCACAAAACCGACGACAACCTCAGTGTGGCCCGCCGCGAAAATGCCGTAATCCTCCAGGAAGATAATTATGAAAACCGTTACGATGGCTTCGATCCGAACTCGCCAGAGGCACACATCGTATTTTCGCTATATCAGAATGCCTACCTGTATCAGAGTTTGTATTTCGCCGAAAAACTGCAACATGAATTTAAGCATGGCGCAAAACGGCATAATCGCGGCGTGAAGCAGGCCGGATTCCTGGTGCTATACCGTACAACCATGCCTTCGGTACTCATTGAAACCGGATTTTTAACAAACGACGATGAAGAGCGTTATTTGAAGTCGGATGCCGGACAGAACCAAATGGCATTCTCGATTCTGCGGGCATTTCAGCAATACAAAGCCTGGGTCGATGACAAGCCCGACACGCGCAAGTTGGCCCCTCTTCAAAATCGGGATGACGAAGAAGTACAGAAAATAGAAGAACCAAAGCTGAAGGACGAAAAAGCTTCGAGCGACGATAAAACCCAATCTGACGAAAGCGGTGTTGTATTCCGTGTACAGGTGTACCAGTCGCCCCAGCGCACACCGCTTAAATCAAGTGTATTTAAAGGACGCGACGATATCTGGGAGTACGAAACAGACCATACCTGGAAATATACTGCCGGAAGATTTGATAAACCCGAAGATGCCATTAAATTGCAGTCGGAATTAAAGAAAGATGGTTTCACCGATGCTTTTGTGGTTGCCTTTAACAACAACAAGCGCATCACGTTGAGTGAAGCTCGTCAACTCATGAAAAACTAAGCCTTGGAAAACGCTAAACCTAAAATATCACGCGAAATAAAAGTTGGAATAGTCGTAACTCTTGGACTGGTTGTTTTCTACTTTGGTTTCAATTATTTGAAAGGAAAAAATATTTTTTCGCGTTCCCGCACGTATTATGCGGTATTCGATAATGTTGATCAGCTACTTCCCTCTGCCGCCGTGCAGCTCAACGGATTTCAGATTGGAATCGTAGACCAGATTTACTTTGCGCCCAATTCCTACAAGGTAATTGTTAAGCTTTTGGTGAACGATCGTCATGTACAAATTCCCAAAAACAGCGAGGCACACATCATCAGCGACTTACTCGGCACACGCACACTCAACCTTACACTGGGCAACGATCGCAATCTGGCCGAATCGGGCGATACACTTATTGCCGTGCGCGATCTGGGCATCAGCGACGAAATCAAGAACGCCATCATGCCCATCAAAAAGCAGGTCGAAAGCCTTGCCGGTTCTATCGATACCGTAATCAGGGGCTTCAATAATGTGTTCAATCGCAACACCCAAACTGGCCTGGTTAGCACATTCGAAAGCATGAATGGATCGATGCGCCGCCTCGAACACGCCGTTACCGAAGCCGATTTGCTCATCAGCAGCGAACGCATTAAGCTGGGTTCAATTCTTTCGAATGTAAAGTCGATTACCGAAAACCTCAAAAACAACAACCAGCAACTCAGCAATATCTTCTCGAACCTCGACCGCATTACCGACGATGTAGCGAAAAGCAATGTGAAGGAAACGATGACCAACCTGCAGCAATCCATTGCACAACTCAATAAGGTTCTCGGTGGCATTGAACGTGGCGAAGGCTCGGTTGGACAGTTGGTAAAAAACGATTCGCTTTACAATAACCTCGAATCAAGCACACGCAACCTGAATTTACTGCTCGAGGACTTGCGTCTTAATCCGAAACGCTATGTTCAGGTTTCTGTATTTGGAAAAAAAGATAAGGCCGCGAAAAAATAATTTCTTCGATGCACATCCAAATGCCGTGTAAATTTGTTCTAACGAGGTAAAATTGCATTACATGCTTTTAACGATACTCCCCCAAATTGCCTTTTTCATAATCCTTGCAGCGGGCATCGCCTTGTTTGCAAGCAATGTTCGAAAAATAAGCCGCAACATCAAGCTCGGAAGAGACACCAACCGCAGCGATCAACCCGGTCGGCGATGGAACCTCATGGCCCGTGTGGCAATGGGTCAAACTAAAATGATGGTGCGCCCCATTCCTGGGTTGCTGCACCTTTTTGTATATGTTGGATTTATCATCATTAACATCGAAGTGGTAGAAATTATTCTCGATGGTTTATTTGGAACGCATCGCTTGTTTGCACCATTTCTAGGCGGTTTTTACAATTTCCTGATTGCCTCTTTTGAGATTTTGGCACTGCTGGTATTGATTGGCGTCTTCGCCTTTTTTGTTCGACGAAACATCATGCACATCAAGCGTTTTCGTCAGCCCGACCTAAACGGCTTTCCGCGCAACGATGCCAATATTATTTTGGGGGTCGAGGTGCTGCTGATGTCGGCCTTCCTGAGCATGAATGCCGCCGATTTAATTCTTCAGGGACGCGGCACACCGCATTACGAGGCTTTCGGATCTTTCCCCGTATCGCAAGTGTTAGTGCCTTTGTTTCAGAGCTGGTCAACCGAAACACTCATTGCCTTTGAACGTTTCATGTGGTGGTTTCACATTGTGGGAATTTTGGCCTTCCTGAACTATTTGCCGTATTCAAAGCACCTGCACATTGTGATGGCTTTCCCCAACGTGTGGTACTCGAAACTTGAACCCAAAGGGCAGCTCGAAAACATGGATGCTGTTACGCGCGAAGTTAAATTGATGCTCGATCCATCGGCGCAACCCGAAGAAGCATCGGGCCCGGTAAAGTTTGGTGCTAAAGACGTACAGGATTTGACGTGGAAAAATCTGATGGATGCATACTCCTGCACCGAATGCGGGCGTTGCACCTCCGAATGTCCGGCCAACATTACCGGTAAATTGTTGAGTCCGCGGAGCATCATGATGAAAACGCGCGACCGCATGGAAGAGGTGGGAAAAAACATCGATGCCAACAAAGGCAGCTTTGCCGATGATGGAAAATCGCTGTTGCATTCATACATCACGCCCGAAGAGCTTTGGGCTTGCACCACCTGCAATGCCTGCGCAGAGGCTTGTCCGGTGAATATCGATCCGGTGAACATCATCATGCAGCTTCGTCAACAATTGGTGATGGAAGAAAGTGCGCCGCCTGCATCGCTCGGAACGATGTTCAGCAATATGGAAAACAACGGGGCTCCCTGGCAGTTTTCGCCCAACGACCGCGGAAACTGGAGAGACGAAGCCTGATGATTACAAACAATTCGAAGTATGGAATTAAACGTTAAAACTTTTGCCGAATACCTAGCCACAGGCGACACACCCGAAATTCTTTTCTGGGTAGGATGCGCCGGAAGTTTCGACGATCGTGCGAAAAAAGTAACCAAAGCTGTAGCGAAGATTCTGCAGGCTGCCGATGTAAAATTTGCCATATTAGGTCAAGAAGAATCCTGCACGGGAGATCCTGCCAAGCGCGCCGGCAACGAATTTCTCTTTCAAATGCAGGCCATGCAAAACATCATGGTGTTGAACGGCTATGAGGTGAAGAAAATCGTTACCGCCTGTCCGCATTGCTTCAACACGCTGAAAAACGAATATCCTGCGCTCGGCGGCAACTACGAAGTTATCCACCATTCGCAACTCATCGAACAATTGCTGAAGGAGGGAAGATTGCAGGTGGAAGGAGGACAATTCAAAGGTCGAAAAATTACCTTCCACGATCCGTGTTACCTGGGCCGCTCTAACGGTGTATACGAAGCGCCACGCGAGGTGTTATCGAAGCTCGACGCCGAACTGGTCGAAATGAAACGCTGCAAGGCTAAAGGCTTGTGTTGCGGAGCAGGCGGCGCGCAAATGTTTAAGGAAGCCGAAGCCGGAAACAAGGAAGTGAATACCGAACGCTCCGAAGAAGCACTGGAATTGAAGCCCGATTTCATTGCCGTGGGATGCCCGTTCTGCAATACGATGATGACCGACGGCGTAAAACATGCCGAAAAGGAAGATGCTGTAAAGGTGCTCGATATTGCAGAAATGATTGCACAAGCAGCCGATTTATGATAACATCGATGCAGATTTTTCCCGAATTGCAAGCCATTAACGATACCGATTCGGTTTGGATTTACCAGGCTTCGCGACGTTTGAATGAGGCCGAAAAACAAGAACTTCTGGCTTCGGGTAGGGAATTTTGCACCAATTGGGCAACGCACGGGAAACCCCTCGATGCGGCTGTTTTTCTAATCGATGGCTTGTTTGTAATCGTGAAAGTCAATTCTGTTCTGATGGCTGCTTCGGGTTGCTCGATCGATAAATCGTTGCAGTGGATTCGCACCATGGAGCAGCAACTGGGGATTACGCTGCTCGACCGCATGCAGGTTGCCTGGATAGAAGAATCAGGTCAAATTCAGCATGCCGGACTGAACGAAGCAAAGAATTTGTATGCACATGGTAAACTGAATGCAAGCTGTAGCGTGTTTAATAATACTATAACGGTGGGTTCAGACATAAAAAACAACTGGGTGCAAGCCCTTGCCCAAAGCTGGTTAATGCGCTTTTTGAATTGATTTTCGAAAATCTTTAACTAGCTCTTGCTTGGTTCAGAAACTTGACCTATTTTTGCCGTCCTTTTAAAAGATTGCCATGAAACAAGATCTTCATCCATCAAACTACCGTCTGGTTGTTTTCAAAGACATGTCAGACGAGTCTGCCTTCCTTACCAAGTCGTGCATCGATACCAAAGAAACCATTGTTTGGACCGATGGTAACGAATATCCTTTGGCAAAATTGGAGATTTCTTCTTCATCGCATCCTTTCTACACCGGTAAGGTTAAACTGGTAGATACTGCCGGTCGCGTTGATAAATTCCGCAGCCGTTACAAGAATCACCAAAGCAAGATTCAGTAAATCTTTCGCTTTTTCGATACTGAGCCCTTCCAAACCGAAGGGCTTTTTTATTTTTGAGACATGAACATCATTCTGTTTGACGACAACCGGCGCGAGCATCTTTTGCCGTTCACATACACACGGCCGCAGGCGGCATTGCGCATTGGTATATTAACCCTTGCCGAAAAATGGCAGCGCCGATTACAAGCAACGGTCTCGTTCAGAACGCAATCGTATCTTTCTGCGAAATTTCCCGAAATAGCAGGTAACGACAATATTTACATTGCAGGGAGTGTTTTACCCGACGAACATCTGGTACACGCAATTGAAAACCTGAAAGAAGGCGAAAAGCTGCTGAAAGACCATGTGCTGTTGGCATTTCGTAATGGCGCCTTTCAGTCTGAATCCAATAAGTTTTCGATTGAATACCCCGGCCAGGTGCGCCGCATTTGCAATACCTGGGACCTCTTTTCGCTCAACGCCACCGAACTGGAGCTGGATTTTGAATTGCTTACTGCCGGAAGGCAAAGTGCAGATATAACAGCCGGCAATACCCTGCTTGGTTCGCGCATTTTTGCCGAAGAGGGCGCAAAGGTGTATTGTTCGGTGCTGAATGCTACATCGGGTCCAATTTACCTCGGCGCACAAACCGAAATCTGGGAAGGCTCGCTCATTCGCGGAGCATTTGCCTTGCTCGATGGGGCATCGGTAAAGATGGGTGCAAAAATTTATGGTGCCACCACGGTTGGTCCGCAGTCGCGCGTGGGAGGCGAAATTAGCAATTGTGTTATACAAGGCTATTCGAACAAAGGCCACGATGGCTTCCTGGGTAATTCGGTGCTGGGCGAATGGTGCAATTTGGGCGCCGACACCAACAATTCGAACCTCAAAAACAACTACGCAGAGGTGAAACTTTGGGATTATGCCGAACAGCAAATGGTGAACACCGGACTGCAGTTTTGTGGTTTAATGATGGGCGACCACAGCAAGTGTGGCATCAATACGATGTTTAACACGGGCACGGTGGTAGGTGTAAGTGCTAATATTTTCGGGGCAGGATTTCCGCCCAACTTCATTCCTTCCTTTAGCTGGGGCGGAGCCGGATCGCTTACAGAGTACCGCTTTGAACAGGCTGCCGAAACGGCCAAACGCATGATGGATCGAAGGCATGTAAATTTTGACGCGGTAGAAGAGGCCATCTTACACGACATTTTTCGCCAAACCTCGGGCGAACGAAGCAGTTAGTTCTGCCTAAAATTCTGAAATTTATCCGTGGCATATCGATTGACTAATCGAGCGGCCGGTAAAAATTGAGCGTCGTCTTGGTTTTTGCTGACTTAATGACATACCCATGAACGAATCACTGTTTGACCCATCTGTTTTCTCCAATATAATCGACGACGATGCCGAGTTTATTCCGCTCATGACCTCCGAAGACGAGGAGCAGATGAACATGGAGCACATTCCCGATGAACTGCCAATTCTACCGCTGCGTAACACCGTACTTTTCCCGGGTGTGGTAATTCCCATCACTGTTGGGCGCGATAAATCCATCAAGCTGATCAAGGACGCCAACAAAAAAGACCGCATCATTGGCGTGGTTTCGCAAAAGGATGTGAATGTTGATGATCCCGGTGCCAACGACCTGAATGAAATTGGTACGGTGGCCATGATCATCAAAATGTTAAGGATGCCCGATGGCAACACTACCGTAATCATTCAAGGCAAGCGTCGCTTTAAAATCGAAGAAATTACGCGCGAAGAGCCTTACATCCGGGCACGTATTTCGGCATTTGAAGAAAAACGTCCGAAAAACACCGACAAGGAGTTTGCGGCACTCGTTTCGTCGTTAAAAGATACATCGCTCCAAATCATCAAGCAATCGCCGAACATTCCATCCGAAGCGGCATTTGCAATAAAAAACATCGAAAGTCCATCCTTTCTCATCAACTTCATTTCATCGAATATGAATGCCGAGGTTGATGTGAAGCAAAAGATGCTCGAAGTGGCCGATCTGAAGCAACGTGCCGAAATGGTGCTGCATCATATCACCAACGAATTGCAGATGTTGGAACTGAAAAATCAGATTCAGACCAAGGTAAAGATTGATATCGACCAGCAGCAGCGCGAGTATTTCCTGCATCAGCAATTAAAGACCATACAGGAAGAATTGGGCGGAAATGTGTTCGAAGAGGAAGTGCACGAACTGCGTAACAAGGCAGAGGCAAAACAATGGAACGAAACGGTTAAGAAGCATTTTGCCAAGGAAATAGACAAGTTGCAACGCATGAATCCGAATGCCGCCGAATACTCGGTGCAGCGCAATTACCTCGATTTGCTCATAGAGCTTCCCTGGAACGAATTTACAACCGACAATTTCGATCTGCAGAAGGCGCGCAAAATTCTCGACAAAGACCATTACGGCATGGAGAAAGTGAAGGAGCGCATTTTGGAATACCTGGCCGTATTGAAATTAAAAGGCAATATGCGTTCTCCGATTTTGTGTTTTTATGGCCCGCCCGGCGTAGGGAAAACCTCACTCGGAAAATCGATAGCCAAATCGCTGGGTCGCGAATACGTGCGCATGTCGTTGGGTGGTGTACGCGATGAAGCCGAAATCCGCGGTCACCGTAAAACCTATATCGGCGCTATGCCCGGACGCATCATCCAGAACCTGCGCAAGGCAAAATCGGCCAATCCGGTGTTTGTGCTCGACGAAATCGACAAGGTTGGTCGCGATTCGCACGGCGATCCTTCATCGGCTTTGCTCGAAGTGCTCGATCCGGAGCAAAACAGCACATTCTATGACAATTATGTGGAGCAGGATTTTGACCTGAGCCGTGCTATGTTTATTGCAACGGCCAATTCCTTGAGTACGATTCAGCCGGCATTGCTCGACCGTATGGAATTGATCGAAGTTTCGGGCTATACACTCGAGGAAAAAATCGAAATAGCTCGTCAACACCTCATTCCAAAGCAGGTTGAGGAACACGGGCTCACCAAGGCGCAGTTTAAATTGAGCAAAAAAGCTATCCAGAAACTGGTCGAAGAGCACACGCGCGAGTCGGGCGTACGTTCGCTCGAAAAACGCATTGCCAAAGTGGTGCGTTCGGTAGCAAAGTCTATTGCGATGGATGAACCCATTCCGGCTTCGATTGAAGAAAAAGACATCGCGCGGATTATGGGTCCGGCGCGTTACCTAAGCGACAAGTACGAGAATAACGACACGGCCGGTGTGGTTACAGGGCTGGCCTGGACATCGGTTGGAGGTGAGATTCTGTTTATCGAAACGCTGGTGAGCAAAGGAAACGGTAAGTTATCGCTCACCGGAAATTTGGGTACGGTGATGAAAGAAAGTGCGCAAATAGCCTTGGAATTTTTAAAGGCCCATGGCGAAACCTTGCTCAAGCTCGATGCGCAGGTATTTAACCATTACAATGTGCATGTGCATGTGCCCGAAGGCGCAACGCCCAAAGATGGTCCATCGGCAGGTATTGCCATGTTAACAGCGCTGGCATCGGTGTTTTCGCAACGCAAAGTAAAATCGAAACTGGCCATGACCGGCGAAATTACCCTTCGCGGTGTGGTATTGCCTGTTGGTGGAATAAAGGAAAAGATTCTTGCCGCTAAGCGCGCCAACATTCAGGAAATCATTCTCTGCGCCGAGAACCGCAAAGATGTGGAAGAGATTAATGCCGACTATTTAAAAGGCATTACTTTCCATTATGTTTCGCGCATGGATGAAGTGTTGAAGCTGGCGCTGACCAACGAAAAGGTGAAGAATCCGGTGCGGATTGAAGTGCCAGAGCAAAAGGAGAAAAAGAGAAAAGAAACACTTGCCTGATATGCATTTGTGTTATGCAGCCTAGTTTCAATTGCTTCGAATAAAGCATTAATTTTGAAGCATTGTGATGAGAGCAATTCTTTTTGGGGTAACAATTCTTGTTTGTCTGGTTTCGTTTCGGTGTAAAAAAGAAAATATAAACGAGCAATTAGGGATACCCTATGTGAATGTTTCGCAGTATGTATTTTTAAATGACCCCAATTTTATTGGATTGAATGCCGTTGGCGGATTTGCTTTTTTGAATGGG
The DNA here is from genome assembly GCA_964627105.1 of uncultured Chitinophaga sp. Lineage (GTDB taxonomy): Bacteria > Bacteroidota > Bacteroidia > M30B66 > M30B66 > CAMCXT01. Next base: position 12,045 of record CAZVHF010000022.1, read on the forward strand.
GGATCAAAAGGAATAATAATCTACCATCGGGCATTCGACGAATATGTTGCTTTTGATCGCCATTGCACCTGGCAAACCTACAACAATTGCACAGTGTCTCCCGATTCGTCAACGTTGGTTATAATGAATTGTAGTTGTTGCACAAGTAAGTTTTCTTTGATAGATGGTAGCGTAATCAATGGGCCATCCATAAACCCACTTTTGCAGTATAATGCACAGATTAGTTCTCCGGGAACTTTACATATTTACAATTAAGTCAAATAAAAAAGCCCCAACCGATTTTCAGTTGAGGCTCTAGAGAATTTTTGATTCTTATTAATAACGATAGTACTCAGGCTTGAATGGCCCTTTCACCTGCACACCAATATATTCTGCCTGTTCTGCATCCAACACATCGAGCTCGGCGCCCAATTTGCCTAGGTGTAAGGCAGCAACCTTTTCATCGAGGTGTTTTGGTAAGGTATATACCTTTTTCTCATATGCCGAAGTGTTTGTCCACAACTCAAGTTGTGCAAGCGTTTGATTGGTGAATGAATTCGACATTACAAAAGAAGGATGCCCTGTTGCACAACCCAAATTCACTAAACGACCTTCTGCAAGAACAATAATGTCTTTGCCATTGATGGTGTATTTGTCAACCTGTGGCTTGATTTCATCCTTCGAAGAACCGTAATTAGCATTCAACCAAGCCATATCAATTTCGGTATCGAAGTGCCCGATATTACATACAATTGCGTTGTGCTTCATGGCGCGGAAATGACGTTCTGTAACGATGTCTTTGTTCCCGGTAGCAGTAACGATAATGTCGGCCTGTTTAACAGCATTATCCATTTTCATTACCTGGTAGCCATCCATGCAAGCCTGAAGCGCACAAATTGGGTCAATCTCGGTAACAATTACACGAACACCCTGCGAAGAAAGCGATTGTGCAGAACCTTTTCCAACATCACCATAACCAGCAACTACGGCAACTTTACCGGCAAGCATTAAATCGGTTGCGCGACGAATAGCATCTACCAAAGACTCTCGGCAACCGTATTTATTATCGAACTTCGATTTGGTAACCGAATCGTTGATGTTGATTGCAGGAACAAGTAAGGTTCCTTTTTTCATGCGTTCGTACAATCGATGAACACCTGTAGTGGTTTCTTCCGAAAGGCCTTTAATGCCGGTAGCTAGTTCAGGGTATTTATCGAAAACCATATTGGTTAAGTCGCCACCATCATCCAAAATCATGTTCAGCGGCTTGCGATCTTTTCCGAAGAAAAGAGTTTGTTCGATACACCAGTCGAATTCTTCGGCGGTCATTCCCTTCCAGGCATAAACTGGAATTCCTGCAGCAGCGATGGCAGCAGCAGCATGATCTTGCGTTGAAAAGATGTTGCATGACGACCAAGTTACTTCTGCACCCAATTCAACCAAGGTTTCTATAAGAACCGCAGTTTGAATGGTCATGTGCAAACATCCTGCAACACGCGCTCCAGCAAGCGGCTTACTCGCGCCATATTCGGCACGCAAAGCCATCAAGCCCGGCATTTCTGCTTCAGCAAGTTTAATCTCTTTTCTACCCCACTCAGCCAGGGAGATGTCTTTTACTTTGTATGGAATGTAAGAATCCACAGCTACGTTTTGTTCCATTTGTTTTTTCTTAAAAGGGCAGCAAAGATAGTAATAATCAAATCATTTCGGCAAACAAGCTGTTAAATTCTTAGTCGGCAACGCAACAAACACAATTAATCTTTACCTTGCGGCCAGTTTGTCATACATGATAGAAATGGCATACTTGCTGAAAACAAAAGCTTAAAAACAGAATCATTATGTTCAATTCAGACGAATTCCGCAAATACGCCGTAAAGCACAGAGGCATCAGCTCTGCTACCTTGCACAACTACACCTCGATTCATGCCGATTATATTTCGCCAACCATTATCGAGGAGCGCCAGTTAAACATTGCTCAGATGGACGTTTTCTCACGTTTGATGATGGATCGTATCATCTTTTTGGGAGTAGGCATCAACGATTATGTGGCCAATATCGTTCAGGCGCAGTTGCTGTTTCTTGAAAGTGTAGATTCAAAAAAAGACATTCAGATTTACATGAATAGTCCGGGAGGTTCGGTGTATGCCGGATTAGGAATTTACGACACCATGCAGTACATCGCTCCCGATGTTGCTACAATTTGTACCGGAATGGCCGCTTCGATGGGAGCCGTGCTATTGTGTGCAGGTGCCGCCAAGAAACGCACGGCACTGAAACATGCCCGCATAATGATTCACCAGCCTATGGGTGGGGCACAAGGTCAAGCATCAGACATTGAAATTACAGCACGCGAGATACAGAAATTGAAAAAGGAATTATATGATATCATAGCATCGCATTCCGGGCAGACCTACGATAAAGTTGAGAAGGACTCCGATCGCGATTATTGGATGACTGCCGAAGAAGCGAAAGAATATGGCATGATCGACGAAATTCTTGTGCGCAACACCAAGTAATGGACAAAATCAAGGAAAAATGTTCGTTTTGCGGTCGCAGTAAGAAAGAAACCGCGATTCTTATAGCGGGGCTCGACACCTTTATATGCGATATGTGTGTTACACAAGCGCACAGTATCGTAATGGATGAACTTGCCGAACGAAGTGGCAGTGGTTTCAAGTCAGACATCAATCTGTTGAAGCCATTGGAAATAAAAAAACACCTCGATGAATATGTAATTGGTCAGGACGAAGCCAAGCGAGTTCTTTCTGTGGCTGTTTACAATCATTATAAGCGTTTAACCCAAAAGTCGCTAAAAAAGGATGATGATACCGAAATCGAAAAATCGAATATCATCCTCATTGGCGAAACTGGCACCGGAAAGACGCTTTTGGCAAAAACTATTTCTAAAATTCTCAATGTTCCGTTCTGCATTGCAGATGCAACTGTACTTACCGAAGCTGGTTATGTTGGGGAGGATGTAGAAAGTATCCTTGCGCGTTTGCTACAGGCATCAGATTACAATGTAGATGCAGCGCAACGCGGTATAGTTTTCATTGATGAGGTCGATAAAATTGCACGCAAAAGCGATAATCCGTCCATCACTCGCGATGTTTCGGGCGAAGGTGTTCAACAGGGCTTGCTCAAGCTACTCGAAGGTGCGGTTGTGAATGTGCCGCCCCAAGGCGGAAGAAAGCATCCGGAACAGAAAATGGTAGCAATCGATACACGCAACATCTTATTTATCTGCGGTGGCGCTTTCGATGGAATTGATAAGAAGATCGCTCGCCGCATGCAGAGTCAGACCATTGGCTATTCCTCTTCAAATGAGCGTGAGGCCATCGATAAAGAAAACTTGTTGCAGTATGTGAATTCGCAAGACCTGAAGAGTTTCGGCCTTATTCCGGAGTTAATTGGTCGTTTGCCGGTTGTTTCGCATTTGAATCCCCTTGATGCCGAATCGCTCAAGCGCATTCTAACCGAACCCAAAAACGCGCTCATCAAACAATATCAAAAGCTGTTTGCAATTGATCATGTTGCGTTGCAATTCGGTGAGGGTGTTCTAGATTTTATTGTATCGAAAGCCATCGAATACAAGCTAGGGGCGCGAGGTCTACGTTCAATCTGCGAAGGGATTTTAACCGATGTAATGTTCGAATTGCCATCGCAGGAAGACGTGCGGGAATTTACAGTTACTCTCGAGTACGCGCGCGAGCGATTTAACAAATTAAAATTGTCGCATCTCCGGGCGGCTTAAAACACGGCCTAACATTTACGTGTTTTCTATAACTCCTACCTGCCGCAATTGCAGTCGGGCGAAAGCAGAATGTTTGCATCCGGAAACATATCGATTATGTCTTCGCGTTCAGATGCCGTCAATAGTATAGTGCGCATATCGAGCCATCGAAGTTTGTGCAATTTTTCCATACTTCTCGGCAGTGCAGTAACTTCATTCGCCCAGATTTGTAAGAATTCAAGGTTGCCCAATTTGCCGATTTCAAATGGCAAGGCCTGAATAGAATTCATGCCCAAATCGAGGTAACGCAAAGAAGGTAAATCGCCAATAGATTTCGAAAGTATTACCAGTTTGTTGCGTTCGATGTTTAGTACCTCAAGCTTTTTCAACTCGCCAATATTGTCGGGTATTGCAGCTATTTTATTGTTGCCCAGATCGAGCTGGCGCAGATTCTTAAACCTGAATATCTCTGTAGGAAATTCGGTGAGGCCTTTGCGGCGCAATTTGAGGCAAAACACAGAATCGGGCATTTCGAGCGCCTTCTCAATTGAAGTGAAACACTTTAATTTCAAGGTATAGTCGGGTTGGGCTTCGAGCTTGTACAACGAAACGCATACGATAAAAGCGATGATAAAAACCTTAAACACCATTTTTAAAAAACGCTTCAACTTGTTTTTTATCGAATAGCAATTGATTCTTCAATGCAGCAATATCGTCAAATTTCTTTTCATCGCGCAACCGCTTAAAACACGAAACGCCTAGTTGATGACCATACAAATCGCCGGTGAAGCCCAGCAGATGAACCTCGAGTTTTAGCATACGTTCATCGCTAATGGTTGGACGATATCCAATATTCATCATAGCCGTAAATACGGAATCGTTTACATGAACTTTAACTGCATAAACGCCCGATGCCGGAATTAATTTCAAAGGATGTGAAATTTCGAGGTTGGCAGTAGGGAAACCAATGGTTCTACCCAACGCGTCTCCGGGAATGACTTTCGCATGCAAGGTGTAAGGATAACCAAGGTAGGCATTAGCTGTTTCGAGCTCGCCCGCCGTTAAGGCTTTGCGAATGCGCGACGACGAAATGGTAACCTGATCGATGATATGAGCTGGAATCTCCTCGACCTCAAATCCGTAAATCATGCCCATTTGCTGTAACTTGATGAACGAGCCTTCTCTATTTTTCCCAAATTGATGGTCATAGCCAATAACCAGTTTGGAAGCGCCAATCAGCTCAACAATAATTTTACGTACATAATCATCGGCCGACATTTCGGCAAATGCTCTGTCGAATGGAATAACAAGTAAATGATCCACGCCGAGAGCCGCCAAACGTTCGGCTTTTTCTTCGACCGACTGCAGTAATTTGAGGCTCGAATCGTTCGGGAAAAGTACACTGCGTGGATGTGGGTCGAACGTTACTACAACACTTTCGCCCTGATTTTCCTGTGCCGAATGTATAAGCCGGTCAATAATCTGTTGATGCCCGCGATGCACACCATCAAAAGTTCCAGTTGTAACTACAGGGTTTTTAGGGCGGGTTGGGGAAAACTTGCCGAAATGAACTTTCACAGGCGCAAACCTAATCAATATCTGCAGAAAAACAGTAAAGGCATCAAAAACAAGCCTTGCAACAATGGCTCTGCAAAGCCATTCAGGCATTCGCTTCCACAGCTCACTCTCGGTTTTTACAAACTTTTATTTTCATTCGAAAATATTCTTACTTTTGCGCGCGGTTTCGGAAGCAATTTCGAACGCTTAATTCTGTAAAAAATATGGCCCAGAGCATTGGTAAAATTGTACAGGTAATTGGTCCTGTAATCGACGTTCGGTTCAATACCGATAACAACAAACTTCCAAACATCCTCGATGCACTTGAGATTAAACGTGAAAACGGACAAGTAATCGTTCTGGAGTGCCAGCAGCACATTGGAGAAGACACCATTCGCGCGATTTCGATGGATTCATCGGATGGTTTGCGCCGCGGAATGGATGTTGTTGCAACAGGTAAACCGATTACCATGCCAATTGGCGACCAAATCAAAGGTCGCTTGTTTAACGTTGTGGGGGAAGCCATTGATGGTATAGGAACCGTGAGTAACGAAGGTGGATATTCTATTCACCGTGAGCCACCAAAATTCGAAGACCTATCGACCTCGTCTGAAGTATTGTTCACCGGAATTAAAGTAATTGATCTAATCGAGCCATACTCAAAAGGCGGTAAAATCGGTCTCTTTGGAGGTGCCGGTGTAGGTAAAACCGTATTGATTCAGGAATTGATTAATAACATCGCGAAGGGTTACGACGGATATTCGGTTTTTGCCGGCGTTGGTGAGCGTACTCGCGAAGGGAATGACTTGTTGCGTGAAATGATTGAATCGGGAATCGTTAAATACGGTAAAGAATTCGAAGAATCGTTACACCATGGCGGTTGGGATTTGAGCAAGGTAGATAAGGAACAATTAAAAGAATCGCAGGCTACGTTTGTGTTCGGTCAAATGAACGAACCTCCCGGAGCACGTGCACGTGTTGCCCTTTCGGGATTAACCATGGCAGAATATTTCCGCGATGGAGGAAGTGCTTCAGCAGGATCAGCAGGAAAAGATATTCTTTTCTTCATCGACAATATATTCCGCTTTACCCAAGCCGGTTCTGAGGTATCGGCACTTCTTGGCCGTCTGCCATCGGCAGTAGGTTACCAGCCAACGCTCGCAACCGAAATGGGTCTTATGCAGGAACGTATTACATCAACTAAAAACGGTTCTATTACATCTGTTCAGGCGGTGTATGTACCTGCCGACGACTTAACCGACCCTGCTCCGGCTACAACATTTGCTCACTTGGATGCAACTACGGTATTGAGCCGTAAAATTGCCGAGTTGGGTATTTATCCTGCAGTAGATCCATTGGATTCTACATCACGAATCCTTACCCGCGATATCGTTGGTGATGCACATTACGATTGTGCTCAACGCGTTAAAATGATTCTTCAACGCTATAAAGAATTGCAAGACATTATCGCAATTCTTGGTATGGACGAACTTTCTGAAGAAGACAAGCTTGTAGTTAGTCGTGCACGTCGTGTACAGCGCTTCCTTTCGCAACCATTCTTCGTTGCACAGCAGTTTACCGGATTAGAAGGTAAATTCGTTTCAATCGAAGACACCATCAAAGGATTTAACATGATCATGGATGGCGCAGTGGATGAATATCCTGAAGCGGCGTTCAACCTTGTGGGTACTATTGAAGAAGCGATTGAAAAAGGTAAAAAACTGATTGCAGAAGCTGCTCAATAAGCGTCCTATGGTATTAGAAATCATCAGTCCAGATAAAAAGCTTTACGAAGGTCAGGTAAAATCAATCGTTTTACCCGGTATCGACGGTTCTTTTGGAATTCTGGACAAACACGCTCCATTAATCTCAGCCTTGAAGAAAGGGAATATTGAAATTACTGTAACCGATTCGCAGAAAGAAACATTTCAAGTAAATGGGGGTGTTGTAGAGGTTTTAAATAATAAAGTTATTGTTTTGGCTGAGTAAAATATTCAAGCAATAGTATCCAAGGCGCTTCATAAGGAGCGCCTTTTTTTTGCCTATTACCGAACCGAAATTTACCAAATCGGGATGGCGCTGATTTACCTAAATTCGTGAAGTGAAAATCTTGGTGATTCGTTTTAGCTCTATTGGCGACATCGTGTTAACTACTCCGGTTATTCGTTGTTTGTCAAATCAACTAAACAATGCTGAAATCCACTTCCTCGTTAAGCCGGCTTTTGTGCCAGTAATTGAACAAAATCCCTATCTGACGAAAATCTGGATCTGGAAGGAGGGCGTACTTTCTAAACTGAAAGATGAGAACTTTGACTTTATCGTTGATCTGCACAACAACTTGAGATCGTTTAGCGTAAAATTGGCGCTACAGCGATCAAGTGCATCGCTATATAAGTTAAATATTGCCAAGTATTTACTTGTACGCTTCGGCATAAACCGCCTGCCTAAAATTCACGTGGTTGATCGCTACTTTGCAGTTGTAGAAAAGTTGGGCGTAGTTAACGATGGTGCCGGCATCGATTTTTACCCTTCCCAAGGCGATTATGCAACTATAGAGAGGCTTCCAGTAACCTTTTTGCAAAAGTATACTGCTATTGTATGCGGCGCGCTTCAGGGAACCAAAAGTATTCCTGAAGAGAAGCTGCGAGAGTTCTGCAATGGCATTCGAGGCAATTTGCTATTTATTGGTGGAAGTAAAGAGAGGGAATTAGGCGAAAGGCTCCAAGCGTATTTTGGAGATCGAAGCGTGAATATGTGCGGAAAAACTACCATTGGCGAATCGGCGGTTTTGCTAAAAAACGCAAGTGCCGTTTTATCGCCCGATACCGGTATGATGCATATCGCTGCTGCTTTTAACAAGCCCATCGCAGTAATTTGGGGCAATACCATAGCCGATTTTGGAATGGGGCCATATTTACCCAAGCCCGATGCCGCTTTTTTCTATTCTGAAGTGAAGAATTTACCATGCCGACCATGTTCCAAAATCGGCTTTCCGCAATGCCCGAAAAAACATTTTAACTGCATGAATATGCAGAATACGGAACGTGTTGGCAGGTGGGTTAACCAAATCACCTCTTAATCAATCTTGGTTTACACGACCACCTAAATATACCGCTCTGCAATCTGCACCGCATTCGTTGCAGCTCCTTTGCGCAGATTGTCGGCAACAATCCACATATTGAGGGTTTTCGGATGGCTTTCGTCGCGGCGCAAACGCCCCACAAAAACTTCGT
>CAZVHF010000023.1:0-3226 GCA_964627105.1 uncultured Chitinophaga sp.
TCCAAACGCGCCGGATTGGCTTCACATCGGACTACTTCGCGACTCAATGCAAAAGAAAAATCAGAAAACAGGGCATTCAGTTCAGCAAGTTTCGCAGCGAGTGGTTCAACCTCGTTGCTTAGGCGTTCGGCCTGACGTATTAATTGTGCTAAAAGCGAAAGTTGTGTTTGAACTCCCTGTGTTTCATCGTCGGTAATATGAACGGCTTGCGATAATAGTTTACCGATTTCGGAAGCATTGTTCAACCAGCGAAATTCTTCCTCCGCTTGCTGTAATTCGCCTTCATTAAGTTCGGCGCCTAAGAGCTCATCGAGTTGAAAACGAATAAAATCAGCTTCTCGCGCTATAGCATCTTGCTGCGCCTTGAGTTGCCTTAATAACTTATCGGACCGGGTCCACTCACTGAAGATTTGTTCATACAATTTTTGCTGCTTCAGCGCACCGGCCGGCCCATCGATAAACTGAATCCGAAACGCATCCTGATTAATGAGTATCGTGTCGTGTTGTCCGTGAATATCGACCAATAAACTTCCAAGTTGTTTGAGTTGCTGCAGGTTTACGGGCGTATCGTTTACAAAGGCCCTCGACTTACCACCGGGAGCAATTTCGCGCCGCAGAATGCACTCGTTCTCCATATCGAGGTTATGCTCCTCAAAAAACGCACTTAGCCCCTCTCCTGTAAAATTGAATTTCCCTTCAACAATGCATTTTTCGGTAGCGTTTTGTATTCCTGCTGCATCGGCACGTTCGCCCAAAAGCAAATTCAAGGCTCCGAGTAGAATTGACTTCCCCGCACCGGTTTCGCCCGTTAGAATGGTAAAGCCCGAACGAAAATCGAGTTCGAGGCTTCGAATAAGGGCATAGTTGCGTATGGAGAGATGCAATAGCATTGTTCGAAATTACAACGATTCAGTGGAGAATGTGTGCACCGAAAATGCCAATTGCTCACATGAATGTTAACATCGCGTGTGGATAATTTAGCATATTTTGCTATGCACGATTTTCGTTATTTGCATGAAATGTTGGAAGGAATTGAACGGATGTTGATACTTGGCGAGAACCAAGAAGTTGAGTATAAATTTGAATTAAACTCGGCTCGGCGAATCGCAGCAACACTTTCGGCATTTGCCAATACCGGAGGCGGAACACTCCTAATAGGCGTAAAAGATAACGGTACTGTGGCAGGCATTCGGCTCGATGAAGAGGTGTATGTGCTTGAAGCGGCAGCCTCTGTTTATTGCAAACCCGAAGTGAAGCCGAAGCTATTTCGGCACGACATTAAAGGAAAAGCAGTTCTTGAAGTTGTAATTTCAGAATCAGAAACCAAACCTGTGCTGGCAGAAACCGAACCCGATGTTTGGAAAGCCTGGGTGCGGTATGGTGCTTCTAACAGGTTGGCATCGCCCGTTCATCTCGAACTTTGGAAAATGAACGATGCGCGCGAACGCCCCTCTGTATATTCTACACGCGAACAGAAACTTATTTCGGCTTGGCAGCAACATAAGTGGATTTCGCTAAATCAAGCCGTAAAAATCACGCGATTACCACGACATATCGTTGTGCGAACGCTCGCAAGCTTTGTGCGCTGGGGCATTGTAGATATGATTGCCGAAGAAAGTGGCGGATTTGTATTTTCCCTAATGGAAGAATAACACTATTGGTGTGTCACCACAAAACGCTGTACTCCAATCCTGTCTTGACACTTAGCTATTAAACTGTATATACCGGGGCCGAAATTGGAAACATCCAATTGCATTTTTTGCGAATTCAAAATTGTATTCAGTACAGTTCTGCCCGTAGCATCAACTATGGTCAAAAAAACACCACCACCATCATCATATCTTTGCAGTTCGATCTGCACCAGTGCCTCAGCAGGATTCGGATAAATAGTGAGCCCAATAGTATTTGGTGAATAGATTGCCTCGGGACTTTCGCTGGTGTAAACAAACAGGTTATCGATAAACAAATTACTTCCCAAATCATTGATGGGCTTAAATCTGAAAATAACAGATTCGCCAACAACTTGAGGAAGAACGTTACTTCTGAATCTCTTCCAGTGCTGCGGGGCAAACGGCTTAAAATTAGCCCAGGTTGTATCAAAGGAAGATAATTCGCTTCCACCTTTGTAAAAAACCGAATTCCACGACTGTCCGCAATCATCCGAAATTTCGATTAGGAGTGTGTCGGAAAGCGTATTGCTTCGGAAACGGTATGCATAATCGAAACTAAATATAAGCGAGTCTGCCGATGCCGGTACATCAATAAAAGGCGTATATAAATAATCGGCTGTATCGCGTAAGCCATTGTTCAACATTTTATAAAACGCCGAATAATTGCTGTTACTTAAACCAGCTGTGCGTATGGTATCCCAAGTAAGTTTATAATCTCCGTTGGTTATAAATAAATTATTTCCACTTAAATCATTGTTTTCAAATGTTTCGGCAAAAGGAATGCTCACCTCCGGTCGCACATTCATACGGTGTATGCGGCTGTTGTTCAATGTTTCGTATTCAATCACATCGATGAGCAATGATGCTTCCGCTTTAATTTCTAACCATCCTGCAGGAAGCTGAACAGCACTGCTGTATATCGTATCGCGCTGACCGGCCGACAAGGTTCCTGTGTATTCAAGCACTTCTTCGGTTGCCCCCAACAATCCAATCTGAACACTTGCTCCCGAAAATTCTACACTTCCTGCATTTTGAAGTACAATGCCCATCGCATAACTGCCCTGACAGGTAAACGTTGGCGCAATGATTTCGGCGATGGTAAGATCGTAAGGCGAGGTATTGGGCTGCACAGGCTCATGATTTTGAGCCAGGTAATTGAATGCTGCTTCGAGGTTGATTATTCCATTTCCGTAAATATTGTCTTCACCGGGAGCTCCTAAATCGCTTGCCGATGCATACAGCGCATAAAGAATTTCGCGCCCCTCGAGCATCGGAAAGGCCTCTTTCAACAACAATACAGCTCCGGCAACATGCGGCCCGGCCATAGATGTTCCCTGATAAAGGGCATATTCGTCTTGTTGTACCGACGAGCGAACGTTTACTCCCGGTGCACTCACCTCGGGCTTAATCGAAAGTTGACCTCCATCGCCGCAACTGGATGGCCCACGGCTCGAGAAATCGGCAATAGGGTATCCGCTCACGTTTCCATTCACGGCTCCTACCGAAAATACATTCACGCTATCGAGCACCACGTAGGCCGGCATGCCCATCGTTGC
>CAZVHF010000023.1:3326-20439 GCA_964627105.1 uncultured Chitinophaga sp.
CCAATGGTATCTGAAGTGGCCGGATCCAATCCCAGCACGGTTCCGGTAACGTGTGTTCCGTGTGCGTCGGGTTTATCGGCCGGATGCGGAAAATCGAATCCGAGCCAGCAATGTGATTCCTGCAGGTAATTTCCACGGTATTGACGCGAAACAGCAGGATGCACCGGCCAAATTCCGGTATCGACGGTGTAAAGTCGGCGTCCGAGCCCCGTATATCCCAAATTCCACATAAAGGGGGCGTGAATCGCATCGTGCCCGGGCTCGTGGCCACCAACCGAGCGACTTCCACCCTGCTCCATCGCAACCGGCGCATCGTATTTCAGTCGAATTTCATCGCGCAGGCAGATCCATTCAACACCCGGAAATTGTGTTAAGCCCCACAATACATTCGCCGAAACCTCGGCCGAAAGCATGTTTACGATATGGTAGCGCGCATGTACACTAAATTCGTTTTCATGCAAATCAAGTCCCTCAGCAAATGCAATAAGCGCCTCCTGCGATGCATCAGCCTGCATTTTTAAAAGTGATTTTACCCGAGCCGGACGTTCGGCAACGGGCACCTGACCGTTTCGCATGTTGTGCTTTAATGCAGTCAGTTCATTGTTGCTTTTTAAGTAGATGTTTACGTGGTAACGTGCATCAAAAGAAGCAGATTCGAGTTTCTGCGTCAATTTAGTACTAAAGAATTGCGCATCAACTTTACAGGCAAAACACAGAATTAAAAACAGGTAGAAAAATTTCATGCGGATGGTTTAATTCAATTTTAAAAGACTGCGTAAATCGTCCTGAAATGAAAGCGAATTCAATCCCAGCCCAATTAAGAAATCCTGATCGATGCGATCAACCACTTTGGTCGCATGCTCGAGAAGTTCGACTCCTTGCTCACTCAACATCAAGGTGCGGGAACGGGTATCCATTTTATTTTTTTTACGGGTCAATAAGCCTTTTTTCTGAAGTGTACGCAGGATTTTTGAGGTCATCATTTTATCGATGCGCACGTGCTTGGCAAGATCCTGCTGACTAACAATATTTTTTACCTGACTAAGGTGATGCAATGAGGCCAGCAACAGAAATTGAGCGTGGGTAATTCCAAATTTATCGAGCCCGTTTTTAAGTTTACGCTGCCAAAGCATGGACACCTGCCACATGATAAAACCGGCATTTTCTTCGGGTTCTGCAAAATAGGCCTTGCGAGAAGTTGGCTTTGCTGTTGTTTCGTTTACTTTTTTACTCATGATAAAATGGAATAGACTGCAATATCAATGAATTAATCTTATAAAACAAGCATGAAAATACGCTACGTTGTTTTGTTTACTAAGTAGGGCTTTAGCTGGTTTTGAACTCCGAATTGAAATGGAATTTCAGTTTCGGAAAATCGGCAATCAGTGTATTTAACATCCAGGATGTTTCGGCCAGAAAAACGGGATTGTTTTCCTTGTCGTATGCAATCTGGTGGCCGCGGTAGCGGATGAAATTCTCGAAATCGGCTTTGTCGTCGTAGGTTATCCAGCAAGCTTTGTACACATTCATTGCATGGAAATTACACGAAGCTCCGTATTCGTGCTTGAGGCGGTATTGAATTACCTCAAACTGAAGTTCACCTACAGTGCCAATGATTTTCTTGTTGCCCATGTTCTGCACAAACAACTGCGCCACACCTTCTTCTGTGAGCTGCTGTACTCCTTTTTCGAGCTGCTTCGATTTTAGCGGATCGGTATTCACAACCTCCTTGAATATTTCGGGCGAAAAACTGGGAATTCCTTTGAACATCAATTCCTCGCCTTCGGTAAGGGTATCGCCGATTTTAAAATTCCCGGTATCGTACAAGCCAATTACATCGCCCGGAAAAGCCTCTTCGATGATATTCTTTTCCTGCGCCATAAATGTAGCCGGCGAACTAAATCTGAAATCCTTGTTCAGCCGAACATGATGAAAGAACTTATTGCGTTCGAATTTGCCCGAGCACACCCGCAGAAATGCGATGCGGTCGCGGTGACGTGGATCGATGTTGGCGTGAATTTTAAATACAAAACCGGAGAATTTAGCCTCTTCGGGATTTACCAAACGCTTGTCGGCAGCACGCGGACGTGGCGCAGGAGCAAGGCGAATAAAGGTATCGAGCAACTCGCGTACACCGAAATTGTTAATCGCCGAACCGAAAAACACCGGAGCTAAATGCCCGTCGCGGTATTTCTGTTCGTCGAATGTATCGTAAACACCTTCTATCAATTCTACATCCTGGCGCAATTGTTCGGCATCTTTTTCGCCCACTTGCTTGTCGAGGCTACCATCGTCGAGACGGTTAATTGCAACAATATCTTCCTCGATTTTGGTTTTGTTCGGATTGAAAAGATTCAGCGAATGATCGTATAAATTGTAAACACCTTTAAACGTTTGCCCAATACTTATGGGCCAGCTCAGAGGCCTTACTTTAATGTTGAGCTTACTTTCCAGTTCATCGAGCAAATCGAACGGATTCTGCCCTTCGCGATCGAGCTTATTGATGAACACAATTACAGGTGTATCGCGCATGCGGCAAACCTCCATCAACTTTTCGGTTTGCTCCTCAACACCTTTCACACAGTCGATTACGAGAATTACGCTATCAACAGCAGTAAGGGTGCGGTAGGTATCTTCAGCAAAATCCTTGTGACCCGGGGTGTCGAGCAGATTAATCTGAACGCCACCGTAATGAAATGCCATTACCGATGTAGCCACCGAAATTCCACGCTGCTTTTCGATCTCCATGAAATCGGATGCTGCTGTGTTTTTAATCTTATTCGATTTTACCGCTCCAGCTGTTTGTATAGCGCCACCGAACAATAGCAATTTCTCGGTAAGGGTTGTTTTACCGGCATCGGGGTGTGAAATAATGGCAAAGGTTCTTCGCTTACCTATCTCTTCGCTAATCTGACTCATGGTTGTATCAAAGGGGCGCAAAAATAAGTAAATCGTACGATGGAATTACTCCATTCCCATAATCTTGATCTCGGTGCGACGATTCATTTGTCGGCCTGCATCGGTTTCGTTGCTGGCGATTGGTTGCTTAAACGACTTACCAACTGCATTAAGGCGTTTGGATGCGATGCCATTTCGGATGAGAAATTCGCGTACAACTGCAGCGCGATTCTCAGATAGTTTCTGGTTAAACGCCATGCTTCCCACATTGTCGGTATGCCCCGAAATTTCGATCGACATGTTCGGATAACGCTTGAGTGTTGCCAGGAGCAGGTTAAGCGTTTTGTAGGATTCTGGACGCAAGGTTGACTTATTGAAGTCGAAGAATATGTTGTTCAGCACCATCTTCGCACCTTTTTCTGCTTTCAGAAGGGAAATATCGTGGATTACATCGCGGCCGTATGTCGAATCGGGGATTTCGATGGTAGCAGTATAGGTAAGATAACCTTCTTTTTGAGCTACAAGCGTATAGGTAGCTCCATTCGAAACAACGCCGTCGTAGCTTCCCGGCTTAGGATACACAATTACCGGTATGCCACCGTATTCTGTTATGCTTATTTCTGCACTGATGGTATCGCCGCTTTCGGCATCCTTTATTTTTCCTTTCAAAAAGGTAATGTCGGTACGATTTAATTTGTTCAAGCTGTAATCGAGTGTGATCTCCTTACCCTTCATTTCATTGCCCAAACGAAGGGTATCGGTATAGGTTCGGTGGTCGAGCGAGCGACTTTGAATCTGATAATTCTTATTGGCATTGAGCTGCAAGTTGTATTTGCCATCACGGTCGGTAGTTGCCATTTTAACAACCTCGCTGGTTGCCAAATCCTTCACCTCAACCTCGCCCTGAAGCGGAATACGTGAAGCATAATCAACCAACAATCCGGAAATTAAGGTTGGTGCCTCGGTATTCATTTCTATCGTACGCACAATAACCTGATTTCCTGCATCAAACGGTATATTCAAGCTTTCTTCATATGGTGCATAATTCTCTGTCTTAATGCGAAGGGTGTAAATGGCTCCAACCGGAACATTGGCAATGGTTTCGCCCGTATCAACAGAGCGGTTCACTATAACATTTCCGCTCTTATCAAGTATTTCGAGCATTGATTTTAATTTGATGCCCTTCGTGGTATCTAAAATGCTAATCTGGATGGATGCGAGGGCCTCAACTTCCTCGAGGAAATTCATCACATAAATATCCTTCTCGCCATAACCTTCTTCGCGGTAACTGGCAAAATAAGCCCGTTTGCCATCTTTCGACAAAACAAAAAACACATCGTCTTCGGGCGAATTTACCGGATAACCCACATTAACCGGTTTCGAGAAGGTATCGGCCTCAAATGTCGATTTAAAGATATCGAAGCCACCCATCGTGTTGTGTCCGCGCGAGCTGAAGAATATCGTTTTACCATCGGGATGGCAATAAATGCCGTCTTCTTCATACTCGGTATTGATAACCGGGCCGGCATTGCGTATGTTGGTGATGCTTCCATCGGTATTCACATCGCCGAGGTAAATATCTTTCGAACCTTGCGCATCACGTCCTTTGCGGTTCGAGATGAAAAATATCGTTTTCCCATCGGTCGAATAGGCTGCGTGGTTCTCGTAATCTTTTGAATTGATTTCTTGCACAGCACGGGGCTCGCTCCACGAAATGTTGTTCATCCGCGATTCAAAAATATCGCCTCCGCCCGTTGTGCGATACATAATCAGGGTTTTACCATCGCCCGAGAGGTTGATGGTACCATCGTGCTCGGTAGAATTTAGTGGCGAACCGGCATTTCGTGCAGGTGCCCATTCATCGTCGAGTTTGTAGGAGAGGTAAATATCTTCGAGGTACATCGAATCTACGGCATCAACCAGATTTCCGGTGGTGCCTTCGCGACGCGAGGTAAACATCAACTTGGATTCGTCTTCTGATAACACCGGTGCATAATCGGCAAACTTGGAATTGATGTTCGGTCCTAAATTGTCAATACGCACCCGGATGGGCTTCTTTACCAATTCAATACCCGACTCGCACTCGCGAATTGCCTTGTTGGCTTTTGCCAGTTCTTTGGGTTTGGCATCTGCTCCCAAAGCGGCGATATATGCATTATACACTTTGATGGCTTTGGTAAACTCCAAACTGTATTGATACGCCATTCCCAAATCAAACAGAAACGCCGCACCCATGTCTTGTTTTAGTTCTTGCGCACGCTCCAGGAATGGCAATGCTTTTAAGCGATCTTTATTCAAATTGAGGTAACACAATCCTATCTGATAATTCAAATCGGCATTGTGCGAATTAAACTCCTGTGCTTTGAGGTAGAATTCGAGCGCTTGTTCAAAATAAACCGGACCGCGCATAAAAAACCCGTCACCGGTTTCAAAGGCTTTAACTGCAGCTTTGCATTCGTTTTCGCGACCCGGGAATTTTTTTTCATCAAATTCCAGATTGCCCATGATTACCTGAGCCTGCGTAAAAGTTGTCAGGATAAGTGAAAGCGTTACGAATACTAAACGCAAATTGAATGTTCTCATCAGGATAAAAAGATTCGACCAAGATAAGAAAACACGATTGAATAGAAACTGAAACATTATAAGCGAAGCCAATTTTCGATAACTGCATAGCCCATTGGCGTTAGCACCGATTCGGGATGGTATTGAATGCCGGTTATGGGCTTCTCAACATGCTGCATCGATAATATTTCGCCTGTTGCATCAACCGCATTGATTTGCCAACAATCGGGCAATCCATGGGTATCTACGGTCCACGAATGATACGACCCCGCTTCAAACGGACTTGAAATATTGCGGTAAATGGTGCTGTGGTTTAAAATTGTACCTGAACGCGCTACACCATGATAAGGCTCGGCTAATTGTTTCAGTTTTGCACCCGAGTGCAGTGCCAGAGCTTGATGTCCGAGACAAACGCCCAGTATTTTCATGCTATCCCAGCATTTCTCGATGGCCTGCATGAGCATTCCGGCTTCGTGTGGCAAGCCGGGTCCGGGCGAAAGGACTATGGCATCATAGTTACAAAGCAACTCCATTTCCAGCACATCGTTTCGCTTTACCTCCGGCGCACAGCCGTTTAGCGTATGCAATGCATGATAAAGGTTATAGGTAAACGAATCGTAATTATCGATTAATAGTATCCGTTGCCCCATTTTTCGCTTGCTTTGTCGTTCTGCAATTTATTCTGCAATTTTACAACGTGTTTATCCGGAAAGGAATTTTACCCGCATATTTTTTTGCATCCTTGATTTCATCAACGCTGCTCGGGCAAGGTGAACAAATGCGTACACGGCCATTCATGGAATACGGGTATCATTTTTTAAGTTTCCATGGCGATGTGGCATCCAATTCCTTGAAGGCTTCTTCGCCCATGCACCGTATGGCGGCCGGTATTGGATTTAAAAATTACTCCGTTTTAGCAGGTTTCAATTATTCCGATTTCCGTGTTTCCTCTATCGGAGGTGCAGATGTAAACAACTTCAGAGCATTCTTTTCGGGAGGCGATGCGCAACTACGTTATGTGTTTCGAACAAAAAATGGGCTTGCTCCATTTGTACAAGCCGGACTTGGATATGGCATATTTTCATCTTTTGGCGATCGGTTCGATGCCCAAAATCGGCAGTACTTTGCTTGGAATGATGGTTCATTGCGTAATGTGTCAGAATTAGATCCGGGTGCCGAAAATGCCCTAGTGCTTAACCGCGACCACACCTACGAAAGTCGTTTAAATGCAGGCCAATCGACCTTGTATGTTCCGATCTCTCTTGGTGCAAGCATGAAAATAAATGCATCGCTTTCGCTTTTTGCATCGGTTCAAATGCAATTTCTGCAGTCAGATAATATCGACAATTCTACTGTTAAAAGTGGTTGGGATCGCATGCAATCCCTGCAGTTGGGCATCAGTTTTTCGCCCATCCGTAAAGAAAAAAAGACTGGGAATACCACTAAACCACAACCCGATTTAAAACGTTTCGACGATGTAGATTTTGATGCACTTTTTCAAAGCGATGAAGATGGCGATGGCATCATCGATTATTACGACCGCTGCCTTGGAACGCCAAAGGGAGCACCAATCGATGCAAATGGCTGTTCACCCGATTCGGACGGCGATGGTTTTGTCGATTTCATCGATGCAGAGCCCGATAGTCCTGAAAATGCTAAGGTCGATTCAAGGGGTCGGGCTTTTAGTGATGCAGAAATTCAGCAGCAATACAACGATTCGGTTGGCTTGTTTGTACAGGTTTTACGAAAGGTTCATAAAGGTTCGCGCCCTTATCCGGTTCGGAAGTATATTCCCATTGAAAGCCTTAAACGTTACGAAGAACTCGAAGCGCTGCATCCCGAATGGAAACCGATTGGTGGTGGACTAAACAAAAGCATCCCAACCGAATTACGGAGTTTCGACCGCAATAAAGATCACCGGATTTCGGTGTACGAACTGGAGTGGTTCCTAAACGATATTTTCCTGCATCCCGAAGGGGCAAACGAAAAACTCGATTTACTTCAAAAAGCAAAAATCTATGTGCTCGAGAAACAGTAAATTCACATTATTTGGATTGATTTTGTGCTGTTCATTGAGCTCTATCTCACAATCGCTACGATTGATTGGTGGCGAAGTAGCCCGCCCCGGCTACACGTCTGCCTTAAAAATAGAAATCGTACGTGGAGAAATGATGGGCCCGGTGCGCTTTTCGATGCCACTTCCGGCCAATTGGAAAGCCGAAGCCCCTTACGAAAGTCGCGATGCTTCTGTTATTGCTTCATCCAACGAATTTCAATTGGTTTGGCTCGATTTCCCACTGAAAGACACCATACGGTATACCATTGGTTTGCGGCTTCCCGACGATGCCGAATTAAAACCCGAAACACTCGTGGGGAATCTGGCTTATTTCGATCGAAATAGTTCGCTGCAAAAACTTGCACCAGCCAGTCATACCTTCAAAGTTCTGCGGTATTTTTCGCGTTATCAGTAAGCCCCGCTTCTCCGTCTTACAAACCATTCGGCCGATAGCAGTAAAAAAATCAGTGCGAAAATCCAGCCGAGTTTAATTGGTTCCTCCACTTTTGTTTCACTGTGCGACACCGGTTTAATTTCTTCGTTTTGCGTAATTAACTGCACCAATGAATTAGCTTGTGCAGGTAACACCATTTTTCCCTTGTTGCGTTGTGCGAGGGTATTCAATAATCCATGATCGGCCGTGGTGTTGATGATTTCGGCCACAACCGGTTTCACAATAAATCTTCCGCCGGCAGTATACGTTTGTCCACCTACATTTGTATTGGCCGAATAACTGTATTCACCAGCCGGAAACATGCCTGCATCTAAGCGATATGATTTCCCCGTGCGGGTAAACGTAAAGGGGAACTTCTTACCTGCTTCGTTTTTTAGTTCAATCTGCACATCGGGCGTATTGATTAACTCGTAGGATGCATTGTACACTTCGGCCTCGAATAGTAAAGATTCGTTTTCGGCATAGCTGTTTTTAGCCGTAATGCGCAGATTGCGTTTCTCGGCACGCACGCTTAAATACTGCACCACACGCGAAATAAGATCGTTGAACAACTCATGCGATTTGGTACGCGTAAACAAGCCCATACGCCAACGCCAAATTCCTTCGCCACACAATACGGCTTCCTTGCGCTGCGGATCGTTACCAAATGCAAAAAGTGGGTATTGCGTATCAACCATGCCAATGCGTTGGGTAAATAATACCGCAGCCTGACCATTTTTGTTGATGGATGCATTGGGAACCTGAAGGGGATCGAGGTTGGTAGCCATACCTTGCCAAGCATCGTTCAACACAAACAACGCAAAATTGCCATTAGACTTAGCCTGCACATCGTTTGAACCGCCACGGCTTGCATTGAACTGGAGTACATTTTGAACGCCATTTAGTTGCTGCAAAGACGAATTCGCCCCGGCAATGAACCACACAGGCTTATTTTCAGAACGCAACGCTGTCATAAGGTTCTGTGCACCATTTCGGTTCGACGGCAACTGATGTGCAATAACCAGACTATACGGTTTTAACGACTCGTTGAATTTGTCGGCCAAAGCAACAGTAACTTCGTAATTGTCGTTCGATTGCAGGGCAAAACGAATAGCAGCCAGGTCGGGATGCGGTGCATCGGCAAGAATGAGAACCTTTTGCCGTGCATCGAGCACCTCGATAAAAAAGTCGCGCTGGTTGTTTGCCGTAGTGTATTCACCGGCCACCGGTTTAATTACGGCCCGTAGTTTTAAAATTCCCGGTTTATCGGCCGTTAATCGAAAGGCTTCGGTTTGAAAAAATGTATTGCCTTTGATGCTCAACGGACGACTTTCGACCAAGGTGCCTTCTTTATACAATTCAAGTACGGAGGCGTTGCCGTTTAACTTGCGCGCATCAACCGATACTTCTACCGGAAATGTATTGTTGAGGTAGGCCAGCTGGTTGTGGTTTACTTGCCTAATGAGCAAATCGCGTTTTATGGCGGTGTCGCCCAATGCAATGGTGTAAATCGGTGCGCGCAACTCGTTGGGTACGTAAAGCGGACTCGTTCCCTTGTTGAAGATTCCGTCGCCTGCAAGGATAATGGCACCTACATTCCGGTTTACGTAACGCGTGTTAATTTCGCGCAGCGCAGCCGACATGTCGGTTTCTTTACCATCGTAATTCAAAACAAAGCTATCGTTCAGCGCTTTATCGAAGGTGTATTTCCTAAATTCATATTGTTCGCTGAGTTCTGCTTCGAGTTTATTGAGCATTTCGGGCCATTGCGTCCGTAAAAAGGCGCTGTCGCGCGGAGTCTTTACCGAAGCCGAATTATCGTGAAGTAATACAATAATGGGCTTTTCGACGGTGCGGCTTACCATGCGCAACAAGGGTGCAAATAGAAGCAAACTGATAAAAAAAGCACTCAGGAAACGCAAAGCAGAGAGTCCGCGTAATAACCAAATGCTTTGCTCCTTAAATGCTATGTTTTTACGGTACAGTAACCAGGTGTATAACGCACCGCAAGCCAGGCATAATAAAATAAACCAGGCCGGATACTGATATACAAATTCGAACTTCACCGATCGTTTCCCGAATTAAAAAGCATTCATTACATGCGCATGCCGCCGCATACGTTGATTACTTGTCCGTTTACGTATGCTGCCATATCTGAAGCCAGGAATACTGCAACATTGGCAACATCGAGCGGTGTTCCACCTCGTTTCAGCGGTATGCTGTCGGCCCACTGCTTACGCACCTCTTCACTGAGTTCGGCCGTCATTTCGGTTTCGATAAACCCGGGGGCAATGGCATTGCTGCGGATATTTCGCGAACCTAGCTCCTGCGCAACCGATTTTGTGAAACCTTCGATACCGGCCTTCGATGCGGCATAATTGGCCTGACCGGCATTTCCGCCACCACCAACTACCGAACTCATGTTAATGAATACACCATAACGGTTCTTCAGCATTGGCTTAATGGCCGCTTTGGTGAGGTTAAATACCGATTTTAAATTGGTTTGAATAACCGCATCCCATTGTTCTTCGCTCATGCGCATCAACAAACCATCTTTGGTAATCCCGGCGTTGTTTACCACAATGTGTAAATCGCCAAAATCAGCAAGTACCTGTGTTACCAAGCCTTCGGCAGCAGTAAATATGGCTGCATCCGAATGATATCCTTTGGTTTTTACACCCATGGCCGCCAATTCGGCTTCGAGGTCGCGCGCCTTCTGTTCAGATGACATATAGGTAAAGGCAACATGGGCGCCCTCTTCGGCAAAACGAAGTGCAAGCCCTCTTCCAATTCCACGTGTGGCGCCTGTTATCAGCGCAACTTTATTTTCGAGCAGTTTCATGAAATATCAAATATTTGGGATGCCAAACCTACGGCAATTCGCGCGTAAAGGCAAACGCAATGCAATCGATTAATCGTGCTCTTCAGCCTCGTGTTTTTCTCCGGCAGAATCGGGTTGAGCAGAAATTACTGTTCCACTCAGTTCGGGGTGACGAATTTTTCCGCCCGAGTTACCCGCGCGTGCCATAAATAAAACATTAACCAGTGCAATGGCAAGCAATGCAATGCGAACTTTTGACGCCAGCAGGTTTGCACTATATTCCAGATAGAAGACAATTCCTGCCAAAACTCCCGAGATAACCATTAACCATAGGGCAGCCTCTGCTCCTTCCTCATGTTCATGAATAATGTCGTGCGAAACGCCGGGATACGCTTCCACAATTTCTTCGGCACCTTCGCCCGAGAGAAAAGCCGGTACCGTAGTAATCAGCGCAAATACGAAAAGTCCGTATGCCACATAACGTACGGTTTGATTCTTCAAAATTATTCCGCTTAAAAGCACCAAAACGGCGATTATAGAACCGATGATGGGAAAATGGTTAAACAACAAATGAATATGAGCTTGATTCATGGTATAGCAATTTAGGTGTTTCGAATTGTTAAAATTTCGCGTCGTTCGGGCAACTGCGATTCGCTGAGGTAGGTTATAGCCTCGTTAGGTGATTGAGCAAAATGAAGCAGCGATTTGGTATCGCTGTGTAAAAAACCACTCCGTTCCATACGATTCGCCTGTTCCTGCAAGCCATCATAAAATCCCAAACAATTGAGCACGCAGATGGGTTTGGTGTGCAAGCCCAATTGCGCCCAGGTGAGCATTTCGAACAATTCTTCCATGGTGCCAAAACCGCCCGGCAAAGCCAAAAATGCATCGGCGATTTCGTACATCTTCATTTTACGTTCGTGCATGGTTTCAACTTTAATGAGTTCGGTTACACCTTCGTGACCCACTTCCATGTTGAATAAAAAATGAGGAATAACACCGGTTACTTTTGCGCCGGCCTGCAGCATCGCATCGGCAACAATGCCCATCATACCCACTTTGCCGCCTCCGTAAACCAATTCATATCCAGCATTGGCCATGAGCATCCCTGTTTCTTCGGCAATCTTGCGGTACTCGGGCGAATTTCCGGCTGATGCGCCGCAATAGACCGCGATTCGACGTATGTTTTTCACAGGATAAAAATAGGAAAACAGACGCTTGGTTCAAACCTGCGTTAATTGGTTTATCGCCAAATTAATAACGACCTGTTTTCAAGGATTACATGTATCACAATTACCTGGATCGCTTGTCTTTCCATCAGGGAATGGCAGCGTATCCTTGTAACTGCAATGCGTGCACGAAACTTCCTTTTCCAATGGTAATCGGGTTGGACTACCACACATTGCACAAGGTAAGCCAGGAACAAATGAAACAATTCCAAATCCTGGTAACGTACAGCTAGGACAAACTGTCTGCATTTTCTGAACAAGATTTAAGCACGCGCGCTTAATAACCATCATCCTCGTAGGATTTAAATGTGCTCGCATATCAGACTCTGCATGAACAGAGCCAAATTGCGCCTGCATGACCCGAAATGTTTCGGTTAATTTTTGATCATCCTGAATACCCTTTACACAGGACTTGAAATTAGAAGCTTTATCTTTTAGAATAACAGCATGATCTGGAAATCCAATACGCTTAGCAAACTCAAGTAGCGCACGCTCATGTTGAATTGTTTCGGATGCAAAATTTGTTTCTGTAGAAGATTCTATAACGTAGATTTCGAATCCGTTCTTTATGTCTTGCAACAATAGAAGCTCTTGATTAATCGGAAGAAAAAACAATTGTGGATGCGGACCAAATGAGCCTTCGCTACTGATGATAAGGTCGGCATTGCTTAACCGAGCTGCCTCAAGTCCTTTGAGCCTTGCTGTTTCCAGCGGATTGCTTTTACGGTCAATTTCGCCGCTGAAAGTACCAAAAGCATCTGTATCAAGTAAGGGAGACGTAGCGCAGAACAAAGAAAAGGCTTGCTCCATCAATGGTGCAATAACCTTTTCTTTTCCGTGTTGTGTTGCAATAAGCAATTCCCGGTTATCAAACCAGTTCATAGCATCTGAACCGTAATTTCGGCATGTACTTGCGCCTTTTCACCACCGAGTATCAAGGCACGAATACGGCTTAGATGCGCTTGCAGTTGCTTTATTTTTTCTTCGCGTTGTTTTATATCCTCTTCCGAATCGGCAAGTTGAATTTTAGACTCGTGAAAACGCAACTTCTGCTGATACATCGCTGTAATAAGGTCCAGTGCATCCTTGGCATCAAACACGCCATCCATCAAAACTGAACAGCATGATTCGAGTGTGTTATTGGCCTTGTCCGAGCGAATAAGCAGGTTTTCCGTCGAAAGCATAAAGGTTTTCGGTTTTGATCGTATCAATTCCAAGTGAATGAGCACGGCTCAACAGGCTAATTATTTCCTCCTTGGTTAATGCTCGCTCATCGACTGGCTTGAAGCGGCAACGCCAATGGTCGGTGCAGAACGTTTCAGGAAAGCCATCAGGATATACTTTTACACCTCGGTTTGTAATCATCGACAATTTTACTCCCTCAGTATCAAGTTGGTGAACTTTCTGCGCAAGTGCGTTGGCATCCAAACCATTCCAGTGCACAAACACATCAACACCAACAAGTTCCTTGTTAGCAGGCGCTTTACGCTGGTATTGCGGTAATACAAAAGCCTCACGGGTATTATAGGTAACCGATTGCAGCTTCTCTGGTTTTTGTCCTAAACGTGCAATAACAGCATCGGCGAACTCGCGTGTACCAACTTTCTGTGTGCTCACATTGTCTTTGAATATATCGTAGGTATGAATTCCCTCTTCAATTGTTCTTAACCATGCGTTTTGAATTTTCTCAGCAATTTCGGCCTGACCAATGTGATTGAGCATCAAGATGGCTCCCTGAAGTAAACCAGATGGGTTAGCCATGTTTTGACCGGCGCGGCGTGGTGCTGAGCCATGAATTGCTTCAAACATCGCACATTCGGCACCAATGTTTGCAGAACCTGCAAGGCCAACGGAGCCTGCAATTTGTGCAGCTACATCCGACAATACATCGCCGTACAGATTCGGCATTACAATTACGTCGAATGCTTCTGGTGTATCGGCCATCTTGGCTGCACCGATATCGATAATCCAGTGCTCATTCTCAATCTCCGGATATTCCTTTGCAATTTCATCAAACACTTGATGGAATAGTCCATCTGTTTGCTTCATGATATTGTCTTTTGTAAAACATGTTACTTTTTTACGTTTGTACTGGCGGGCGTATTCAAATGCGTAACGCACAATTTTCTCGCACCCCGGACGGCTAATTAATTTAAGGCATTGAATCACCTCATCGGTTTGCTGGTGCTCGATTCCGGCATATAAATCTTCCTCGTTTTCGCGTACAATTACTATATCCATTTGGGGATGCTTGGTTGCAACATACGGGTGCAAACTCATACACGGGCGAATGTTGGCATACAAACCAAGAAATTTACGAGTTGTAACGTTCAGGCTTTTGTAGCCTCCTCCTTGAGGAGTGGTTATGGGTGCCTTCAAAAAGATTTTATTTCGTCTGATTACATCCCAGCTTTCTTTAGCTATACCGGCAGTATTTCCCGAAAGATAAACCTTCTCTCCTACCTCAATTTCATCAATCTCAATCTTTGCGCCGGCGGCAAATAAAATTTTGAGTGTAGCGTCCATAATCTCAGGACCTATACCATCTCCTTTTGCAACGGTTATACGTGTCATAATTTTTTTTTTGCAAAATTGAACAAGTAAACTCATTAGTTTTTATTTATTGTTAAAATACTATTCATAATTTTGTTTTATGAACTACACATTAAACCAGTTGCTCATTTTTACCCACGTTGCGCGACACGGAAGCATTACCAAGGCAGCAGAGGAGCTGCATTTAACCCAACCGGCGGTTTCCATTCAACTTAAGAATTTTCAGCAGCAATTTGATATTCCGCTTACCGAGTTGGTAGGTCGCAAGATTTTTATTACCGACTTTGGTCGCGAGATCGTGCGAGCTGCTGAAGTAATCATTTCAGAAATGGAACACATCCAATTTCGCTCGAAATTGCACAAAGGAATTTTGGCGGGTAAGATTAAAATCTCTGTTGTTTCAACGGGGAAATACATTATGCCATATTTCCTCAGCGACTTTTTAAAACTTCATCCAAATATCGAATTGCAAATGGATGTGACCAACAAATCCAAGGTGTTGGAAAATTTAGAAAAAAACGAGGTCGATTTTAGTTTGGTTTCTGTGATTCCAGAAAATATTGGACTTGAACAACTGCCTCTTCTTAAAAACAAATTGGTTTTGGTTGGCAAACGAAATGAAATGAAAGATCAAAAACCATCAATCAAACTATTTAATACCTTACCCTTAATTTTTCGGGAACCAGGCTCTGGAACGCGGCATACAGTTGAAGCTTTTTTACAAAAGCACAACATTAGGCATATTAAAAGTATGGAATTGACCAGCAACGAAGCCGTTAAACAAGCTGTAATTGCAGGCTTAGGCTATTCAATCCTACCTTTAATCGGAATAAAAAATGAGCTCTTATTAAATCAACTTGAAGTAATTGACGTACCTAAAATGAAGCTAGAATCGGAGTGGAATTTAGTTTGGTTAAAGGCTAAAAACCTCTCTCCACAAGCAAAATCACTTTTAAATTATATCGAAACTAACAAGACTCAGATATCTACAAAACATTTTGGATGGATTTCTGAATTTGACAAATAAAATAAATTCGATCACGAGCTCATTCAGCTTATTTGTCGGATGCTTTATAGACACCGGAAAGAAAATGAATTGATTTTCATTAAGGAAATGTTATCCCCCAAAAGCATCAATCCCATTCCTGATTGTGCGCTTTTCCTTATAAAACCGAATCAAAGTGATGTAAACCAAACACACGATATAAGCTATGCCAAACATTTTCGTATATCGTGCATTGAGTAATTGTTAAGGCTTATACCGACTTAATGGTATACGAATAGCCTTCCATAATAGGATTTGCCAATAATTCCTTGCAGGCTTTCTCGACCATTTCGCGCGCTTCGTTTTCAGCATTAGCTTCAAGTTCGAGCTGAATATGCTTCCCAATGCGTACCTGTTCGATGGCCGAAAGTCCCAATCGGGGCATACTGCTCCCTACAGCTTTTCCCTGTGGATCTAACAAGGCTTTGTGAGGCATTACGTCAATTTCGGCTACGAATTTCATGGCATCAAATTTTGGACGAAGGTAAATCGTTTTCAATAAATTTTAGTTACGTCGTGCACGCAATCATAATGATTTTTTCATGTACCAGCTTTAATCCACTAACCTGGCTATCGAATGGCACAAAATCTATTGCTCCACATATGGTATTACTCCCCGAAGACCCATATCTACAATCTGTTCTCCCTTAGTTGGTTCAAACTTATTGTTTCCATTCCCATCAATCCACTCAAAGCTCTTGTTGGTCGAAAGTGAAACCCGCACTACAATGTCGTTGGTTTCGTTCCCTGTAATCTTCAATTTACCTCCGGCAAATGCTCCGGTAACCACGCACGAACCTGCAGGAATGGGAGAACTTGCACTTAGCGGATTTACAACTGTAGTTGCTCCCGCGGGTGCAGAACCTGTATCGAAGTAAGAAAATGGGTAATTGCCCAATGCTGCAATCGTTCCACTGGTTTCAAAGCCCCAGTACCCCTGTTTTTTATTGGCATTTACGGTAATGTTCTGATTTTTTATCACATAATTTGTGATATAGGTATTGTATCCTACAAAACTGGCCACTGTGCCGGTAAAATCCTGCACAATAGAAACATCGCCAATTCCTGGAACTGTGTAAACCGAATCGAGGTGAAATTTGATATCGTAGTTTTGATAGGCAAGTGAAACACGCAGGTATTCATACTCACCTGCGGCAACATCTTTAATTGGAATAGAGAAAAATTCCTCATTATTGCCCACGGCATTAGCTTTAGAGAAATCAATCGCCGTTTCGCCCCCGGCTGTTGTCTCAGCTGCGTGAAACACTACCGCACCACTTCCGAGTGCCGTAAATGCACCGGGAGCCAATTCGATGTAATGCGCACTCATTTTGTTCATTTTCGGATTCTGTCCGGCATGTCCGGAAGGCAAGCCTGCAGGTAAACCGAAATTATTCAAACGAGCCTGCGTAGAATCAAACTCGAATACAAAGACAAGGCGCGGTTCGGCGTACACACATGAGCCATCATCTTTCTTAGCATCTGCGTCGTAATTTGTTGCAGCTTCATCGGTACA